>NZ_JBSGIP010000002.1:0-142671 GCF_053605105.1 Nocardia sp. NPDC003963
GGACTTGAGCAGCGTACCTGCGTCGGAGCCTTGGATGCCGGAGTTGGCGAACATACCCAGAGCGGTGGCGGTGGCCCGGCCCGGTCGTCTGTGGCCGCGGATCAGTCGCAGATCGCGCGGAACTGTTCGATGAGCTTGACCCGGTCGGCCGGTGTCGCGGCCAGCGGCGCGACATTGAGTACGGTCACTCCCGCCTCGGCGAACGCGGCGACGCGTTCCTTCACATATCCCGCCGGGCCGATCAGCGAGATATCGCGGACCAGATCGTCCGGAACTACCTGCGTCGCTTCGTCTTTCCTACCCGCCAGGTAGAGCTCCTGGATACGGTCTGCCTCGGCACCGTACCCGTAGCGGGTGGCCAGGGTGTGATAGAAGTTCTTACCCTTGGCGCCCATTCCGCCGATGTAGAGCGCCAGCATCGGTTTCACGAAGCCCAGCAGCGGTTCCACATCCTCGCCGATGGCCAGTGCCGGGCCGGCGTAGACGTCGAGCGCGCCGAGTTCGGGGTCCCGCTTGGCCTTTCCGGCACGCAGGGCGTCACCGAAGACCGCGTCGGCGCGCTCCGGCAGGAAGAAGATCGGCTGCCAGCCTTCGGCGAGCTCGGCGGCCAGTTCCACATTCTTGGGGCCCAGCGCGGCGAGCAGCACCGGGACACGTTCGCGCACCGGGTGATTGATCAGTTTCAGGGGTTTACCCAGTCCGGTGCCCGTCCCCTCGGGCAGCGGGATCTGGTAGTACTTGCCCTGGTACTCCAGCCGTTCCCGCCGCCAGACCTTGCGGCAGATCTCCACGAGTTCGCGGGTCCGGCCGATCGGCGCGTCGTAGGGGACGCCGTGGAAGCCCTCGATGACCTGCGGCCCCGAGGCGCCCAGGCCGAGGACGAACCGGCCGTCGGAGACGAAATCCAGGCCCGCCGCCGTCATCGCGGTGAGGGTGGGCGTCCGGGTGTAGAGCTGCAGGATCCCCGACGCCAGCTGCAACCGGGAGGTTTTGGCGGCGAGGTAGCCCAGGGCGCTGACCGCGTCGAAGGAGTACGCCTCGGGCACGAACACGACGTCCAGCCCGGCCCGCTCCAAATCGGCCACTTCGGCCGCCGCCTCGGTGAAGCCGCCCGAGTAGTTGATGCTCAATCCGATCCGCATGTCCTCAACATAATCCCGGCTACGGGGTGGCCCGGCACCGGCCACGCCGGGGGACGCTGTAGGTTGAAACCGGTAACGCTCCGAGCAGTACAGCTAACTTCGAGCAATTTTGATCGAGAAAGGCCGAATCGTGTCGCAGCCCACCCAATCGCCTCAGCACACCGCCAGCGGTTTCGGGGGTTCGCCGATCGGTGACTACCTGGGCGAACTCGCGGCGAAGGTGCCCGCACCGGGTGGCGGCGCGGTCGCCGCGCTACACGCCGCACAGGGAGCCGCGCTGGTCGCCATGGTCGCGCGCTACACCACCCGGGCCAAGGATGCCGATCACCGGCCGGTGATCGACCGCATCATCGAAGCCGCCGATACCGCCCGCGAGCGGGCCCTGGCCCTGGCCGATGCCGATGCCGACGCGTTCACCGCCGTCGGCGCCGCCTACAAGCTGCCCAAGGGCAACGACGAAGAAACCGCCGAACGGTCGGCGGCTATCGAGGCAGCGCTGCTGGAGGCCGCCCGGGTCCCCGCCGCGGTGATCGACGAGGCCGACGGGATACTGACCCTGGCAACCGAATTGCTCCCGATCGGTAATCCGAATGTGGTCACCGATATCGGTGCGGCCGCCGCGTCCGCCCGGGCCGCCGCGGTCACCTCCCAACTGAATATCGAGATCAATGTCGTCTCGCTTCCGGATGCGCATGCCGCGACATTCACCCAGGTACTGGGACGGATCGAGGAAATCACCGCACGGGCGGATTCACTCCACCAGGAGGTGCTACGTGCGGTCCGCGGCGGATGATTCAGGTGCACATATCAGCACGCGCGAATTAACCAGGTTTATGCCGAACTGGGATTATTCGAGATCGAGTGGACAAGGGAGCACGCGTAGAATGGGCGTCGTTCCTGATATTCACACTGCTCCACCGCTCGACCCAGGCTCGAGTAGCTAGACCGGCCGGCGGGGCACCGGCGGCCGGGAAACTGTTTGCCCCAGCTCGACGAGTGCAGGAGGTAACGGTGAGGATCGGGTACACATCGGCGCCGCTCGCGGCGGAAGCCCAGGAACCGGGTATCGATGTCATCACCGAACACGGAGTCGTATCCAATATCGCCGACTGTTCGGCAGATCCAGGAGTGTTGACGCTCGGCCAGGCCCGGCGCGCGCACGGTATCCATCGACTCTGTTCTCCCGAATGTCTGGTCCGCAGACGGGCCGGTCTCACCTTGGCCATTGCTTCGGCCACCCCGGATCGACCCGCGTTCGGCATTTCGCCCGGGCGGTCCGCGCACTTCGGCGATTGAATTCCCGCGTTCCGGGCGTAAACAGGCGTCCGCCACGCTTCTTTCCGGCGCCGGGTATTCCGGCGCGCTTCCGATAGCGGTACTGCTCTCGTACCGAATGGTTGTCGATCAGCTCCACCCATTGGCCGGGTGGCGATTGTGGTATGCCGCGCGGTCACTAATCGAGGAGGATGAGTTGAGCACCATATTCACGAATGCGGAATCCGATTCGGATACCCCGGCGCGAAAAACCCGACGTGCCGGTTTCGGCGGAAACGGTCGCAACCACCCGCTGAACATCGTGCTGGTCGCGCCCCCGTATTTCGATGTCCCCCCGGCCGGTTACGGCGGTGTGGAAGCCGTGGTGGCCGAACTCGCCGACACCCTGGTCGCGCGGGGGCACCGGGTGACGCTCCTGGGTGCCGGAAAGCCCGGTACCGAGGCCGAATTCGTCCCGGTCTGGGAGGCCACTCAGGCCGACCGGCTGGGCGACCCCTTCCCCGAGGTGGTCAACGCGCTCAAAGTGCGGCGTGTGGTGGAGAAACTCGCCCGCTCCCGGCATATCGACATCATCCACGACCATACTTTCGCCGGCCCGTTGAACGCCCCCGCCTACGAGGCGCTGGGTATTCCGACCGCGGTCACCGTGCACGGCCCGGTCGACAACGATATGTGGGAGTACTACGGCGCTCTCGACGAGCACACTCGTCTCGTCGCGATCAGCGACCGGCAGCGCGAACTGGCGCCGAGTTTCAACTGGATCGGCCGCGTACACAATGCGCTGCGGCCCAGTGAATGGCCCTTCCGGACCGAGAAGCAGGACTATGCGCTGTTCCTCGGCCGCTACGCCTCCTACAAAGGCCCCCAGCTCGCGTTGCGCGCCGCGCACGAGGCCGGGCTGAAGCTGATCCTGGCCGGTAAGTGCAACGAACCGCCCGAGAAGGCGTTCTTCGCACAGGAGATCGAGCCCCTGCTCACCGATACCGACCACGTCTTCGGGGAAGCCGACGCGGTCGCCAAACGGGAACTGCTCGCGGGCGCGCGCTGCCTGCTGTTCCCGATCCGCTGGGAAGAACCGTTCGGCATCGTGATGATCGAGGCCATGGCCTGCGGCACGCCGGTGGTGGCGTTGCGCGGCGGCGCGGTCGACGAAGTGATCGAACACGGTGTCACCGGGTTCATCTGCGATCACCCCGACGAGCTCCCGGCCGCTATCGCCCGGGTCGGCGAGCTCGATCCGCACGCCTGCCGGCGGCGCGTCGAGGATTATTTCGGCGTGGATCAGCTGGGTGCCGGGTACGAGGCCGCCTATTACCGCATACTCGATGCGTGGGACGAATCCCACCACAGGGGACAGGCATTGACCGCCGTCGGTATGCGTCGCAGTTCGGTACCCGAGATACGCGCCGACGCCGGCACGACACCGGTATGGAGTAGGGCATGAACGCACCGCCGAGAATTCTCAACTCCGGCCAGCCCGCCGCCATCAACGGCGGCGGGGGGACGGTCACTCTGGTCGAGGCGAGCACATTCTGCCTGTCCGACCCGCTCGGCGATATCCATTCCGGTACCTCACAGGGCCTGTTCTACCGGGACTCCCGGGTGATCTCACGGTGGGAACTGCGTTTGGACGGGCAACCCGCCGAACATCTCACCGTGCTCACCCCGGAGGCCTTCAAGGGCCGGTTCATCCTGCGCAAACCCCCGCGCGCCGGGGTCGCGGACAGCACTGTGCTGGTGGTGCGGCGGCGGCTCATCGGCAACGGTCTCAAGGAGACCGTCACCGTGCACAACCTCGGGCACGAGGACACGGCGATGACCGTCACCATGTTCGTCGATTCCGATTTCGCGGATCTGTTCGCGGTCAAGGAGGGCCGTAACCACGGCGGCGGTGCCGAGCACAACGCCGTCGACGGGGATCTGCACCTCACCGACCACAACGAACCCGGTCGCGGACTGACCATCAGTGCCACGGCCGGGGCGGTCATGCTGCCCGGCACCATCACCTGGCAGGTGGTGGTGCCGGCGCGCGGCCGCTGGGATACCGAGATCCTGGCGCAGCCGGTGGTCTCGCACCGCCGGGTCCAGATGGCGTTCGGGGACGACGAGGACAGTCCGATCAGTCGGCTGAAGGCGTGGCGGGCCACCGCCACCGATCTCACCGCGACCGATCCGGCCCTGTCGGATGTACTGCAGCGCACCGAGAGCGATCTCGGGGCGCTGCGTATCGACGGCAGCACCGACGGCGCACCGGCCTATGTGGCCGCCGGGGCACCCTGGTTCATGGCCCTGTTCGGCCGGGACAGCCTGCTCACCTCGTGGATGGCACTACCGCTGGATTCCGCGCTCGCGGTCGGCACGCTGCGCAGGCTGGCGGATCTGCAGGGGACGAAGGTCAATCCGATCACCGAGGAGGAACCGGGTCGCATCATGCACGAGATGCGGCACGGCCCGGCCAGCGGCCAGGTGCTGGGCGGCACGGTCTACTACGGTTCGGTGGACGCGACGCCGCTGTTCGTGATGCTGCTCGCCGAATGCTGGCGCTGGGGCGCGGGTGACCAGGTGATCCGCGAACTGCTCCCGGCCGCCGACGCGGCGCTGGCCTGGATCGACGAATACGGCGACGCCGACGGCGACGGATTCGTCGAGTACCGCCGGAAGACCGATCGCGGCCTGAGCAATCAGGGCTGGAAGGACAGTTTCGACTCGATCAACGACGCCTCCGGTCATCTGGCCGAACCGTCCATCGCGCTGTGCGAGGTCCAGGGTTATGTGTACGCGGCCCGGCTGGCGCGCGCCCAGCTCGCCGAACATTTCGGCGATACCGGTACCGCCGCGCGCCTGCGCGAACAGGCCGAGAACCTCAAGGACCGGTTCGACGAGGCGTTCTGGGTCGCCAAGAACGGCTGGTACGCCGTGGCCCTGGACGGGCAGAAGAACCAGGTCGACTCGCTGACCAGCAATGCCGCCCAATGCCTGTGGACCGGGATCGTCTCCGACGAACGCGCCGCCGAACTGATCGAACGGCTGGCCGATGTGAGTATGGACAGCGGTTTCGGGCTGCGCACCCTGGCCACCGGAATGGGCGCCTTCAACCCGATGAGCTACCACAACGGCTCGATATGGCCGCACGACACCGCGATCGCGGTGGCGGGGCTGCTGCGGTACCGGCATATCGCCGGAGCCTCGGAACTGGCCGAACGGCTCACCACCGGCCTGCTCGACGCGGCCATCGACTTCGGCGGCAGGCTGCCGGAGCTGTTCTGCGGTTTCGCCCGCACCGAGTTCCGTTCGCCGGTGCCCTACCCCACCTCGTGCTCACCGCAGGCGTGGGCGAGCGCGGCGCCGCTGCTGCTGGTCCGGTCGTTCCTCGGGCTGTCGCCGTGTGTACCGCATCGTGTCCTGCGGGTGACCCCGCAGTTGCCACGGGAATGGGGCAAAGTCGGCCTCACCGATCTGCGACTGGGATCTGCCACGGTCAGCATCCACGCCGAGGGTGCCACCATGCATGTCCACGGGCTACCCGACGACTGGAAACTTGTCACCGAATAGCAATCGCGCGGTGTGTCAACGTCGCGAACGGGTGCCGGGACGATATCTTGGGTGGTTGAGTTGATCATGGCCCCTTAGGATGGACGTCTGTCCACCAGTCGTCCGTAAGGGGTGGCACCATGAATATCGTTGCCCGGCACCTATTTCTAGCGATCGCGGTCGCACTCTCGCTGGCCGTCGCCCCCGCCGGGGCGAGCGCCATGACGATCGATCGGCCCGGCCCCGCACCCGTGGCCTCGGTGACTCCGTCCGACGGCGCGGTCGTCGGAATCGCACATCCGGTTACCGTCCGGTTCGCCGCGGCGGTCACCGATCGGGCCCGCGCCGAGCAGTCGCTGTCGGTCACCGCCGGCGATCCGCTGCCCGGTTCCTACTCCTGGCGCGGTGACCGGGAGCTGACCTGGACTCCCCGCGGGTATCTACCGGCGGATACCACCCTCACCGTGAACTTCGGTGACCGGCGCACACAGTTCGACACCAACGGCGGCGTGATCGCCGACGCGAACATGTCGACCCACACGTTCACCGTCAGCATGGGTGGTGTGGTGGTGCGGACCATGCCGGCGTCCATGGGTAAGCCCGGGTACGAGACACCCACCGGCACCTATCCGGTACTGGAGAAGTTCCGCAACATCATCTTCGACTCCCGCACGATCGGTATTCCGCTGGATTCCGCGGAGGGATACCTGATCGACGGTGAATGGGCCGAGCGGCTCACCTGGGGCGGTGTCTTCGTCCATTCCGCACCCTGGTCGGTCGGCCAGCAGGGCAATTCCAATGTCAGCCACGGCTGCATCAATCTCGCCCCCGGCGACGCCTCCTGGTATTACGAGAACGTGGGTGTCGGTGATCCGGTGAACATCCACTGGTGAACCGGTCGCCGGACGCGGTCACCGCGTCCGGCGACGCCCCCGCGCTGCGCTCCGGTCGCCGATCCACTAGAACAATGGAGAGCGATCACGCATCGTGAACCGATGAAGGGGGCCGCGCCATGGATAGACCACCACCGGGTCCCGCCGACGGGCGAGATCGTCCGCCCTACCCCACCGACCCGACCCGGCATCGGGACTCCGGCACTTTCCCGCACCCGGGCGACGCCGACCCGGACCCGGCGACGCGGCGGCCGGAACTTTACCGGCCACATCACGATGCCACCCCGGTACCCGACGATACGTTTCCGACCGAACCGATCCCGGTGCTCCGCCTTCCGGGATGGGACAGCGGCAACGCCACCTACGAGGGTTCGTGGTCGGATTGGGTCGCGCGAGCGAACACCGACAGCGCGGATATCCGTCCCGGCGAGGAGCCGGCGACGGTGCGGTCTCCCGTCGCCGATCCCGGACCGGCCGCGCCCGCCGCGGAAACCGACCACGACCCCGCCCCGCCGCCCGCGGACAGTTCCCCGGCGGGCGCCCGGGAGCGCCTGCGCCGGCGGCTGACCCCACCCGAACCCGCCACCCCGGAACCGGTCCGTGCCGAGGCGCCCGCCGGCGGCCGGAAACGAGCGGTTCCGATCTTGCTCGGCGTGGCGGGTGTAGCGGCGCTCGGCACGGCCGCCTATGTGCAGTTCGTAGTCGTCGGCGGGGAGGAAACGCGTTCTCCCGTCGCGGCCGCACCCAGTGCCACGGCGCCGGCCGCTCCCGGAACCGATCCGCACTGCGCGGCCGAGCGGATCGGCAACACCGTGCAGGGCAACGGTCCGGGCGGCACCGAGTCCGGGCCGGAGGCCATTTTCGGATTCCAGCACGCCTACTACGTCGCCCGGTCGGGGGAACAGGCCCGGGCCCTGGTCGCAGCGGATGCCGCCGTACCTCCGGCCGCCGATATCCAGCGCGGTATCGACAGCATTCCGGCGGGTACCACCTATTGCGTCCGGATAGACCCCGGGGCATTCGTCGGCCAGTACACCGTCGCGATCACCGAGTTCCGGCCCGGTACGGCTCCCCTGGAGTACAACCCACAACTGGTCACCGCGATGCGAATCGGTGACCGGACCTTGATCACCGGTATCGGCCCCATGCCCTGAGTGCCACGATTCGGCGCGAATCCGCCCATGAGGTGGTCGGGTGCGACCGGGCGGGGCAGACTCGGGAGATGGACGCCATCGGTACGGCCCGGGTGCCCGATCATCCGACAGTGCGGGCGGCGCTGTCCCTGGCCCGGCGCGCGCCGTCGGTGCACAACACCCAGCCGTGGCGCTGGGTCTTCGACGGCCACCGGTTGCAGCTGCACCGCGACACCAGCCGGCAGTTGTTCTCGGCCGATCCACAGGGCAGGCAGCTGATCATCAGCTGCGGTGCCATCCTGGATCACGCGCGGACCGCGTTCGCGGCCGCCGGCTGGGATACCGAGGTGACCCGGCTGCCCGATACCGCGGCCGACCATCTCGCCACCGTCGACTTCGCCCCGGCGGCCGCAGTCTCCGATACCGTCCGGGCCCGCGCGGCCGCCATCGACCAGCGCTTCACCGATCGGCTGCCCATGCTGCCGCCCCGCGACTGGGAGCGGGTGCGCCCCCGCCTCGACGCCACCGCCGGCGAACACGGTGCCGTGCTCGCGGTGCTGGAGGATTCCGCCCGGCTGCGGCTGGCCGCCGCCTCCGCCCAGTCGGCGGCGCTGCGCGAATACGATCCGCAATATCTGAACGAACTGCACTGGTGGGCCGGTAACGACTCCCCCGCCGACGGTGTGCCGATCTCCGCACTGGTCTCGGCCGCGGAAATGGCACAGGTAGGGGTCGGTCGCGCGTTTCCGGCCGCACCGCCCTCGCTGCGGCGCGGCGAACTCACCGATTCCTCGCGTCTGCTGGTCATCGGTTCGGCCGCGGACAGCCCCCTGGAGTGGCTACGGGCCGGTGAGGCCCTGTCGGCCGTTCTACTGGAATGCACGGCCGCCGGGCTGGCCACCTGTCCACTCACCCATATCACCGAGGTTCCGGTGAGCCGGCGCACCATCGCGAATCTGCTGCACGAACCCGCGGCACCGCAGGTCGTGGTCCGGGTGGGCACGGCACCGGCCTCCGCCGCGCAGCCGCCGACACCGCGGCGGACCGTCGGTGATTTCCTGGAACTGCACCGCACCATCTGACTCGCGGCCGGCTACGGCTGACTCGCGGCCGGCTACGGCCGGTACCGCGCTACCGAGCGCCGGCCGGGCTGATCGGCGGGCTCTTCGGAAAAACGACCGGCAGTGATTGCAGCGCACGATGGAAGGGCCCGGGCCGCCAGCGCAGCTCTTCCGGCGCTACCGCCAGTTCCAGTTCGGGGAGGGCGTCCAGCAGCTGATCGATACCGTCCTGCACGATCAACAGGGCCGCCGGACGCGCCGGGCAGGAATGCGGGCCGGTACCGAAGGCCAGATGTGACCGGTTGTCGGTGAAATCGCCGGTCCGAATGGCCGGATCGTTGTTGCAGGCGGCCATGCTGATCAGCACCGGCTGATGCGCTGGTAGCCAGATATCGGCGATGAGGATCGGCTGCCGGGGGTAACTGATGCAATAGTTGGCCATCGGCGGATCGTTGAAGAGCACCTCGTCCAGCGCGTCCCGGGTCGAGAGGCTGCCGTCGAGGACATCGGCCGCGAACCGCTCGTCGGTCAGCATGTGCAGGAGCGTGTTCACGATCAGATTCTGCGGCGGTTCGATTCCTGCCCCGTAGAGCAGCGCGAGCTGATGCAGCATCTCCTCGTCGTCCAGTTTCACCGGATGTTCCACCAGCCAGCTGGTGACATCGGCGCCCGGCTCGGCCCGTTTGACCCGGGTGAGCTCCAGCAGCGCCTCGGCCAGCATCCGGTTACCGGCGGCGGCGTCGACGGTGTCGAACATGGCCGCCATACCGGTGGCCGCCCGCTGCCCGATATCGGTCGAGCAGCCGAGCATATCGTTGAGTGTCGCGAAGATGAGCGGGAGCGCGTACTGGCCGACAACATCGCAGTGACCGGTCTCGCAGAATGCGTTGATCAGCGGGATCGCATTGGCCTCGACGGTTTGGTGCAACCGGTGCAGATCGATCCTGCCCAGGGCCGACGCGGCCGCGGAGCGGTACCGCCGATGATCGCGCCCGGCACTGCGCACGGGGTTGGGCCGCCATTCCATCATCGGCCGGATCGGTGAATCGGCCGGTATATCGCGCTCCCACATACGCGGATCGGCAGGGAAATGATCCGGGTCGTTGAGGATCCGCAATGCGGTGTGGTACCCGATCACCAGCGTGGCGGGCACCCCCGGGGACAGTTCCACGGGGGCCAGCGATCCGAAGCGGCGTCGCATTTCCCGGTACACCTTGTGCGGATCGGCCGCGTACTCCTCCGTGTACAGGGGAATACGTGGGCCACCGAAATCTTTCGGCCCGGCGGGCGAGAGGGGTTCGCTGTCGATATTCAACGTTCGCTGATTCCTGAGGGTGTGATCTGCGCCGCCGTAGTGACGGCCGCTGGGCTGAGCACGCGACTCTACCCGGAACCCGTCGCGCACGAACGAGTTTCGCGGCGCCACGATCCCTTCGTGTACCGGGGAGAAACCGTCACACGCCTACCGGCCCGCCACGCCGGGCCGAATACCCGTCCACTTCTCGGGCCGCGGGCCCGGAAGCCCCTTTCTCCGCCTTATTTTCCGCCGGTAGCGAGGTGCGACCATCGGCTCCACCGGCCGGTGGTGGTGCCGGCCGCCATCCACCCGCTCCGTCGGCCCACAGCCGAACGAGATCGCGGGAGAGCCGGTCAGCCGAGCCGGAGCGGATGACTCTCGGGAAAGGTGACCGGCAGCGATACCAGCGCCCGGTGGAACGGGCCCGGCCGCCACCGCAGCTCGGCCGGCGGTACCGCGAGCTCCATCTCCGGTATCGCGTCCAGCAACTGATCGAGGGCGTCCTGGACGACCAGCAGCGCCACCGAACGTGCCGGACAGCTGTGCTGGCCCACGCTGAAGGCCAGGTGCGACCGGTTGTCGGTGAGCCCACCGGACTTTATCGCGGGATCGTTGTTGCACGCCGTCATACTGATCAGCACCGGTTGATGAGCGGGCAACCAGATACCGTCGATCAATATCGGCTGTCGCGGATAGCTGATGCAGTAGTTGGCCATCGGCGGATCGTTGAACAGGACTTCGTCCAGCGCGTCCCGGGTCGACAGACTCCCGTCGAGCACATTCGCCGCGAATCGTTCATCGGTCAGCATGAGCAGCAGCGTGTTCACGATCAGATTCTGCGGCGGTTCGGTACCCGCGCCGTACAGCAGCGCCAGCTGCTGCCGTGTCTCCTCGTCGCTCAGGTGTACCGGATGCTGGACCAGCCGGGTGGTGATGTCGTCACCCGGATGAACCCGTTTGAGACGGGCCAGTTCCAGCAGCGCGTCGGCCTGGGTCGCATTGCCCTCGGCCGCGCCGACCGTATCGAACATGGCCGCCAGGCCGCGGGCCGCGCGGTGCCCGAGCTCGGGCGGGCAACCCAGCATGGCGTTCAGCGTGGCGAAGATCAGGGGCGAGGCATACTGCCCGACGACATCGCAGTAGCCGTCGGTACAGAACGAGTTGATCAGCGTGACCGCGATCTTCTCGATGGTGGAATGCAACTCGTGCATATCGACTTCGCCGATGGCCGATACTGCGGCCGCTCGGTAGCGGATCCGGTCGTTGCCGACTGTGCGCAGGGGATTCGGCCGGTACTCCATCATGGGTAGCACCGGGCAGTTCTCGGGGACTCCGCGCTGCCACACCCGGGGATCGGCGGGGAAATGCTCCGGATCGTTGAGGATTCGCAAGGCGGTGTGGTACCCGATAACCAGGGTGCCCGGTACCCCCGGTGCCAGCTCGACCGGAGCCAGCGACCCGAAACGCTGCCGCATCTCCCGGTACACCTTGTGCGGATCGGCGGCGAACTCCTCCGAATACAGCGGTACGTAGGGACCGATGGGGTCCATCGGGGAACCGTGGATCACCAGGCGTGGATCGGATACGCGCCGCTGATCATGTTGTGCTGTGGTCAAGACATCACACTCCGAGGTTCGTATGAATCGGCGAATAGTGCGTTTTCGCAGACCTATCCGCCGACCCATACATCTCGCTCAGCGACGTCCGCGACGAGCCATCAGCATGAAGTTGTAAGAACCGGAATCTTTTACGCTACCGGCTTCAGCCCAGGTACACAGGCAATTCCTGGTGACCGTTCGAAACGAAGCTCACCACCGGCCGCAGTTCGCTCACATCCACCGCCAGCCGGATATCCGGGAAGCGCCGGAACAACGCGGGCAGCGCGAGTTCGCCTTCCATCCGCGCCAGCGGCGCGCCGATGCAGTGGTGCGCCCCGTGCCCGAACGACACGTGATCCTTGGCCGCCCGGGTCACGTCGAAGGTATCCGCGGTGGCGCCGTGGATCTTCGGGTCGCGGCCGGCCGCGACGTAGGAGGCGAGAATGGCCTCACCCTTACCGATCCGCAGGCCTTCGATCTCGATGTCCTCCACGGCGAATCGCAGCGGCAGATGCGCGACCGGCGCCTCGTAACGCAGCGTCTCCTCCACCACTTCGGACCAGCCGACCTCACCGGCGAGTGCGGCCGCCCGCTGCTGCGGGTGGGTGAGCAGCGCGACGATGGCCTGATCGAGCAGGTTGACCGTCGTCTCGTGGCCGGCGTTGATGACCAGCATCAGCGTTTCGACGATCTGCTTCTCGGTGAGCTGCGAACCGTCCTCGTCGCGACTGGTGATCATCACACTGGTGATGTCGTCACCGGGATTGTCACGCCGATAGGCGACCAATTCGGTCACCAGACCGTACATCTCGACGAAATTCGCCTGGGCACCCGCCTGATCGATCGTGGTGTCGAAGTACCGGTCGACGCAGACCCGCAGGCCCGCTTCCAGTTGCTCGGGTACGCCGAGCAACTCGGTGATCACCCGGATCGGCACCGGGTAGGCGTAGCCCTCACGCAGATCGACCACCTGACCGGCGGGTACGGCGGCCAACCGGTCGAGCAGTCCGGCGATCAGCGCTTCCACTCGCGGGCGCAGCGCGGCGGTCCGCCGATGCGTGAATGCCGGGGACACCAGCCGCCGGAGCCGGCGATGGTCGGGGCCGTAGGCGGTGAACATGTTCTCCACCGCGATCCACGGCAGCAGCGGCCAGTCCTCGGTGATCTCGCCGTTCACGAACGCTGTCCAGTGCTGGCGCGGATCCTTGGACACCCGCGGATCGGCCAGCAGACTCTTCAGGACCGCCGCGTCCGTGATCGACCATGCCGGAACGTTACCCGGCAGCTCGATCAGCGCGGCGGGGCCCTGAGCACGCAACCGTGTCGCTTCCCGCTGCGTATCCGCACCGGCCATGTCCAGGACGATGAGTTCGCGTTCCAACGACTGACTCCTTATACGAGATTCAACGGCGGAGAAGGCGGGAAGGCTACCGGCAGGGCCGCCAGCGCCCGGTGGAAAGGTCCGGGACGCCAGACGAGTTCTTCGGGCGCCACCGCCAGCTCCAGTTCGGGAAGCGCGTCGAGCAGCAGGTCGATCGCCTCCTGGACCACCACGAACGCCGGTGACTGCGCCGGGCAGGCGTGCGGTCCGATACTCCAGGCCAGATGCGACCGGTTACCGGTATGATCGGCGCCCCGGACAGCCGGATCGTTATTGCACGCGGACAGGCTGATCACCACCGGCTGATGGGCCGGCAACCAGGTGTTCTCGACGAGAATCGGCTGCCGCGGGTAGGTGGTGCAGAAGTTCGCCATCGGCGGGTCGTTGAACAGCACCTCGTCCAGCGCGTCGCGGGTGGACAGCGCACCGCCGAGCATGTTCCCGCCGAACCGGTCGTCGGTCATCATCAGCAGCAGCGTGTTGTTGATCAGGTTCTGCTGCGGTTCCACCCCGGCGCCGTAGAAGCTGATCAGGTTGGACAGCAGCTCCTCGTCGTCGAGCTTCGCCGGGTGGTGCACCAGCCGGGAGGTGACATCGTCGGCCGGATCGGAACGTTTCTGGAAGATGAGTTCCATCAGCGCTTCGCTGAGATGATTCATCCCCCACTCGGCATTGACCGTGTCGAACAGCGCGGCCATACCGTTGGCCACCCGCTCACCCAGTTCGAGTGAACAACCGACCATCCGGTTGAGCACCTCGAACACCAGCGGGAACGCGTACTGCATCACGAGATCGGCTTCGCCGGTCTCACAGAAGGAGTTGATCAGCGGGACCGCGATCCGCTCCACCGTCCGGTGCAGTTCGTGCAGATCGATACCGTCGATGGCGTGCACATAGGCCTGGCGGTACCGCAGGTGCAGATCGCCGCTGTTGCGCAGGGCGTTCGGGTACCACTCCATCATCGGTTTGACCGGCGAATCCGCCGGGATGCTCGTCTGCCAGGTCCGGGGATCGGCCGGGAATCGATCGGGATCGTTGAGGATCCGGACCGCGGCTTCGTAGCCGATCACGAGGGTGGCGGGAACATCCGGCGCCAGATCGATGGGAACCAGCGATCCGTACCGGCTCCGCATCGCGGCATAGGCCCGATGCGGATCACCGGCGAATTCTTCGGAGAAGAGGCTGAATCGATCGCCGATTCCTCCGGTGGGGTCTCCGTGGACGACCGGGCATCCGGCGAACGGAGGTTGCTGCTGTGGAACCGGAGAGAACTGCGCGGTCAAAGACGAGACTCCAATCGGTGGAACAGATACTCGACGAGCGTGATCAGCGACTGCAGGCAGGTACGCCGATCACGGGCGTCGAGGGCGATGAGTGGAGTGTCTTCGGTGAGGTCGAGCGCCTCACGCACTTCCGACAGCGGAAAGCGATTCGAGCCCTCGAACTCGTTCACCCCGACCGCGTACGGCACACCGCGCTCCTCGAGCACGGCCAGCACCTCGTCGGCCTTCTCGATCCGCCGGGTGTCCACCAGAACCAGGGCACCGAGCGCACCCTTGGCCAATTCCTCCCACAGCGGGATGAACCGCTGCTGGCCCGGGGTACCGAAAAGGTACAGGGCCAGTTCGGGGTTGAGCGTGATACGGCCGAAGTCCATGGCGACCGTGGTCTGCGTTTTCGAGCCCAGCCCGCCCAGATCGTCGATCCCGACGCTGGCCTCGGTGATGGTCTCCTCGGTACGCAGCGGTTTGATCTCGGAAACACTGCTCACGAAGGTGGTCTTGCCGACGCCGAAATTACCGGCGACCAGCAATTTCACCGATCGGGTCACCGTCTCCGGCACATAGTCGACCGCGCGGCCGTAATCCGCGGGCCGATCAGGCCGGGAGAGCACGGAGCCCATTGAGTACCTCCTCGAGCAGGGCGATCTCCGGCATTATTTCCGCCGGGGTCGGGATATTCAGATGTCCGCTGTCCAGCAGATCGGACACCACGATGGTCACCACCGACGGCGGGAGGTCGAGATAGGCGGCGACCTCCGCGATCGACAGGGCACCGCGAGCACAGACATCGACCACCCGGCGTGCGTCCGGCGTGGAGCCCGGCGCCGGATCCCCGACGGCCACGACCAGGGTTACCAGGCCGAGCTCACGGGTCGGACGGGAGCGTCCGCCGGTCCGCACATAGGCACGGACCAGATCTGGATCACGCCGCGACCGGCTCATTGCAGATCGCCGCCGTGTGCGCCTCTGCGAGGTTCACTGCCGAGCTCGTGACCCACCCGGCCGGCCAGCTCGTTCATCCGGTGGGCGATCAGGCCCACATCGATATCGGTCATGGTCGCGACACCCAGGAGCGCGCCCTCGCCCGCCGCGGTGATCATGATCATGCCCTGGTCGTATTCGGTCATGTTCTGCCGCACGTCGTTTCCGTTGCTGCCGCAGAACTCACCGAGCGCCTTGCCGAGTGAGCGCAGCCCGGAGGCGGCGGCAGCGAAACGCTCGGCATCGTCTTTCGCGATACCCGCCGAATGGGCGATGCGCAGCCCGTCCTCGGACAGCAGGACGGCGAATCGGACGCCGGGAACCTCGAGATCGTCCAGTAACCAGCCCAATTTATTGGTGCTGTCGGATACCACTGTCCTCGGTGAACCCATCAGGATGTCATCCCTTCGGTGTGTTCGGTTGCGGCGGCACGGCCGCTCTTGGAACCGCTCTGCCAGGCGGCGGCGATATCGGGGCGGGGCTGACCCGCTTCGGTCCTGTCCTGTCCGGACACGCGATCGTTGATGTCGGCGGGGACGGCCGCGGCCCGTCGCCGGCGCCGGGGCAGGCCGCCGCTGGTGATGTCGTGGACTGTCGTACGCTGCTCGCTCTCGGTCTCGTCGATGTCACCTGCCGCCGAAGACCGCTCGACAGGCCGGGAGCTCTCGGATACGACGGGTACCGCGGCGTGCGCGCCGGTGGTCGTCGCCGAATGCGCTCCTCCACCGGACGATACGGCGTTACCGACCAAGGCGTTACCCGAGCTTCCCGATACCGACGAGGCCTGGCCGCCGGGTACCGCCGCGAGTTCGCGTGGAGCCGGTGCGCCGCCGGGCAGCGCGGTGTCGTTGTCCTGGTTGCTCTTCGGTGCGACCAGCAGTGCCTCCGGAATATAGACCATCGCGCGCATACCGCCGTAGGCGTTGGGTCCGTCGATGTAGACGGTGAACCCGTAGCGGCGGGCGAGTGCGGCGATACCGGGGAAACCGACCTTGGGAGCCGGGCCCAGCTGGTGGATATCGATCGAACGTTCGTTGGCCAGGACCTGCCGGGCCTCTTCCATCTGCTCGGCGTTCATCCGCACGCCGGCGTCGTCGACGATCACGGTGACGCCGTGGTGGCCTTCCTGGAAGGTCACGTCCACGAACGAGGTCGGCGGCGAGTAACGCAGCGCGTTGTCGATGAGCGAGGCCAGCGTGTGCACCAGTGGTTCGACCGCACGACTGATGACGATGCGGTCCAGCTGGGAGGGGCGCACCCGCAGGTAGTCACGCACACGTCCGGTCGCACCGCCGACGACGTCGGTGAGCGACTGGGCGGGCCAGCGGCGACCGGGCAGACCACCACAGACGATCACGTAGGACTGCGCCTGACGGATCATCTGCTGCACGGTGTGGTCGATGCGGATGAGGGTTTCGTACACGCGGTCGTCGCGGTGTTCGCGCAGCGCGGAACTCACGACCTGGGAGACATCCGCGCCCAGGCTCACCACGGAGGTACCGAACGAGCGGACCGCCGCGCTGGTCGCCTCACGCGCGAGGGTTTCCGCGCGTTCACGGCCGGCGTCGGCCTCGGTACGGACGTTGCGTTCGGCGGCGGAGACGGAGGTACGGACCTGCTCCTCCATCTCCCGGGTGACGGTTTCGCGAGTATCGGCCACGACGGTGCGCAGATCCTCGGAGACGCGGTCGATGATCCAGCGCAGGCATTGGGCGAAGCGCGAATTCTCCAGTCCCGGAGGCACTTCGGGTGGCACTGTGGTCTGCTCGAAGCGGCGGGCGGATTCGGAGACAGCGGGCAGTGTGCTGGCCGCGAGATGCTCGAGCGCGTCCTCGCGCACGGCCAGCTCCCGCTCGAGCACATCGAGTCGTTTCTGTTGCTCTCGCACAGCCCGAACGGCGTACCACGCCACGCCGAGCACCAATATGGGGGCGAGTATCCAGGGAAGCAGCACGGCGGTATTCAGATTCATCAGCTTTCTCGTCGTTGACGGGGCTCGAGGTGCGCCACGCGGTGCCGTGGCAGGCCACGGCGCTTCGTCTCGCCTTCCTCGCGACGCCGACCATGTTCGCCCCTGGCCGGATGAGGTCCGTGCCGGGCACCGCGGTAACGGTCGGTGACATATCCCTTAGTTACTTTCGACTACCCGAAAGTAACTAAGGGACAAGTCATTCGGCCGATCGCTGACCATCGGAGCGCATCCTCCGATGGCCCGGAACCCGACGACCCGCTCACAGTAGCAGCATCGTGGTGAACTCTCTCAATAACTGCCGATAATCGATTGTCACCTTTCCGTGATAGGGCCGCGACCTCGCCGAATGCGGAAAGGTATTGCGCCGGTGAAGATCACGAACACGGGGCACCGCCGGGACCGCGCCCGCGGCCGGGGGTGCCCCAGCGCACACCACGATCGCATCCCCTATCACCAGCGCCGGAGCACCGAAAGCGGACCGACCGGTCGGCGATTGGCGGCGGGCTCGGAAAATTGATATCAAGACAGATCGAATACTGCACCGGGCCGGTCGAATCGACCCCGGATCCCCGGCGAAATCCGCATTGCGGACGACCGAACACATGCCGCGACGATCACCGCGGGAACGTGGAATAGCCGCATTCCGGTGAAAGCCCGCCATTACCGGGCGAAATATGACCGGCGTACCGGAACACGCGACCGGTCCGTACCAGCGGCCCGCTTCCCGGCCTCCCGTCCGAACCAATTCGGGTACAGACCAGAACGCGACGGCGACCGTATCGGTCGCCGTCGCGAATCAGTGGCGGTGGGTGGCGGGCTCAGACCGTGAAGCCGAGCGCCCGCAACTGTTCCCGGCCGTCCTCGGTGATCTTGTCCGGACCCCACGGCGGCATCCAGACCCAATTGATCTTCAGATCGTCGACCAGTCCGCTGCGCACCAGGGCGTTACGGGATTGATCCTCGATCACATCGGTGAGCGGACAGGCGGCCGAGGTCAGCGTCATATCCAGGACCGCGGTGGTCTCCTCGACCCGCATCCCGTAGACCAGCCCCAGATCCACGACATTGATACCGAGCTCGGGATCGACGACATCGCGCATCGCCTCCTCGAGATCGGCGAGCTGCGCCAGATCCTCGGCCGACAGCTCGGCTTCGGGAGCCGCCGCGCTCTCCGGCGCGGTGACCTCGGTGGCAGGAGTATCGGTCATGCTGTTTCCCCGTTCCGTGATGGGTCGGTATCGGATGCTGCCACGGTCGCGGCGAAATCGGCCGCGCCGTCGACCCGCAGCACCGCGTCCTTGAACGCCATCCAGCCCAGCAGCGCACATTTCACCCGGGCCGGGTATTTCGCGACGCCGGCGAAGGCTATCCCGTCACCGATGACGTCCTCGTCGCCCTCGACGGTGCCCCGGCTGCCGATCATCTCGTTGAACGAATCGACGACACTCAGCGCCTCGACCAACGGCAGGCCGATCACCTGATCGGTCAGCACCGAGACCGAGGCCTGACTGATCGAGCAGCCCTGACCGTCGTAGGACACATCCTCGACCGCGCCGTCCTCGCCCAGCCTTACCCGCAACGTCACTTCGTCACCGCAGGTGGGGTTCACATGGTGCACCTCGGCGCCGAAGGGTTCCCGCAGCCCGCGATTGTGCGGATGCTTGTAGTGATCCAGGATCACTTCCTGGTACATCTGCTCCATACGCATGTTCTAGGCAACCCCGAAGAAGCTCTGGGCCTTCCGCACCGCGGCGACCATCTTGTCCACTTCGTCCACCGTGTTGTACAGCGCGAACGAGGCGCGGGCGGTCGCGGCGACGCCGAAGCGCCGATGCAGCGGCCAGGCGCAGTGGTGTCCCACCCGGATGGCCACGCCCTCGTCGTCCAGGATCTGGCCCAGATCGTGCGCGTGGATACCCTCGGTCAGGAAAGCGACCGCGCCGCCGCGGTCGACGTTCTCGGTCGGGCCGATGATCCGCACACCCGGTACGGCGCCCAGCCCGGCGAGCGCGGCGTCGACGAGGCTGTGCTCATGAGCGGCGATCGCGTCCATCCCGATCTCGTCCAGATAGCGGACCGCGGCACCCAGCCCGATGACCTGCGAGGTCATCGGCACCCCGGCCTCGAACCGCTGCGGCGGCGGAGCGTAGGTGGTCTCCTCCATGGTCACCGTCTCGATCATGGAACCACCGGTGATGAAGGGCGGGGTCTCCGCGAGCAGCGCCCGCTTCCCGTAGAGCACACCGACTCCGGACGGACCGAGCATCTTGTGCCCGGAGAACGCGGCGAAGTCCACATCGAGCGCGTGGAGATCGACCGGCGCGTGCGGTACCGACTGGCAGGCGTCGAGCACCACCAGCGCGCCGACCGCGCGGGCCCGGCGTACCAGTTCGGCGACCGGCGCCACCGCGCCGGTGACATTCGACTGATGGGTGAAGGCGACAACCTTGGTGGCCGGCGACAGTTCCAGCGAATCCAGGTCGATCCGGCCGTCGTCGGTGACCCCGTACCAGCGCAGTGTGGCACCGGTGCGGCGCGCGAGTTCCTGCCACGGCACCAGATTCGCGTGATGCTCCAGCTCGGTGATCACGATCTCGTCGCCCGGGCCGACGTGATAGGGGAACCGGTCGTCGGCGAAGGAATAGGTCACCAGGTTCAGCGATTCGGTCGCGTTCTTGGTGAACACGATCTCGTCGGCCGCGGCGCCGACGAACGCGGCGATCTGCGCGCGAGCGTCCTCGTAGGCGTCGGTGGCCTCCTCCGACAGCTGGTGCGCGCCGCGGTGCACCGCGGAGTTGCTCGCGAGGAGGAATTCACGTTCGGCGTCCAGCACCGCCAGCGGCCGCTGCGCGGTAGCCCCGGAATCCAGGTACACCAGCGGCTTCCCGTCCCGGACCGTACGGTTCAGGATCGGGAAGTCGGCCCGGATCCGGGCGACGTCGAAGGCGGGAAGGGTCGCGGTCATCTCAGGCTCCGGCTCCGGCCGTCTGGGTGAATTTCACATAGCCGTTGGCGTCGAGTTCCTCGGCGAGTTCCGGACCGCCCTCGGCGACGATGCGCCCGCCCACGAAGACGTGTACGAACTGCGGCTGGATATAGCGCAGGATACGGGTGTAGTGGGTGATCAGCAGTACGCCGCCGTTCTCCCGCTCCCGGTAGCGGTTCACGCCCTCGGACACGATACGCAGCGCGTCCACGTCGAGACCGGAATCGGTTTCGTCGAGGATGGCGATCTTCGGCTTCAGCAGGCCCAGCTGCAGGATCTCGTGGCGCTTCTTCTCGCCGCCGGAGAAACCCTCGTTCACACTGCGATCGGCGAAGGCGGCGTCGATATCGAGTTCGTTCATCGACTCCTTCACCTCCTTGACCCAGTGCCGCAGCTTCGGCGCCTCACCGCGCACCGCGGTCGCCGCCGTGCGCAGGAAGTTCGACATCGAGACACCGGGGACCTCGACCGGGTACTGCATGGCCAGGAACAGCCCGGCCCGCGCCCGCTCGTCCACCGACATCTCCAGCACGTCCTCACCGTCGAGGGTGATCGACCCCGACGTGACGGTGTACTTGGGATGCCCGGCGATGGCATAGGACAGCGTGGACTTACCCGAACCGTTCGGGCCCATGATGGCGTGCGTCTCGCCGGATTTCACGGTGAGGTTCACACCGTCGAGGATTTTGACGGTGTCCCCGTCCGGGGTGGCGACCTCGGCGTGCAGATCCTTGATTTCCAGGGTGGTCATAGGGTGTCGAATTCCTTCGGTGGCTGTGGGCTGGTTGGTCAGGCGCCGATCGCGGCGAGTTCGGCCTCGATGGCTGCCTCGAGCCGCTCGGCTACCTCACCGACGCCGATCTTCTGGATGATCTCGTGGAAGAAACCACGCACCACCAGGCGGCGGGCGGCGTCTTCCGGAATGCCGCGGGCACGCAGATAGAACAGCTGCTCGTCGTCGAACCGGCCGGTCGCCGACGCGTGACCGGCGCCGACGATCTCACCGGTCTCGATCTCCAGGTTCGGTACCGAATCGGCGCGGGCGCCGTCGGTGAGGACCAGGTTGCGGTTGATCTCGAACGTATCCGTGCCCTCGGCGGCGGCCCGGATCAGCACATCGCCGACCCAGACCGTGCGGGCGTCGCCCTTGTGCGAATCGGGATCGCCCTGGAGCGCGCCCTTGTACAGCACGTTCGATTTGCAGTGCGGTACCGCGTGATCGACCAGCAGGCGCTGTTCGAAATGCTGGCCGGCATCGGCGAAGTAGAGACCGAGCAGTTCGGCATCACCGCCCGGGCCCGCGTAACGGACATTGCCGGTGAGCCGGACCAGATCGCCGCCCAGCGTGACCGCGGTATGCCGCAGGACCGCGTCACGCCCCACCAGGGCGTGGTGCGCGGTGGCGTGCACAACGTCGTCGGCCCAGTCCTGGACGGCCACCACTGTCAGCTTGGCGCTGTCGCCGAGCACGAATTCGATGTTCTCGGCGTAGGTTCCGCTGCCGCGCTGGTCGATCACCACGGTGGCGACGGCGAATTCGGCCAGCCGCACCTGGAGATGACCGTAGGCGGTCTTCCCCTCGCCCGGTCCGGTGATCCGCACGACGACGGGTTCGGCGACCTCGGTCTCCTTGCCGACCGAGAGGATCGTCGCCTGCTCGAAACCGGAGTACGCTTGCGCGGCGACCCGGTCCGACGGCGTGCCGCCCTGCCCGAGCCGGGAATCGTCGCGGCCCACCGTTTCCACGGTGACCCCGGCGACCTGCCCGACCTCGACCCCGGCCTGCCCGTCGGCGGTCGCGGTGCCGTTGTGCAGACCGCGCAGCCGGCGCAGCGGGGTGAACCGCCACGCCTCGTCCTTGCCGGAGGGGATCTCGAAGGCGTTCACATCGAAGGAGGTGAACACCTCCCCCTTGTTGATCGCCGGCGTACGAGCCTCCGCGGCCTCGGCAATGTTCTCGACCGCCATCAGCCGACGGCTCCTTCCATCTGCAGTTCGATCAGGCGGTTGAGTTCCAGCGCGTACTCCATCGGGAGTTCCTTGGCGATGGGCTCGACGAAGCCGCGCACCACCATCGCCATCGCCTCGTCCTCGGTCATCCCGCGGCTCATGAGGTAGAACAGCTGATCTTCCGACACCTTCGAGACCGTGGCCTCGTGACCCATGGTCACGTCGTCCTCGCGGATATCGACGTAGGGGTAGGTATCGGAGCGGCTGACCGTATCGACCAGCAGCGCATCGCATTTCACCGTCGACTTGGATCCGTGCGCGCCCTTGTTGACCTGGACCAGGCCGCGGTAGGAGGCACGACCGCCGCCGCGCGCCACCGATTTCGACACGATGGTCGAGGAGGTGTGCGGGGCCAGGTGCACCATCTTGGCGCCGGTGTCCTGGTGCTGTCCCTCGCCGGCGAAGGCGACCGAGAGGACCTCACCCTTGGCGTGCTCACCGGTCATCCACACGGCCGGGTACTTCATGGTGACCTTGGAACCGATATTGCCGTCGATCCACTCCATGGTGGCGCCGGCCTCGGCCTTGGCCCGCTTGGTGACCAGGTTGTAGACGTTGTTCGACCAGTTCTGGATGGTCGTGTAGCGGCAGCGGCCGCCCTTCTTCACGATGATCTCGACGACCGCCGAATGCAGCGAATCGGATTTGTAGATCGGCGCGGTGCAGCCCTCGACGTAGTGCACGTAGGCACCCTCGTCGACGATGATCAGGGTGCGTTCGAACTGGCCCATGTTCTCGGTGTTGATCCGGAAGTAGGCCTGCAGCGGGATGTCCACGTGCACGCCCGGCGGCACATAGATGAAAGAGCCGCCCGACCACACCGCGGTGTTCAGCGCGGAGAACTTGTTGTCCCCGGCCGGGATGACCGTGCCGAAGTACTCACGGAAGAGCTCCGGGTGCTCCTTCAGCGCGGTATCGGTATCGAGGAAGATGACGCCCTGCTGTTCCAGATCCTCGCGGATCTGGTGGTAGACGACTTCGCTCTCGTACTGGGCGGCGACACCCGAGACCAGCCGCTGCTTCTCGGCCTCCGGGATGCCCAGCTTGTCGTAGGTGTTGCGGATGTCCTCGGGCAGGTCTTCCCAGCTCTCGGCCTGTTTCTCGGTCGAGCGCACGAAGTACTTGATGTTGTCGAAGTCGATACCGTCGAGGTTGGATCCCCAGCCCGGCATGGGCTTGCGATCGAAGATGCGCAATGCCTTGAGCCGGTTCTCCAGCATCCAGGGCTGCTCGTCCTTCTTGGCCGAGATATCGCGGACGACCTCCTCGGACAGACCACGCTGCGCACTGGCTCCGGCCGCATCCGAGTCGGCCCATCCGTAGCCGTACTTACCCAGTGAGGCGATCGCCTCCTCCTGGGTGAGCGGTGGCACCTGATCGGTGGTGGTCGTCATTCGGCGCTCCTTCCGGAGTCGTTCGGTGCGTCCGCTGCGGGCTGTGCAACGGTTGAGGGTGAAGCGTTGTTCGGTCGGTCGGCCGCTGCTGTCGGCAGCACCGTCAGCGGTACGTGGGTGGTGCAGGCACAGTCACCGTTGGCGATGGTGGCCAGGCGCTGGACATGCGTTCCGAGTACCTCCCGGAACGCGTCGAGTTCGGCCTCGCACAGTTCCGGGAACTCCTCGGCGACATGGGAAACCGGGCAGTGGTGCTGGCAGATCTGCACGCCTGCGCCCACCCGGCGGGTACTGGCGGCGAAGCCCGCATCCGAGAGCGCGGTGGCGATCTCCTCGGCCTTCTCCACCGTGCCGGACTGCACGGCAGCGCTCGGGGTTCCGGAGGTGCTCGCGGCGGGTTCCGGACTGTGCGCCGGCAGCGGGTCGATCCCGTCGACCAGCGTGCGCGCGCGCTTGCGGGCGAACTCGGTGACCGCTTCCTCGCCACCGATCTCGCGCAACTGCCGGATGGCCGCACCTGCCAGATCGTCGTACGCGTGGCCGAGCATGCCGCGCCCGGCGGCGGTGAGCTGGTACTGCTTGGCCGGGCGGCCGCGCCCCTTCTGCTGCCAGGGCGCCGAACGCCCGGCCCGGGCCTGACCCGATTCGATGAGCGCGTCCAGATGCCGGCGCACCCCGGCGGGAGCCAGGCCCAGCGCACTGCCTATCGCGGTCGCGGTGATCGGCCCTTCCTCCAGCAGCAGCCGGACGATAGCGGCCCGGGTATGCCCCTCCCCGCCGGTCGCGGGCACGCCGACGGACCCGGTACCGGCCCGGTGACCAGCCCTTTCGTCCGCATCCGGCAAACCCATAGTTTTCACAACATCAGTGTGGCGGAATTCGTTCCCGAAATCTAATAAGGGTGCCCTGACCAGGCGGGTCACCCGATGGCACATCATCCGGCGAAAATCGCGAAATCTCCTGCTCGGGCGAGAAAGACCCGCTCGCGCTGTCCGCACCGGACCGGTGGAGTGATGTGCTTCACTACGCCGGGAGTTCACCGGTCCGCTCTGTTCGACACCGGAGAATTTGCTATCCGGATGCACCGGCGCACGCGCCCACCGGCCATCGGAAAGGCCGCGGTAACCGCGGTTCCCGAACCCGGGTGTCGTTCGCGAATCCCCGCCGCGGATGATCCGCCGGCTCCCACGGTAGCTGGAAGGTGTCCGGACTCGGATCCAGCCCGGCGCGAACCACCGAACGCACACCCCTTCCGCCACTTCCCGTGCGTGATGCCGCGGCCCGGGGACCGTCGGCGCCTCCGGCGAACTAGTCTCGATGACCGTGGCAGGACAGGCAGGCGCAGCGGCGTCGCGCGGGCAGCGCGCACTGAAATCGGTGCGACGCGCCCTCGGACTGGATGTCCCGCCCTCGGACCACACCATCGCGATTCTGCACAGCGACGAATCAGAGGTCCCGGGGCTCGATCGCCGGGAGCGGGCCCAGCTGGACCGGATCCGGCTGATGGGCGCCACCGGCACCGTGCTCATGGCGATCAGCGCGCTCGGCATCGGCGCCCAACCGGTACACCAGAACCCGACCTCGGGAATGCGCGTCCTCGGTATCTTCGCGCGGGCGCACACCGGATCACTGGCCATGTGCATGGTCGGCACCGTGACCGTCGTACTGGCGTGGTTGCTGCTCGGGCGGTTCGCCGTCGGCGGACTCGGCGGTTCGCCGCTACACCGGCTGACCCGCCGCCAGTTCGATCGCACACTGCTGCTCTGGATCATCCCGCTGTGCGTGGCACCGCCGATGTTCAGCAACGACGTCTACTCGTATCTCGCGCAGAGCGAGATCGCCGCCCGCGGTATCGACCCCTATCTGGAAGGACCGGTCGCCGGGCTCGGCATCGACAATGTGCTCACCAACAACGTTCCCAACATCTGGCGCGAGACGCCCGCACCCTATGGGCCGCTCTTCCTGTGGATAGGGCACGGGATCGCCGAGATCACCGGCGAGAACATCCTGGCCGGGGTGTGGGTACACCGATTGCTGGCACTGGCGGGAGTGGCGCTCATCGTCTGGGCCCTTCCGCGCCTGTCCGTACGCTGCGGAGTGGCCCCGGTGAGCGCGTTGTGGCTGGGGGTCGCGAATCCGCTGGTGCTGTTCCACCTCGTCGGCGGTGTGCACAACGACGCGCTCATGCTCGGTCTGATGCTGGCCGGCCTGGAGTTCATGCTGCGCGCGATCCACGGACTGCCCGGCAACGGTGGGCCACCGCCGCTGGACGGCCGCGGCTGGGCACTGCTGGCCGGCGGGGCGGTCGTGATCAGCCTGTCCTCGTCGGTCAAGGTCACCTCGATCATCGCGCTGGGCTTCGCGGGGATGGCGCTCGCCCGCCGCTGGGGCCCGGGTCTGCGCCCGATCCTGGCCGCCGCCGGACTGCTCGGGCTGATCGCGGTAGCGGTGACGGTGGTGATCAGCACCATGAGCGGTCTCGGTTTCGGCTGGCTCTACACGCTGAATACGGCCAATGCGGTACGCAGCTGGATGTCACTGCCCACGGCGCTGGGAATCGTCACCGGATTCGGCGGCGTACTACTCGGCCTGGGTGATCACACCACCGCGCTACTGAGCATCACCCGGCCCATCGCTGCCGTGGTGGCGGGATTCATCACCGTGCGAATGCTCGTCGCCACCTGGACCGGGCGCCTACATCCGGTCGGTGCGCTGGGGGTTTCGCTGGGCGCGATCGTCCTGCTGTTCCCGGTGGTCCAGCCCTGGTATCTGCTGTGGGCCATCGTGCCGATGGCCGCGTGGGCCACCCGCCCGGCCTTCCGGGCTCCGGCGATCGGTATCTCCGCGGTGGTCAGTGTGATCCTGATGCCACGCGGCGCCGACCTCGAGGTGTTCCAGATCGTGGGGTCGGCCGTGGCAACGGTGATCGTGTCGCTGCTGTTCATCGTGGTCACCCGGAACGCTTTGCCCTGGCGAGCACAGCAGGGGGTGTCGGCCCCGTCACAGCCGGCCGGGGCCTACGGTGGGACCTCGTGACCGCTTCCCGCGTACCCGCCGTACAGGTGGACCACATCGCCAAACGCTACGGCGAGACGATCGCGGTGGACGGTATCGGTTTCACCATCGAACCCGCCCAGGTCTTCGCCCTCCTCGGGCCGAACGGCGCCGGTAAGACCACCACGGTGGAGATGTGCGAGGGTTTCGTCCGCCCGGACTCGGGGCAGATACGGGTACTCGGCCTCGATCCCGTCGCCGATTCCGAACAGTTGCGGCCCCGGATCGGCGTAATGCTGCAGGGTGGCGGCGCCTACCCCGGCGCGCGGGCCGGCGAAATGCTGGATCTGGTCGCCGCGTATTCGGCGAACCCGCTGGACCCCGCGTGGCTGCTCGGCGTCCTGGGCCTGGCCGACCATCGCCGGACCCCCTACCGCCGGCTCTCGGGTGGCCAGCAGCAACGGCTGTCGCTGGCCTGCGCGCTGGTGGGCCGCCCGGAGATCGTCTTCCTCGACGAACCGACCGCCGGTATGGACGCACAGGCGCGGATCATGGTGTGGGAGTTGATCGATGCGCTGCGGCGCGACGGTGTGAGCGTGCTGCTGACCACCCATCTCATGGACGAGGCCGAGGAGCTGGCCGACCATCTGGTGATCGTCGATCACGGGCGGGTCGTCGCCTCGGGTACTCCGGCGGAGGTCACCGCGCACGGCGCGGCCGGTCAGCTACGTTTCGCGGCACCGCCCAAACTCGACCTCGAACTGTTGCGGATGGCCTTACCGGAGGGTTTCGCCCCGCAGGAGACCAGCCCCGGCTCGTATCTGGTGGAAGGCGAGATCAATCCGCAGGTACTGGCGACGGTGACGGCCTGGTGCGCCCGGGTGAACGTACTGGCCACCGATATCCGGATCGATCAGCGTCGGCTGGAGGACGTCTTCCTGGAATTGACCGGACGGGATCTGCGCGCATGATGCGTTACTGCGATACTGCGACACCTCCGCCTTCGCTACGGCCGCCGCGGACCGCATCCCGCGGCCTCGAAGGAGGACGAGCGATGCGATACCTCCGCCTTCGCTACGGCCGCCGCGGACCGCATCTCACGGCTCCGAGGGAGGCATCGTGACCAAGCCTGATCTGACGGCCAATCGGTTCGAAGCGGGGACCTTCGCGCCGGGGCCGCGGCCCGCGCCGCGTCCGGCCATGCTCGCGGCTCAGACGCGGCTGGATCTGGTACTGCTGCTGCGCAACGGGGAGCAGTTGCTGCTCACCATGTTCATTCCGATCACCCTGCTGATCGGGCTGGCGTTGCTCCCGTTCGGCGATATGGGGCCGGACAAGATCGACAAGATCGTGCCGGCGGTGATGATGGTGGCGGTGATGTCGACCGCGTTCACCGGGCAGGCCATCGCGATCGGTTTCGATCGGCGCTACGGCGCGCTCAAACGACTCGGCGCCACGCCGCTGCCGCGCTGGGGCATCGTCGCGGGCAAGAGCGGCGCCGTCCTGCTCGTGGTGGTGCTGCAGGCGGTACTGCTGGGGTTGATCGGGGTGGCACTGGGCTGGCGGCCGACACCGCTGGGGCTGCTGCTGGGCGCGGTCCTGATCGCGCTGGGCACCGCCACGTTCGCGGCGATGGGGCTGCTGCTGGGCGGCACGCTCAAGGCCGAAGTGGTACTGGCCCTGGCGAATATCCTCTGGTTCGTCATGCTCGGTATCGCCAGTGTGGTCTTCGCCTCCGACGAACTCCCTGCGGCCGTGCACACACTGGTGCGGCTGGTGCCCTCGGGCGCGCTGGCGGTCGCGCTGGAACACGCGCTGGCCGGCGGTGTCGACTGGCTGGGGATCGGGGCACTGATCGTGTGGGGTACGGTCGCCGGCCTGCTGGCGGTGCGCTGGTTCCGGTTCGAATAACCCACCCACGACAAGTTGTAGTAGTCCGGCTGCGGACCGGTCCCGGCCGCCCGCTACCATCGTGACGTGCTGTATCGCGCATTCCTGCGACTCGTCGACCGGCTGCCACTGCCGTCACGGCGCACCCAGCTCCTGATCGCGCTCGCCGTGATCGCCTCCCAGGCCGGTATCGCCGTGACCGGCGCGATCGTCCGGGTCACCGCGTCCGGTCTGGGCTGCCCCACCTGGCCGCAATGCTTCCCGGGCAGTTTCACCCCGGTCGGGGTCTCCGAGGTGGCCGTGGTCCATCAGGTGGTGGAGTTCGGCAACCGCATGCTGACCTTCGCGGTCACGCTGTGCGCCGCGCTCATCGTTCTGGCGGTCACCCGCGCCCGGCGGCGGCGCGAAGTACTCGTCTACGCCTGGCTCATGCCCGCGGGCACTGTATTGCAGTCCGTCATCGGCGGGATCACGGTACTGTCCGGCCTGCTGTGGTGGACGGTGGCGCTGCATCTGCTCGCCTCGATGCTCATGGTGTGGGTGGCCGCTGTGATGTACGCGAAGATCGCCGCCCCCGACGACGGCGTCGAAACGGTTCGCGCCCCGGAGCCGCTGCGCCTGCTCACCGCGCTCAGCGCGGTGGCGCTGGCCGGGGTGCTCGTGGCCGGCACGCTGGTCACCGGCGCCGGTCCTCATGCCGGTGACAAGAGCATCGAACGCCCGGTCGCCCGGCTCGAGGTGGAGATCGTCACCCTGGTGCATCTGCACTCGCAGTTGCTGATCGGCTATCTGGCCCTGCTCGTCGGCCTCGCGTTCGGCCTCTTCGCGACGGGTATCACGAAACCGGTGCGCGACCGTCTGTTCGTGCTGATCGGACTGGTTCTCGCGCAGTCGGCGGTCGGTATCGTCCAGTACTTCACCGATGTTCCGGCGGCGCTGGTCGCGATCCATGTGGGTGGCGCGGCCCTGTGCACCGCCGCGACCGCCGCGCTGTGGGCCGCGCTGCGAACACGTGAACCGCTACCCGAACACGTCGTGACAGCGGACGCCCAGCCTGCTTGACCCGGGCGCCCGGAAGACCGGACCACAGGGGATCCCGGGTACCGGAAGCCGGCCGCGGCTACCGGCGGACAGCCACCGGGCCACCCTGCGACGATCCACGGTGAGAAGGTTCCACCGGCGCGGCGGGCACGCGTATCCGGCGCTCGTGTCACTCGACGGTGGAGATGGGACAGGACCTCGCCCGAGGCCTATCGGCGGAACCCCGGTACCGGCGGTTCCCGACAGGCCCGCGCGAACATCCGCCATCGTCCGGGGAGATCGGATGGTCTCAGGTCGTGGCACCCGGCCCGTTCCGATAACTGCGGGCGACCAGCGCCGAGGTCAGGTACCACAGCCCGGTGGGGACAGCCGGGTCGAATCCGGTCAGCATCCGGACCCTTTTGAGTCGGTAGTCCAGCGTATTGGTGTGCATATGCATGAGCCGGGCCGTGCGCTGCCGGTTGAAATTGTTCGCGATGTGCTGCCGCAGCGTTTCCAGCAGTTCGGGATGTTCGTCCAGCGGGTCGAGGATGGCGCTGAGATGTTCGCGCGCCGGGCCCGGCCGGGTGATCTGGAATTCCAGGGCCAGATCGGTGAACCGGTGCAGTCCACCGCCGTCGGTGATGCGCTGCACGGTGTCGAGGAGTTCGTGGGCGCGGTCGGTGGCGTCGGGGATCTCGGCCGTGGCCGCGGTGACCACGGTGCCGATAACCGGCACCTGCGCGGCCTGCGCCAGGCGCGCGATCAGTTCGTCCAGTGCCTCGTCCGGGAATGCCTCGGCCGGTAGCAACACCGTGCCGCCGTCGATACTCAGCAGCGAGAGTGCCTTCTCGCCGCAGCTGCGGGCCAGTTCGGCCTGCAGCCGGCGCAATTTGCGCCGCGCGACGATCCGTCCGTCGACCTGCTGCGCGGATTCGTCCGGATGCGGCGGCAGGGCCAGGGCCAGCACCTGATAGGACCCCGCGATCTCGATCCCGCATTCGCGGGCCATGGTGGCGGTGCTGTGCCCGCCGAGCAGCGCCGAGGTCAGCGTATGGACCGCGGTGTGATGTTCGGAGACCACGCCCCGGTATTCACCCACATACGCCAGCGCCACTTCCGAGGTGATGGTGTCCAGGATCTCCAGCATCCGCCGCGCGGTGGCGACCAGTGTCGCCGAATCCGCCGGTCCCGCAGTGGACATGATGCGGTCGAAACCGAGTTTGAAGCCCTCGTGGATGGCGTGGTTGATGGTGTCGATCGGAATACCCTCGCGCGCCCATTCGGCGGCGGCCTCCCGGACCTGTTCGATCTTCTCCGGCAGCTCCCGGCCGTCGAGCCGGCTCAGGGTGAGCTCCAGGCACAGGCGGGTCACCGCGGTGACATCGCCCTGGAGCGCGTCTCCCGGCAGCGTGCCGCACGGCGCGACGTGTTCGACGAAATGACCGACCATCTGACGCGACAGGGTCGACACATCCCGTAGGTGGTTCGAGATCGGACGGCCGGACACCGTGAGTCTGGAACGGGTCGGACTGCTGACCGTCATATCGGCTCCTTCTACCCCGGGGCTGACGCTCGAGGCACTAACGGTAGCGCGAACCGGTTACTCGTCAGTAGTTTTTGCTCGGGAAACTGTTCGAGCTACCTGATGCCCGGGCGGCCCACCTGTGAGCACCCACAGGTGTCACTTCTCGTTGCGCGCCTTCGGAAACCGCGTCTGACCGGCGACCCAGCCGGCCATCTTCGCCCAGTGCCCGGTACGCGGAGTGGTGCGCGAGACCAGTTCCCGCTCCCAGCCGGCGGCGGCGGTCAGCCCGTCCACCGCGTCGACCACAGCCTGCGCGGCGGCCGTATCGGCGACCATCCGGTCCCCGAGGACCCCGTCGGAGCCGACCAGCGTGATCCGGACACCCCGGCGGCCGACCGGCTGCAGTACGGCTTCGGCCGAGCCTCCGTGCGCGGCGACGAACTTGCGCACCGATTCGACGATCTCCTTCGGAGCGTCGACGGTGACGGTGGCGGTATCTGCACTCATGCCGAGGAGTTTACCGGCGAGTAGGAACCCGATCCGGGCGCGGCCCGAAGCACCTGGTCACCCCGCCGAGCAGCGGTAGCGAGCACAGTGGTGGACCCCTGAATACCGGACAGGTGGGCCCGTGTAGAACTGGACCCATGCGCGCTATCCAGGTAGACCGGCACGGCGGTCCGGAAGTGCTGACCCTCGCCGAGGTTCCCGACCCGGAACCCGGACCGAATCAGCTACTGGTCGATATCGATGCCGTCGGCGTGAATTTCATCGACACCTATTTCCGCACCGGCACCTATCCGCGCCCGGTGCCCTATATTCCGGGTTCCGAGGGTACCGGAGTGGTGGCCGAAATCGGTTCCGGGGTCACCGGATTCGCCGTCGGCGACCGGGTGGCCTGGGCAGCCGGGCCGAACAGCTACGCCCCCCGCGCGGTGATCGACGAAGCGGTCGCGGTGGCGGTTCCCGGCGATATCGATCCGGCGGTGGCCGCCTCGGCGCTACTGCAGGGGATGACCGCGCACTACCTGATCGAATCGGTCTACCGTCCCGAACCGGGCGAGACGATTCTGGTCCACGCGGGTGCGGGCGGTGTCGGACTGCTGCTCACCCAACTCGCGGTCGCGCGCGATATCCGGGTGATCACCACGGTGTCCTCCGACGAGAAGGAAGAGCTGTCACGCGGCGCCGGCGCCGCGGAGGTACTGCGCTACGGCGATGATCTCGCCGACCGGGTCCGCGAACTGACCGGCGGCGAGGGCGTCGCGGCGGTCTACGACGGAGTGGGCGCCGCCACCTTCGACGCCAGCCTCGCTTCGCTGCGGGTCCGCGGCACGCTCGCGCTGTTCGGTGCGGCCAGCGGACCCGTGCCGCCGGTGGATCTGCAACGACTCAACGCGGCGGGTTCGGTTTTCGTGACCCGGCCCAATATCGCCCACTACACCCGCGATCGCGCCGAGCTGGACTGGCGGGCGGGCGATATCTTCGAGGCCGTCGCCGACGGTTCGCTCACCGTCCGGGTCGGCGCCACCTATCCGCTCGCCGAAGCCGAGCAGGCACACCGCGATCTGGAGAGCCGCAAGACCACCGGTTCGATCGTCCTGCTGCCCTGACCCGCTGGGCCGGGCGCGGGCTCAGTAGTCGCGCCCGGTCAAGCCGCGATAGACGAAACGGGTCAGGCTTGCCACCGCTTCGTCGTCCGAGATCTGTACCGCGCCGTCCTCCACCCCGGCCGAGATTGCCTGGACGAGATAGAACATCATCGCCAAGCTGGTGTCGACCGTGCCCGGCAGCGTCATACCCTTCGCCGTCAAACCGTCCAGGTGGTCGGCGATGTCCTGGCGCTGGTCCGCGCCGAATTGCGCCATCTCCCGGGCGAATTCCTCGTTGACCAGCGCAGCCTGTCCCATCGCCCGCATGACCGCAGCGTGCTCGCGGGCAAAGTGCCAGAAGCCGGCTATATGGAATCGGACAGCGTCGGGATCACTGAAATCCGGGTTGTGCCCGGCCTGCCCGGCCTGTTCGTCCCCGGCCGCCCCCAGATCGGCGAGCAGCGCTCTGAGCAGTTCCTCTTTGCTCGCGAAATGGTTGTAGAACGACCCCGCCGACCGGCCCGCCGCCGCCGTGATGTCGGCGATCTTGGTGTTCAGATATCCGCGTTCCGCGAAGACCCGCCGGGCCGCGGCCTTCAGCGCCTGCTCGGTTTCTTCCGCCCGTTCTCGACGGCTCGATCCCACCGACGTCACCTCCTTGACACGGCAACCTACCAACCCCAATACTGAATATAGATTCACTGAATCTATATTCATCCAATTCGTCGATCAGGGGTCCTCATGTCGCCTTCCGTCCTCATCACCGGTGCCGGTCCCACCGGACTCACCCTCGCCCTGGACCTGGCCCGCCGGAACATCGCCGTCCGCATCATCGACAGGGCCGTCGAGTTCTGCCCCGGATCGCGCGGCGACGGTATCCAGCCCCGGTCGCTCGAAGTGTTCGACGATCTGGGGGTGCTCGAGGCTGTGCAGAAGTCGGGCGCCCCGGCGCCGGTCATGCGGGCCTTTTTCGACGGGCAGCCGGTCGGCGAGCACCGGATGGCCGAGCCCGTCGACCCCACCCCGGCGGTCCCCTACCCCAACGGCTGGTTTCTCGGGCAGGCACAGACCGAGGCGATCCTGCGGGACCGGCTGGCGGAGTTCGGGGTGCAGGTAGAACTCGGCACGACGCTCCTGTCGTTCACTCAGGACGATACGAGCGTCACGGCGCGCATATCGAGCGACCGGGGCACGGAAACCGTGCGGGTCGCCTACCTGATCGGCGCCGACGGCGGCGGCAGCACCGTCCGCAAGCAGGCGGGGATCGCGTTCGAGGGAACCACCGACGAATCATTGCGCATGCTGCTCGGCGATGTCCGCGCCGACGCCCTCGACCACGACTACGGCTACTGGTTCGCCGCGGCCGCGGAGCCGACCCGGGGTATCGCGCTCTCACCGCTACCGGGCGGACGTCATTTCCAGTTCGTCGCGCCCTTCGCCGAGGGCACCGAACCCACCCTGGAGATACTGCAGGCCGCCATGGATCGCTGGTCGGTGCGCACCGACATCACTTTGACCGACCTGATCTGGGTCACCGTGTGGCGACCCAATATCCGGCTCGCCGAGCGATTCCGGGCCGGCCGCGTGCTGCTCGCGGGCGATGCCGCGCATGTACACCCGCCTACCGGCGGGCAGGGTATGAACACCGGCATCCAGGATGCCTACAACCTGGGCTGGAAACTCGCGGCCGCGCTGACCGGCGACGAGGAGCCGTTGTCGACCTACGAACCGGAACGTCGCGCGGTCGCGGCCCGGGTACTCGGTATCAGTTCCGCACTGCTCGGCAAGCTCGTCGACGGGGCGGACGACGCGATGGAACGCGGCGAGGAGACCCGGCAGCTCGATATCAGCTACCGCGACCCGGCCGATACCCGGCCCGTCACCGCGGGCGACCGCGCGCCCGACGCACCGCTGAAGGGTACCGGCGGACAGCCGCTGCGACTGTTCGATCTCTTTCGCGGGCCGCACGCGACCCTGCTCTGTTTCGGCGTGACAGGCGAGTTGCCCGCGCTGCCCGGCACCCGGAGTTACGCAGTGGTCGAGCCGGGCATCTCGGTCGCCGGCCCCGCGGTGATCGACGTCGAGGGCCACGCCCGCGCTGCCTACCATGCCGGTGCGGGGACCCGGATCCTGATCCGTCCGGACGGCTATATCGGGCAGATCGACTGACAGCGGACAGTGCCGAACGGGGCGCCGGTTCAGCCGAAGAAGACGTCGCCGAGTGTGGTCCAGCCGAGCACCGAATCGACGGCCAGACCGCAGAACACCACCGCGAGATAGTTGTTGGATTGCAGGAACAGGCGCAATGGTTTCACCGATTCCCCGCGGCGCACACCGGCGTAGAGCTGGTGGGCCATCAACAGGAACCAGGCGCCCGCGACCAGCGCGACCGCGGCGTAGACCACGCCGGTGGCGGGAACGAGTGCCAGGGTGGTCAGTACGGTCAGCCAGGTGTAGATGACGATCTGCTTGGTGACGGCCTGTTCGGTGGCCACCACCGGCAGCATCGGTACGCCGGCCGCGCGGTAGTCCTCCTTGTAGCGCATGGCCAGCGCCCAGGTGTGCGGCGGCGTCCAGAAGAAGATCACGCCGAACAGCGCCAGGGCGGGCCAGCCGATGTTCCCGGTGACCGCCGACCAGCCGACCAGCGCGGGCATACAACCGGCGGCGCCACCCCAGACCACGTTCTGCGGGGTACGCCGCTTCAGACCGAGTGTGTAGACGAAAACGTAGAACAGGATGGTCGCGACGACCAGTACGCCGCTGAGGAGATTGGCCTGCCACCACAGCCAGGCGAACGAGCCGATACCCAGGACGACGCCGAAGACGAAGGCGTGCGAGGTCGGTACCGCGTCCCGGGCCAGGGGCCGTTTGGCGGTCCGCTTCATCACCTTGTCGATATCGGCGTCGGCCACACAGTTGAGGGTGTTGGCGCTGGCCGCGCCCATCCAGCCGCCGAAGAGGGTGGCCAGGATCAGCCCGATATCGATCTGCCCGCGATCGGCCAGCAGCATGGTGGGGATGGTGGCCACCAGCAGCAGCTCGATGACACGGGGTTTGGTGAGCGCGATATAGGCGAGCGGGCGGCGGGCGATGTGGGCGAGTTTCGCGCTGCCGAGGACGCGGTCCGCGGATGCCGGGGCGGAATCGTGGGCGCCGCCGACCCCCGTGTCATGACCGATCCGCACTATCTCTCCTCGCACGCTGTGCTTCGCATCCGGTTTGGGAAGGAGCAGCGCGCGGCTGCGACGCGGCTACTACTACGCACGATGGTAGACCCACACCCGGCACACACTGCCGCTCGCCCCTGCGCGCTCACCCGGGCACCGGCTCGCGGGGGTGTCGCCCGCGCGGCCGGCCGGGCGGGCCATCCCGGCGGTGACCGGCTCGCGGGACTAGCCGGGGGGCGTGCATCAGGGGCGTTCGGGCGCAATTAGGGTATGGGGTGTATGCGGCGCCACAGTCACCGCGCCGTACCGGTTCGCCGCCCTGCCCGCCCCCAATTTCGACGCCTCGAAATGTCAGGAGAAACACGGTCGTGTCAGTGACAGACGACATCCGCGCCCTCACCCAGCCGAACCTTCCGGACGACTGGACGGATCTGGACACCAAAGCTGTCGACACCGTCCGGGTCCTCGCCGCCGACGCGGTGCAGACCGCGGGCAACGGCCACCCGGGCACCGCGATGAGCCTCGCGCCGCTGGCCTACACGCTGTTCCAGCGCACCATGCGCCACGACCCGGCCGATCCCGAATGGGTCGGTCGCGACCGGTTCGTGCTCTCCTGCGGCCACTCCAGCCTGACCCTCTACATCCAGCTGTACCTGGCGGGTTTCGGACTGGAACTCGATGATCTGCGCAACCTGCGCAAATGGGGTTCGCTGACCCCGGGCCACCCGGAGTACCGGCACACCAAGGGTGTGGAGATCACCACCGGCCCGCTGGGCCAGGGTCTGGCCTCGGCGGTGGGGATGGCGATGGCCGCCCGCCGCGAGCGCGGTCTGTTCGACCCCGAAGCCGAGACCGGTGCCAGCCCGTTCGATCACCACATCTACGTGATCGCCTCCGACGGCGATATGGAGGAGGGCGTCACCTCCGAGGCCTCCTCCCTCGCGGGTACCCAGCAGCTGGGCAACCTGGTGGTGATCTACGACGACAACAAGATCTCCATCGAGGACGACACCACCATCGCGTTCACCGAGGATGTGGCGGCCCGCTATGCGGCCTACGGCTGGCATGTCGAGGTGGTCGAGGGCGGCGAGGACGTCGTCGCGATCGAGGCGGCGCTGGCCGCGGCCAGGGCCGAGACCGGTAAGCCGTCGCTGATCCTGCTGCGCACGATCATCGGCTACCCGGCTCCCACCAAGATGAACACCGGGGCCTCGCACGGCGCCGCGCTCGGCGCCGACGAGGTCGCGGGCACCAAGCGTGCCCTCGGGTTCGATCCCGAGCAGAGTTTCCAGGTGGCCGACGAGGTCATCGCGCACACCCGCAGGGCCGCCGAGCGCGGTGCGCGGGCGCACGCGGACTGGACCCTCGAATTCGACTCCTGGGCCCAGCGCGCGCCCGAGGCCAAGAAACTGTTCGACCGGTTGTTCAACGGTCAGCTCCCCGAGGGCTGGGCCGACGGCCTGCCCACCTGGGAGCCCGACGCCAAGGGCCTGGCCACCCGGAAGGCGTCGGCCAAGGTGCTCGGCGCCCTGGGCCCGGTCCTGCCGGAGCTGTGGGGCGGTTCGGCCGACCTCGCCGAATCGAACAACACCACCATCCCGGATTCGCTGAGCTTCGGCCCCGAATCCATCTCGACCGGGATGTGGAAGGCGAGCCCCTACGGCCGCACCCTGCATTTCGGTGTCCGTGAGCACGCGATGGGTTCGATCCTCAACGGCATCGCGCTGCACGGTCCCACCCGCCCCTACGGCGGCACCTTCCTGGTGTTCAGCGATTACATGCGCCCGGCCGTGCGGCTGGCCGCGCTGATGCGGGTACCGGTCACCTATGTCTGGACCCACGATTCGATCGGTCTCGGCGAGGACGGCCCGACCCATCAGCCGATCGAACATCTGGCCGCGCTGCGCGCGATCCCGGGTCTGTCGGTCGTCCGCCCCGGCGATGCCAACGAGACCGCGTACGCCTGGCGCACCGTGATCGAGAAGCACAGCGGTAAGCACAATTCGCCGTTCGTCTCGAGCGACGCCGTGGGAACCGGTGGCCCGGCCGCCCTGGCGCTCACCCGTCAGGACCTGCCGGTACAGGAGGGCACCAGCCTCGAGGGCGTCGCCAAGGGCGGTTACATCCTGGCCGAGGCCTCCACCGGGATCCCGCAGGTGATCATCATCGCCACGGGTTCCGAGCTCCAGCTCGCCGTGGCCGCGCGCACTACGCTGGAGGAGCAGGGCATCGGTACCCGGGTGGTCTCGATGCCGTGCGTGGAGTGGTTCGACGCGCAGGACAAGGCATATCGGGACGAGGTGCTGCCCCCGGCGGTCGCCGCGCGGGTCGCCGTCGAGGCGGGTATCGCGATGCCGTGGTACCGGTTCACCGGTGACGCGGGCGAGATCGTCTCGATCGAGCATTTCGGCGCCTCGGCCGATCACAAGACCTTGTTCCGCGAGTTCGGCTTCACGCCGGAGGCTGTCGTGGCCGCCGCGCAGCGCACGCTCGACAATGTGAAGGGATAAGGGCCCATGGCACAGAACGAGAACATCGCCGCCCTGGCGGCGGCCGGGGTATCGGTGTGGCTGGACGATCTGTCCCGCGACCGGATCAACTCCGGCAACCTCGCCGAACTGATCGCCACCCGCGGGATCGTCGGAGTCACCACCAACCCGACCATCTTCCAGGGCGCCCTCAGCAAGGGTCATGCCTACGACGAACAGGTCCGCGAGCTGGCCGCTCGCGGCGCCGATGTCGACGCCGCGATCCGCACCATCACCACCGACGACGTCCGCGCGGCCTGCGATGTGCTGGCCCCGGTGTTCGAACGGACCGGCGGAGTCGACGGACGGGTCTCCATCGAGGTCGATCCGCGGCTGGCCTTCGACGCCGACAAGACGGTCGCCCAGGCGGTCGAACTGTGGAAGATCGTCGACCGGCCGAATCTGTTCATCAAGATCCCGGCCACCGAGGCGGGTCTGCCCGCGATCACCGCGGTGATCGAGGAGGGCATCAGCGTGAATGTCACGCTGATCTTCTCGGTGCGGCGGTACCGCTCGGTCATGGGCGCCTATCTGGACGGGCTGCGCAAGGCGCGGGTCGCCGGCCACGATCTGGCCAAGATCCATTCGGTGGCGTCGTTCTTCGTATCCCGGGTGGATACCGAGATCGATAAACGCCTCGAGGCCATCGGTACGCCGGAAGCGCTGGCGCTGCGCGGTAAGGCCGGGGTAGCCAATGCCCGCCTCGCCTATGCCGAGTACGAGGACGTTTTCGCGCCGGGTGGCGGCCACGTCTCCACCTACGATCACCTGGCCTCGGCCGGTGGCAACCGGCAGCGGCCGCTCTGGGCCTCGACCGGCGTCAAGAACCCCGACTACTCGGACACGCTCTACGTGACCGAACTGGTCGCGGCGAATACGGTGAACACACTGCCGGAGAAGACGCTCGAGGCCGTCGCCGATCACGGCGAGGTCCGCGGGGACACCGTCTCCGGCACCGCCGCGGAAGCGAACGAAGTCTTCGATCAGCTGCGCGCGGCCGGTATCGATCTCGACGATGTGTTCGCGGTCCTCGAGCGCGAGGGCGTGGAGAAGTTCGAGAAGTCCTGGGAGGAACTGCTGGAGGCCACCACGGCCGAACTCCAGTCTGCCGCAGGAGGTAACTGACTCAGATGGCCGGCGCTCCGGAGAGCACAGAGACGGCATCCGGCACCCCGTGGCGTAATCCGCTGCGGGACAGCCGGGACAAACGGATGCCGCGCATAGCGGGCCCGTGCAGCATGGTGATCTTCGGGGTCACCGGTGATCTGTCCCGGCGCAAGCTCATGCCGGCCATCTACGATCTGGCGAACCGGGGGCTGCTGCCCCCGGGTTTCGCGCTGGTCGGTTTCGCCCGGCGGGAGATGACGGACGGAGATTTCGGCGCGATCGTGCACGATGCCGTCCGCGAACACGCGCGGACCCCGTTCCGCCAGGAGGTCTGGGATCATCTGGCGGAGGGATTCCGCTTCGTCCAGGGCACCTTCGAGGACGGGGACGCGTTCGGCCGGCTCGCCGAAACGCTGTCCCAGCTCGACGACGAGCGGGGTACCGGCGGTAATCACGCCTTCTATCTGTCGATTCCGCCGAACACCTTCCCGGTGGTGCTGGACCAGTTGCACCGGCACCAGCTCACCAGTTCCGCGGCCGCACTGGGGCGCGCGCCGTGGCGGCGGGTCGTGATCGAGAAGCCGTTCGGGCACGATCTCGACAGCGCGCGGCAGTTGAACGCGCTGGTGAACCGAGTGTTCCCCGAGGAGACGGTGTTCCGGATCGATCACTATCTCGGTAAGGAGACGGTGCAGAACATTCTGGCGCTGCGCTTCGCCAACCAGTTGTTCGATCCGATCTGGAACGCCAATTACGTGGACCACGTCCAGATCACCATGGCCGAGGATATCGGCCTGGGTGGCCGGGCCGGATACTACGACGGTATCGGCGCCGCCCGCGACGTCATCCAGAATCACCTGCTGCAACTGCTGGCGCTCACCGCCATGGAGGAGCCGATCAGCTTCGAACCCCGACAGTTGCAGAACGAGAAGATCAAGGTCCTCTCCGCCACCAAGCTCGTGGAACCGCTCGACGAGACCACCGCCCGCGGTCAGTACGCGGCCGGCTGGCAGGGCGGCCAGGAGGTGGTGGGCCTGCTGGACGAGGAGGGTTTCGATCCGCAGTCGCGCACCGAGACCTATGCCGCGATAACCCTGGAGGTCGATACCCGGCGCTGGGCCGGAGTGCCGTTCTACCTGCGCACCGGTAAACGGCTGGGCCGGCGGGTCACCGAGATCGCGGTGGTGTTCAAACGCGCCCCGCATCTGCCCTTCGATCAGACCATGACCGAGGATCTCGGCGAGAACGCACTGGTCATCCGGGTCCAGCCGGACGAGGGCATCACCATGCGTTTCGGGTCGAAGGTGCCCGGATCGTCGATGGAAGTGCGCGATGTGAACATGGACTTCAGTTACGGCGAGGCGTTCACCGAATCGTCCCCGGAGGCCTACGAGCGGCTGATCCTGGACGTACTGCTCGGTGAGCCCTCGCTCTTCCCGGTCAATGCGGAGGTCGAATTGTCCTGGCGCATCCTGGATCCGGTCCTCGCCCATTGGGCCACGAACGGGAAACCCGAACAGTACGAGGCCGGCACCTGGGGTCCGGACACCGCCGACGCGATGCTGGCCCGTACCGGCCGGGAATGGCGGCGGCCGTGATCATCGATATCCCCGACACCACGACCGGTGCGGTCACCAAACGGCTGGTGCAGTTGCGTGAGAGCAACGGTGTGATCACCATGGGGCGGGTACTCACCCTGGTGGTGTGCACCCTGGACAGTTCCGAGGCCGAGGAAGCGATCGACGCCGCCAACGACGCCAGCCGCGAACATCCCTGCCGGGTGGTGGTGCTGGCGCGCGGCGACCGGGAAGCGGCGACCCGGCTGGACGCGCAGATCCGCGTCGGCGGGGACGCGGGTGCCGCCGAAGTGATCGTGCTGCGGTTGCAGGGCCAGCTGGTGAATCACGAGAACAGCGTGGTGATCCCGTTCCTGCTACCCGACACCCCCGTGGTGGCGTGGTGGCCGCGCGGCGCCCCGGAATTTCCGTCGAAGGATTCGGTGGGCCGGCTGGCGACCCGGCGGATCACCGACGCCACCTTCGCCCCGGATCCGCAGGCGACCATCAAGAAACGCCACGGTTCCTACGCGGCCGGGGATTCCGATCTGGCGTGGAGCCGCATCACCTACTGGCGGGCGCTGCTCGCCGCCGCGCTGGACGAGCCGCCGTTCGAACCCGTGGAGTCGGTGACCGTCTCCGGCCTGCGCGACGAACCGGCCCTGGATATTCTCGCGGGCTGGCTGGCCCGCCGGTTGAGTTGTCCGGTGCATCGCCGGACCGGGGATCTGCGGGTCGAGTTGCGCCGGAAGTCGGTTTCGGTCGCCATCGCCCGCCCGCAGACCGGCGTCACCGCGACTCTCACCCGCACCGGTGACCCGGTGCAGCGGATAGCGCTGCCGCGCCGCGAAACCCGCGACTGCCTGGCCGAGGAACTGCGCCGGCTGGACGCGGACGAGATCTACGCCGAGGCCCTGGCCGGAATCGAAGGGGTGACCTATGACCACTAGCTCCGAAACCACCGTCGAAGTCCATGCCGACGGCGATGCATTGACCACCGCCGCCGCCCGGCGGTTCGTCGAGGTCCTGGTCGCCGCGCAGGCCGAACGCGGTTCGGCCTCGGTCGTGGTGACCGGCGGCGGGACCGGTATCACGCTGCTGGAGAAGGTCCGCGACAACCCGGGCGATCTCGACTGGTCGAAACTCGAGGTGTTCTGGGGCGATGAGCGTTTCGTTCCCGCCGGTGATCCGGAGCGCAACGAACTCCAGGCCCACCGCGCCCTGCTGGACCACGTTCCCGTGGATCCGGCGCGGATCCACACGGTGGCCACCTCCGACGGTGAATATCCCGATCCCGTGGAGGCCGCCGCCGAATACGCCACCGCCGTACGCGCTCATCTCGCCGCCCACGGCGCCTTCGATCTGCATCTGCTCGGAATGGGCCCCGACGGGCATATCAATTCGCTGTTCCCCGGTCATGCGGACACGATCGGTGAAGAGCGCGAATACGCTGTCGCGGTCACCGATTCCCCTAAACCGCCGCCGGTGCGGGTCACCCTGACCTATCCTGCCATCCGCCGTTCCCGGCATGTGGTGCTGGTGGTCTCCGGTTCCGGTAAGGCCGAACCGGTGGCGGCGGCGGTGAAAGGCGCGGACCCGCTGGAGGTTCCGGCGGCGGGTGCGCACGGATCGGAGTCCACCACCTTTCTGCTGGATGAGGACGCCGCCGCCGGCCTACGCTGATTTCCGCTCGGGCGTCGGGTCCGCGGAGCCGGCGCCGCCCTCGCCGTAGGTGGTGGCGAGGACGACGCCGATCACCAGGACGAACGCGGCCAGTGCGCAACCGGTGCGGAGGAAATGGAACATCTCCCAGCGGTGCAGGATCGCGGCGTAATCCGCCGGTGGCGTTCCCACGGCCCACGCTTTGATGTGCTGATTGATCGGTACGTTCCCGAATCTGGTCACCAGGAAAGACGTGATCACCAGCACCGACGCGCTGCCGGCGATCCAGCGCGACCCCGACCGCGATCGCACCGCCAGTACCAGTGTGCTCAGCACGGCCAAACCCATCAGCGACTGCACAACGGGGCCGTTGACCCGCATCAACGCGGTATGGAAGGTGAAGCGGACGTCGAGGGGTACCGCGCGGAACGCGTACACCACGTTCACCGCCCCGTATCCGAAAGCCCCGGCCAGCAGTCCGGGAAAGAGGAGCGCTGCCGCGCGTACGGGTGTCGACCCCATCGGAACCGCCTTTCGATATCGCAACATGGAGTTGCGTTAATGTCAGCATGCCCGCCTCTCGTAGTTATCGCAACAAGGAGTTGCAATGAATGCCGCACCACTGGGCCGCGGACCGAAGGTTCGCGCAGCCGTACTGGCGACCACCATCGCCGAACTGGGCGAGCACGGATACGCGGCGTTCACCATCGACAATGTGGCGCGCCGAACCGGCGTGCACAAGACCACCGTCTATCGTCGCTGGCCCGACCGTGACACCCTGATCGCCGAAGCACTGACCGCGAGCGTCGCCACGGAAATACCCATTCCCGATACGGGTTCGATCGACGACGATCTGCGAACCCTGGCGAGAAGCCTGGTCGAATGGATCACCAGCCCGGGCGGCCGGGCAGTTCTCGCGGTGCTACCGACCGGCCCCACCGGAGCACCCACCCCCTCGGATCCGGTTCGCCACGTCTTTCGTGACCGCATCCGCCGTGCGCTCCCGCTGGTCGACCGCGCCGTCGCTCGCGGCGAACTGCCCACCGATACCGATGCCGCGGAGCTGATCAAAGCCCTTGTGGCGCCCTTCTACCTGCGCGTACTGATCACCAGCGAAAAGGTGGACAACCGCACCGCCGATACGGCCGCGGCGGTCGCCCTGACCGCCGCGCGGGCCGGAGTCTTCGCCGGTGCCACGCCACCACGACCCTGATCCACCCGGCACACAGCCCGGATCGCGAACCGCCGGACCACGGCACCCGAACCGAGCCGGTGAGTGCTGTTGCGCTGCCGCATTTCACGCGACGCAAGGCCGGTCGCGTTCGCACGACCGGCCCTCGCGACCACACGCGGCGCACCGGATCACCCGAAGGCGACGACGGCGCAGGCTCCGGCGAAGAGCACTTGGACCAGAGTCCGCAGCGGCAGTGGCATCGTCCTGATACCCAGATCCGCCCGCGCGGCCCGGATATTGGCCGGGAACATGACGATCAGCAGAACCAGTAGCGCGACGGCCGCGAACCGCGCGGTGACCGGGACGAGCAATCCGAGCGCACCGGCCAGTTCGAGGACACCGGTGAACGTCACCAACGTGGGTGCGCCGGGCAATTGCGGCGGGACCATGGCGATCAGCCCGTCGCGCCGGGGCTGCAGGAAATGCGCGCTCGCGGTGAGCGCGAACATGACCGCGAGACCCAGCGCTGTGGCGTGCGGCCAGGAGTCGAGCCATTCCGCGCCGAATCCCCAGCCGAGGAGCCGGGCGAACGCGGTGACTACGACAAGAGTGATGAGCGGTGCCATCGGAACTCCTCACGAGCGAATCTAGACACTGCAAAGATACGAGCAGACCGCAAAACTTGTCAATGGCAAGATTATGCGTGAGGATCGGCGTATGGCGAAAACCGGATACCACCACGGCGATCTGCGGTCCGCGATGCTCGCGGCCGCCGCCGACCAGATAGCGGCCGACGGTATCGATGCGATCTCCCTGCGCGCGCTGGCCCGGCGGGCCGGGGTTTCCCATGCCGCCCCGGCCCATCATTTCGGTGACCGCGCGGGGCTGCTGACCGCGCTGGCGGCCGAGGGATTCGAGCTCCTGGCCGTCGAACTGGAAGCCACCTCCGACGCGCGCGCGGCCGCGGTCGCCTATATCCGGTTCGCGCTGCGGTATCCGGGCCATTTCGATGTGATGTTCCGCCGGCGGCTCCTGCGCACCGACGATGCCGGTCTCGTCGCCGCGCGTGCGCGTTCCGGCGCGGCATTGCGCGCGAGCGTGGTCCACGGACAACCCGCGGCCGCCGATGCCGATCAACAGGCAGCCGTCCAGCTCGCTGCCTGGTCACTCGTGCACGGGTTCGCCTCGCTGTGGCGCGAAGGCGCACTGGCGGATTCCCCGCTCGCCTCCTCCACCGATCCGGAAACCGCGGCACAGCGCATGCTCGATACGATCCGGTTCGACTGACCGCGCGTGCGCGACACGACGCGATACGCCGCCGGATCGCCGGGCCACGCATAGGCTGGTGGCGGTGAGGACCCCATGAGCGTCCAGGACCCCGACCAGCGGTTCCGCGCGGAGATCGCGGCGCTGCCGGCCCCCACGCCGACATCATCGGAACCGGTTCTGCCGCCGGGGTTCACCGGACCGGATCTCCTGGAACTGTTCGAAGCGCAGGTGCTGAGCAGACAGACCGATCTCGCTGCCCGCCGGCTCGGCGCGAGCGGGCGGGGCTTCTACAGCATCGGGTCGTCCGGGCACGAAGGGAATGTCGCACTGTCCGCGGCGACCCGGATCACCGATCCGGTCCTGCCGCACTACCGTTCGGGTGCGTTCTTCATCGATCGCGCCCGGCGGGCCGGGATCGCGGACCCGGTGCGCGATCTGCTGCTGGGCGTGGTGGCCGCGGCGGCCGACCCGATTTCCGGGGGCCGGCACAAGGTGTTCGGCAGCGCGGCGGCGAATATCGTCCCGCAGACCTCCACCATCGCCTCACAGCTGCCCCGCGCGGTGGGTCTGGCGTTCGCCCTCGACCGCGCCGACCGGCTCGGGGTGTCGTGCCCGTGGCCATCGGATGCGGTGGTGCTCTGCGGTTTCGGGGATGCCTCGGCCAATCATTCGACCGCGGCGGGCGCGATCAATACCGCTGTCCACACCGCGCATCTGGGCGTTCCCGTTCCGGTGCTGTTCGTCTGTGAGGACAACGGGATCGGGATCAGTGTGCCCACTCCACCCGATTGGATCGAACACGCCTACGGGCACCGGCCGGGCCTGCGCTGGTTCGCGACCGACGGAGGAGATCTCCGCGCCGCGGTCACCACTGCGACAGCGGCGGTCGACTGGGTGCGGACCCGTCGCGGACCGGCTTTCCTGCACCTACGAACGGTGCGCTTGTTCGGCCACGCGGGTTCCGATGTGGAAACCGCCTACCGCGAACCGGCCGCCATCGAGGCCGATCTGGCCCGTGATCCGGTCACCGCGACCGCGCGCTTCCTCGTCCACGCCGGTATCCGCACTCCGCGAGAGCTACTCGACCGCTACGACCGGCTGGCCGCGCAGGTGATCGCGACCGCGGAAGAGGTCTGCCGGGAGCCGAAACTCACCACGGCCGACGCCGTGATCGCACCGCTGGCCCCCGCTCACCCGGACCGGGTGCGCGCGGACGTACTGCGCCGGAACACGCGGGGGCCGATATCGCCCGGCCTGTCTCCCGCCGGACAAGGTGCGGCGGGCGATCACAGCACCCCCGCGGCCGCCGCCGAACCGGTATCGGAAACGCTGGCGCAGGCGATCAACCGCACGCTGGCCGAATTACTCGCGCGCGATCCCGACATCCTGGTATTCGGTGAGGACGTCGCCCGCAAGGGCGGTGTCTACGGGGTCACCAAGGGGTTGTGGAAGCGATTCGGGGCGCGCCGGGTTTTCGATACGTTGCTCGACGAACAGAGCGTTCTCGGTACCGCCTCGGGCACCGGCCTCGCGGGATTCGTGCCGATTCCGGAGATCCAGTACCTGGCCTATGTACACAACGCGCTCGACCAATTACGTGGCGAAGCGGCCACCCTCTCGTTCTTCTCGGCCGGCCGCTACCGCAATCCGCTGGTGGTCCGTATCGCCGGTTACGCCTACCAACGCGGTTTCGGCGGACATTTCCACAACGACAATTCGGTGGCCGCACTGCGCGATATCCCCGGCGTGATCGTGGCCTCGCCGGCGCGGGCCGACGATGCGGCCGCGATGCTGCGCACCTGTGTCTCCGCCGCTCGCGTGGACGGCCGAGTCTGTGTCTTCCTCGAACCCATCGCGCTCTACCACACTCGTGACCTGTACGAACCCGGCGACGAGCAGTGGACGGCCGCGGCCGCGGACCCCGCTCATGTGCCGATCGGCCGGGCGCGCGGGTACGGTGACGGTACCGATCTGACGATCGTCGCCTTCGCCAATTCGGTTCCGATGAGCCTGCGGGTGGCACGCCGCCTGGCACAGCGTGGATTCGGTGTCCGTGTCCTCGACCTGCGCTGGCTCCGCCCGCTCCCCCGTGCGGACCTGATCCGGCATGCTCGGGCCACCGGCCGGGTCCTGATCGCCGACGAGACCCGGCGCAGCGGCGGCGTTTCCGAATCCGTGTGCGCGGAGCTGATGGACGCCGGATTCACCGGCGCCCTGGCCCGGGTCACCAGCGCGGACAGTTTCGTACCCCTGGGACCGGCTGCCGCGACCGTACTGCTGAACGAATCCGATATCGAAGCGGCCGCCGGCCGATTGCTCGCCGCGGACGGTCCGTGACCCGTCCGGTTCCCCTGCCGTGAGTATCCGGCGAACCGGCTGTGCCACGCCGAGTGGGGAACTCGGCCCGGCACACCTCCGATCGCCGGTGCTGTCACTTACTCGTGGTGAGGTCGTACACGGTGACCCCGTCCACCTGGGTGGCGGTGAAGTTGTCCTGCACCCACTGGCTGATCTTCGACGCCGCGGAATCGGATCCCGACCCGGGGCCGCCGTGCCCACCACCGAGGAAATAGTGGATCGCGCCGTCGGCCACGTACTGCTGGAACTGTTCCAGCGTCGGCGACGGATCGCCGCCGCCGAAACCACCGATCGACATCACCGGGACGTCTCCGGCCAGCTGATAGCCCGCGGCGTTCATCGAACTCACGGCGGCCGCCGCCCAGGTGTAGGAACTCGCGTCTTGCTGGAGCAGCGCGGTGACGGCCGCACTGCTCTCACCGCCGGGGCCGCCACTCTGCCCCGGTACACCCGCACCGGGAGCCTGTTGTCCGCCGGGCCGACCGTCTCCACCGTCGTCGTTGTCACCTGCTCCGCCGGGCACCGTACCGCTGTCACCGGGTATCGCGCCGGACGAGCCGGAGGCGCCGTCCCGGTCCGGAACAGCTCCCGCATCGCCCGGAGCGGTACCCCTGTCGCCGGGTGCACCGCCCGCGCCTCCCGGCCCGCCGAACCCGCCCGACCCGGTGCTCGGCCCCGCCAGCACGATCGAACCCGTATGCGGCGTCGCCAGCGTGTCCACGGTGTAGGCGACCGGACCGGCCAGGCCGACGAACAACGCCGTCAGCGCCGCGGCCACCGATATCTTCCGCGGCACCGGAAACAGCACGGCAAAGGTGGCGATCACCCCGGCCACCAGCACCACCCAGCGCAGCCACGGAACGAATTCCGCGGACCGGCCCAGGAACACCCATGAGGTCGCCGCGGACAGCGCGACGGTCACCGCGAGGATCAGGCGCACCCACGGCCGGTCGCGTTCCCGCCATACCGTCACCCCACCCGCGCCGACGACCGCCGCGATCGCCGGCGCCAGCGCCACGGTGTAGTACTGGTGGAAGGTCCCGGTCATGAAGCTGAACACCACACCGGTGACCAGGCCCCACCCGCCGAACAGCAGCAGTATCGCGCGCGGCCCGTCGGTGCGGGCAGCCCGCCCACGCAGCACTGTTCCCGCGACCAGCAGGATCAGCGCCGCCGGGATCAACCAGCCGATCTGGCCTCCGATGGACACACCGAACAATCGCGCGATCCCCGCGTCGCTGCCGAATCCGCCGCCGGGACCACCACCGGAAGAGCTGAGCCGGTCGAGCCCGTTGTACCCCAGAGTCAGTTCGATGATCGAGTTGTGCTCCGAACCACCGAAATACGGCCGCGATTGCGCCGGCCACAGCTGGGCGGTGAGAATCCACCACCCCGCCGCGATCACCATCGCCGCGCCCGCCGCGACGAGCTGCGCGATCCGTGTGCCCAGCCGCGGCGGACCGGCGAACAGATAGACCAGTGCCAGCGCGGGCAGCACGAGCAGCACCTGCAACTGTTTGGCCAGGAACCCGAATCCGACGAACGCGCCACAGAGAACCAGCCAGCGCCAGCGCCCGTCCTCGACCGCTCGGGCCATCGCCCATACCGCCGCGACCATCAACAGGACGAGCAATGCGTCGGGATTGTTGAACCGGAACATGAGCGCCGCGACCGGCGTCACCGCCAGCACGAGACCGGACAGCAAACCGGCCGTAGCACCGAACGAACGGCGCACCGTCGCCCACAGCAAGGCCACTGAGGCGACGGCCATCAATACCTGCGGCGCCAGCATGCTCCAGCTACCGAACCCGAACAATCGCGCGGACAGTTCCATCGGCCACAGCGCAGCGGGGGTCTTGTCGACAGTGATGGCATTCGACCAGTCGGAGGAGCCGAAGAAGAACGCCTCCCAGGATTTCGCGCCCGATTGCACCGCGGCCGCGTAGAAGGAGTTGGCGAACCCGTTGGCGGTGAGATTCCAGAAGTAGGCCGCCGCCGTACCGACCAGCAGCACCGCGAGGCCGATCTTCTCCCAGGGCGTGTTCCGCCGGGCGGGCGCCGCCTCCGGCACAGGGGCCGGGCGGCGCGTCATCACTGTGGTCATCGCGTCACCTCCCGTACGGGGCGGCCGGCGCCGTGGGAACTGCTCGAATAGTCGGTCATGCGATCCACCATCGCTCCCGATGCTCTCCCGCCCCTGGGTGTGGGCTGGGAAGACGCTGGGAGCCGGGCGCCTCCCCGGGGGGTCGCGCCACCACGCGGCATCCGATTCGGAGTCGGGCCCCGAGCAGGCGATTTCCGGTTTGCCAGGAAGTTCGCAGGCCGTTGGCAGCCCATCTCGAGCCCGGTTGCACAGGATGGCCGAGTCGGACCGGGTTCGCCCCGGGCCGGTGGCCCGAGAGTCGGGCCACATGCCAGAGGAGGAATATCTCACAATGCCGAAGGTGATGAAGTCGAAGCTCGCGAAGGCAGCAATGGTCGGCGGTGTCGGGCTGGGGATGGTCGGCCTCGGTGCGGGCGCGGCGAGCGCACAGCCGGGCCCGGACCAGCACTGGAACCAGCCGCAGCAGAATCAGCCGCATCGGGACCAGCATCATCAGGACAACAACCGCGGACCGAACCAGCCCAATGGTCACGGCTTCTGGGTCTTCGACCGATGGGTACCGCTGCCCTGGTGATCCACTGAGGATCCGAACCGCGACCGGACCGGTCGCTGCGCCCGGCCCCGCGGATGAGTTCCGGCACGGAACCCGCTGCGGGGCCGCGTTCGTCCCGGGGAACTCTGCGCGGCCGGAACCACCCGGTTCGAATACCCGTTCTGGGCGGATTCCACTGTGCCCGTGCGGTTTATCGGGCACGATCTGGTCGTGTGATGATCAGACGAGTTCATGGAGTTGCCCTCGCGGCCGTGGCCGCCGCCGTATTCGCACCCCTCACCGCCGCGCCCGCTGTCGCGGACGCGCCGTTCACCGCACCCCAGGTCACGTTCGAAGGCACCGCACCGGGAACAGTGACCGCCACCCTGCACAACCCGAACGACCGGGGCCAGTGCTGGGCGGAGGCCGGAGTCGGCCCCGAGAACAACCACGTGTTCTTCGGCGAATCGAAACCGGAATCGCTGGCCGGCCCCGGCCTCACCGTCGAGACGTCACTGACCGGTCTCGAATCGGGATCCACGATCACCGCGCGTGGTGGCTGCGCGGACACCAGCCCGGCCGGCGGATACGAGCTGGGCGAAACGGTCACCGTCGTCGTCCCCTAGCCGGATACGGCCCGCGGCCAGGTTCCGCGGGCCACCCGGGCGAAGTTGGCGCCGAGAACCGCGTCGATCTCGTCACCGGCCCAGCCGCGCTGCGAGAGATGGGTGCCGAGAGCGACGAAGGTCTCCGGTGGCATCCATCGAATCGGCCCCCACCGGGTATACGACTCGTCGAAGAGGTGTGGCCGGGCCGCTACCTCGGCCAGGAACTCCGGACCGTCGAACGAATGGTCGGTACTCACCCCCACATGCTCGATACCGACCAATTCGACCGCGTATTCGAGATGCCGGGTCATCGCCTCCAGCGTCGGAGTATTGGGACCGAGGAAGATCCCCACCCCGGTGATCCCGATGACCCCGCCGGTTCCGGCACATGCTTTTGCCTGATCGTCGGTGATATTGCGGGGATGTTCCCAGACCGATCGCATACACGAATGGCTGTACACCATCGGCAGCGCCGAGATATCACACATATCCAGCCCGGTGCGCGCACTACAGTGCGACCCGTCCGGCACCATACCGACGGCATTCATCTCGCGCACCAGTTCGGCACCCCAGGCCGTGAGTCCCTGATCGTCGGTGTCCAGGCAACCGCTACCGGCCCGGTTCGCATGGTTGTAGCTCGGTAGCAGCGTCCGTACGCCGAGTTCCGCAAACGCTCGCAGATTGTCCAGGTCCCCGTCGAGCGGCCCGGAATCCTCCAGATCGAACGCCACGCCGATCCGTCCGGCTGTTCCGGCCGACTCGATATCGTCCACGCCCGACACCAGCGCCAGTTCCGGATGCCGGGCGATACGGGCCCGGAAATCGTCGAGCAGCGCGACCGAATCCGCGAAGCGCTGCGGGGTGTACCCCACATTCACCGAAACGAATGTGGGCCCGCGCCGGCGGAACCGCGCCAGCTCGCCGACATCCGCGCCGATCTGCAGGGGCAGGCAGGCGTGCTGATCCCAGAGCAATGTCATGACCGACCATCCTGCCCCGCCGGGCGGCACGGGCAGGTAATCCCGGCCGGGACCCACGTCGCGCCGCCCCGGCACGGGCGGTGAACGGTGGTTTCGGAAGGTCCCCGCCGATCGGTACGACCGGCGACGCGTCAGGGCCGGCCCGCGCCCGGTGCCGGCGCGGGAAAGGACACCACCCGGCCGGTGGGTCCGGGCGCTTCGGTGCCGTACTCCTGGCCGACCACGAAGAGTCTCGGACGCTCGGGGTCACGGTCCAGGGCGCAGGCGAAAGCGCCGCGGTCCGATTCGACGGTGCCGAGCACCGTTCCACCCTCGGCCACCCGCACGCAATGATGGTTGCCGACATCGGCGTACCAGACCGCGCCCTCGGTATCCAGGCAGATGCCGTCGGGATGGTCGCCGGGGGTGGGCGCCCAGACACGGCGGCCGGTGAGAGCACCCGATGCGGTGATGTCGTAGGCGGTGAGCTGTTCGGCATAGGATTCCGCGACGATCAGGGTGGCGCCGTCCGCGGTGATCGCCATGCCGTTGGGAAACGCGAGGTCGTCCGCGACCCGGCGCACCGTCCCGTCCGGCGTCACCAGCACCACGAAACCGGGTGCGAACTCGCCACCGGGGAAATCGAATCCGATGCTGTTGACGTAGGCGTTGCCCGCGCTGTCGACGACGATATCGTTCCACGGCTTATCCGTCTCGGCGGCGAGATCGGCACGAGTGACCAGGCTCCCGTCCGCTGCGCGGCACAGCAGCCGCTGCCGGGCCGAATCCACGATCAGCAACTGTCCATCGGGCAGGAAGTCGATACACATCGGGAACGAGGGCACGGAGGCGATCACCTCGGCACGGCCCGGACCGTCGACGGCGATCACCTGGTGCGCGCCCCAGTCGGAGAACCACAGCCGCCCTTCGTGCCAGCGCGGCGATTCACCGAAAACGACGCCGTCGAGCAGTACCTCTGGTGTATCCACGTGATATTCCCTTCCTTCGACGCCCGTAGTGCGGACGTGGCGGTCGTGGGAAATTCATCGGCGGACCGGCCCGCCGATCCACTCGTCGCACCGAGCGTCCGGGTCAGCCGATCCCGTAGGCGGCCAGCGCATCGAGCAGCGCGCGCGGCCGCTGCTCGACCGGCAGCGGCTCGACCAGCCCGACCGCGCAGCCGATAGCGGCCGCGGCGCCGTCGGCTTCCGCGCTGTCCCCGATCATCAGAGCCGCGCTCGGCAGGACGCCGAGCCGTTCACAGGCGAGAGCGAACAGCCGCGGATCGGGTTTCACCGCGCCTTCCCGGTAAGAGAGCACGAATTCGCGTACGTAGTCGGCGGTTCCGGCGCGTTCGAAGACGGGCCGGATATCCCAGGCGATATTGCTGATGACGGCGACCGGCAACTCGAGATCCGCCACCGTCTTCAGCGCGGCCACCGTATCGGGATAGGGAGCCCACGAACCGGCCGATATCAACTGGTCGTAGAGATAGCCGGGATTGCCGACGCCGGATCCCTCGAGCACCGCCGTATACAGCGCGCGGTGCAGCGGCGGGTCGAGATCGCGGCGGCCCCAGTCGTCGTGCAATCGCTCGGGAAGCCCGTCGGGTAGGCCGACCGGGGCGGTCATCCGCCGCATGATCTCGGCCTGGCGATCGCCGACGAGTGATTCGCCGGATCGATCGGTCAACCCGTCGAGCACCGGTTCGAAGCGGAACAGCGTGCCGGAGAAATCGAAGAGAACGCCGCGGATGGTCATGCGAGCCAGGGTACGGACGACTGGTGTTCCGGCGCCGGACGCACGGTTGCCACCTGCGCGACGCGGCCCCGGTTCGGCCCTCCGGACTCGCTGCCGGTATCACCGCGAGCTGAGCCGACCCCGCGGTGATCGCGGGCGGCCGGCGGACGGACGATCCGGGTGAGTATCGACTCCCCCGCCCGGCTGGCACGGTGAGCCCGGGACCGCGGACGGCGGTCACTCACGACGCGATGCTCGCGGGCGGCCGGAGGTGGGACGCAGGCGCGACAGGGTTCCCGGCGTCAGCCGCTGCGCGAGAATGTCCAATGCCGTGACCACCTCGGCAATATCATCGGGATCAGCGGTACCGAGCGCCGCCGCCAGCGCGGAATCGATCGTGGTGGACCGCACGAGATCCACCCGTCCGGATGCCTCGGGCGCCTGCCGGATCAGCACGCGCCGGCGATCGGCCGGATCGGGTTCGCTGACGATCGCACCCGCCTCCCGCAGCCGCGCGACGCATCCGGAGACCTGGCTCTGCGGCAGACTCGTCCGCGCCGCTATCTCGCCCACCGCACTGCCGGGGTTCTCGACGATATCGCTGGCCACGATCAGTACCGAACGCACGCTGGTGGCGTACTCGGGCAGCCCTTCGGTCGGCATGGCCTCCTCGCCGATCTTCATCAGGGTGCGCCCCAGCAGGAAAAGTTCGACTCCGTTCACACTCGGCACGCTACCGGAAAAGTATCATTCCGAATACATCTTTCTTGATGCATCTAAAAAGATGGGTTACGGTTCTCGGCATGAGCGACTTCCGAAACGGCCGGCTTCCCGTCCCCGGCGCGTCCCTGTACTACGAGATCCACGGCTCCGGCCCCCTGCTCCTCCTGCTCCAAGGCGGCGACGGCAATACCGCCCGCGGCGCCGACCTGGCCGAACGCCTCGCCTCCGACTACACCGTGGTCGTCCCCGATCGGCGCGGGCTGTCCGGCAGCACACTCGAGGATCCGGACACACCGGTTACGGTCGCCACCCACGCCGCGGACATCCATCGCCTGCTGGCCGCCCTCACCGACGAGCCCGTCCAGGTATTCGGTTCCAGTTACGGCGCACTCATCGCCCTCGCGCTGGCCGGCGATCATCCGGAGCAGGTCGGCACCCTCGTCGCCCACGACCCGGCCACGATCGGCCTCCTGCCGGCTCCGGTCCGTGCGCGTGCCGAACGCGATCTCGCCGACCTCGCCGCGGTCTACGGCAGCAAGGGGGCGCTACCCGCACTCCGGAAGCTCGCCGAACTCGTACACGCGGATTTCTCCGATACGGAACCGGGCATCGCCCCACCCGCACCGCGCGGGCCCGGCGACCTGGACGATCTGAACTTCTTCCTGAGCCGGGATCTCCCCGAGATACGGTCGTCGAAGCTCGGCGCCGAGCACATCACCGCGCTCGCCACGACTTCTGTCCGCATCGTGCCCGCCGCCGGTCGCGGATCCCGGACGATCTGGAACTACGATTGCGCCCGGGCGCTGGCGGCCCTACTGGGCCGGGAGATCACCCAGTTCCCGGGCGGCCACAGCCTTTCCACCCATCCGGCCGCCTTCACCACGCGACTCCGCGAGGTCCTGCAACGCGACGAACCCGCACCGGCCGCGGTTCCCGCTCGCAACGGCTGATCGCGTCACCGTCGGCACCGGTCGCACGCAGTAGCGTGATCTCGGGAACTCCCGCCGCCGCGGCATTGTCGTCGATCACGTACGCCTTTCCGTCGTCCGCGAGGAAAACCACCTGCTCGCCGGGCCGGCATTCCAGCTCACTCCGATCGACGGCCGGCAGCTCGCGCGCGACATCGGGACAGCGGCCGGGTCAAGCGGTAGTCGGGGGCCCGGCCGTACGCTCGCCCAATCGCTGGATCACAGCATCCGCGAAATCGGCGACCGGAACCACCGTCCGGCCGTCGTCGTTCACATCCAGGTGCCGTAGTCCATCCCGGAAGTCCTGATCCCAGAAGGGATAGACACTCAGCTCGACCTGCTCGTCGCCGGAGCGCAGCTGCACGAAGGACGGCTGGAGGTCGGTCGAGCCCCCGTGCAATCGCCCGTGGTTGATCCGCGCGGCATGACGTAGACCTGCGTCCATATTGTCTTTGGCAATATCGACCGGAGACCCACTGGCCGACAGCGGTCCCAGCGCGTTCTCCAACCTGGACAGGAATTTGGACCGTACGCCGATAGCCAGATCATCACCCGCGTTCAATCTCACGTGGCGCGCCGACTGCAATGCCTCGCCGAGCCACTGTGGGAGCGCGGGCGTTTCCCGGGCGTCGAACGAAATCTCTCTGGTCCACCCGCCCGGGTCATCCACCAGCATTCGGTGGTCGAGCCGACCGAATACCTGATCGTCGAGCACCTCAGCGGGCGGAGCGCTGTCGCCTCGGTCGAAGATCCGGACTCGCAGCACCCGATCACCACGTTCACCCGTGGTCTCCAACACGATGCGGGGATCCCCGCCGGTCGATCGGGCCGAATACGCAGTCGCATCGCTCAGGGTCAATCCGATATCGTCGCGCCGTCCGGCCGGCCAATCGGGCAGCTGCCGATCGAGCCAATCCCACACCCGAGCGGTACCTTCCGCATCGGCTCGGCGCACACTCACCTCCGGAGCGACACGTGCGAGGTCCCGCGTCGCGGCGGCAATCAATCGTTCCCCCTGATCACCGGCGCGTTCGCCGGCAGATGCGCCGAACTCGGCCTGATCGGCGTGCCGGTGGAGCAACTCGGACTCCCCGCTCGAACGCAGGCCCGTCAGACCGATCAATTTGTCACGAAACCTGCGGAACAGCTCATCTCCTCCCCATTTCACCGGTCATCACCCGCATCGAGCGCCACCGCGCCCAGCCGACCGACCGAAAGACCCGCGGACGGCGGACAGGTGCCGGGGCGTGACATCACCGTACGAGAGCCGAACGACGTATTGCCCCCACGAAATCCCACTGTTTCAGAGTAGGAGACGGCCGGTGTACCAGCCATAGCCCAGACGTGTGAGTTACCACCGACCTACTCGACCACCTTCATGGCCGGGCGGCACGAAGCCCTGCACACGACACCTGTTCGGCCACCGCGATCCCGCGAAACCCACCGGGCCGGACAAGAGGCTACAACCCGTACACGGAGTGCCCCCTCAGCCTCCTACCCGGCGAATCGGCACAACCCGAGTGCCGTACTGCGCAGGGCGCCGAGACTGATCGCGTCGCCGTCGGCACCGGTTGCACGCAGTGGCGTGATCTCGGGAACTCCCGCCGCCGCGGCATTGTCGTCGAGCGCGTACGACTTCCCGTCGTCCGCGAGGAAAACCACCTGCTGGCCGGGCCGGCATTCCAGTTCGCCCCGATCGACGGTCAGCGGCCACAGGAAACCGAAATTCTCACTCGCGACCGTTTGTCGCGCGGAGGTGGGCGTGGGCAACGGTATCGGGCTCGGATGAGCGGGGTCTTCCGGTCCCGACCCGCCACCGCACGCGGCGGCCGAAACGACGGCACACAGGGCGATCGTCACGAAATACGCAGAAACCCTGGACAACACGGCGGACCCCCCGGACTCGGTGCGCGGGACGGATACCCCGCGCACCGAAGTTACCCGATCGGCGATCCGATAGCCGTCACTTTGTGGTGAGCTCCCCGAGGGCGCCCAGCAGGAAACCGTTCACGGCCTCCGTCGCCTCCAGTTGCACCAGGTGACCGGCGCCGGGGACCCGTTGGACGGCACGCAGATCCGGAAGCGACGCCCGCATCGTGGCGAGCGGATCGCGGCCGCTGAAACCTTCCATATCGGGATCGTTCTCGCCGTAGACGAAGTACACCGGCACCGTGGGTACCGCCTCGGCCCAGTCGGCCGTGAGTTCCCAGTTGCGGTCGATCGCGCGGTACCAGTTCAGGCCACCGGTGAAACCGGCGCTCTCGAAATCAGTGGCCAGCGTGTCGAATTCGGCCTCCGACAGCCAGGGCCAGGGCAGTTCCGGAGCCACCGGGAGGGCGTCGATGTAGCGGGTTCCCGGCGGGTTCTGCCAGACGTCGAGGTAGTGGAAATCGCCGCTCAACGCGTAGTAGACGCGGGAGAGGAACTCCCGCGGCCGCTCGGCCAGATGTGCGTCGGCGACACCGGGTTCCTGGAAGTACTGCAGATGCAGGAAATGCCGCTCGGCCATCTTTCCCCAGTAGTACCCGGGTGGTTTCGGGGCGCGTGGCGCGAAGGGATTGTTCAGGATCACCAGTCCGCGTACCCGCTCCGGCGCGCGTAGCGCGAGCTCCCACAGCAGCGCCGCGCCGAAATCGACACCCACGAAAACAGCCTGGTCGGCGTCGATATCGTCGAGCAGCGCGAGCAGATCGCCCACCACGGCCTCGTTGGTGTAGTCGTCGATCGATTCCGGTGCCCCGGTCCGGCCGGCACCGCGCAGGTCGGGGGCGATCGCCCGGTACCCGGCGGCGCCGGCCGCGGCGAGCTGGCGATGCCAGACATACCAGGTGTGTGGGAATCCGTGGCAGAAGATCACCGGGTGACCCCGGCCCTGTTCGGCTACGTGCATCCGCACGCCGCCGGTGTCGACGAACCGGTGTGTCGGCTCCACCGCACCTCCCGAATACTAGAACGCGTTACAGTTTCACGGTAACGTCCCGGGACTGTGAGCGGAACACCACACCCCCTGAAGAACCGCATCGCGGTGGTCACCGGCGCGAGTCGCGGTATCGGTAAAGGTATCGCGCTGGAGCTGGGCGCCGCCGGTGCGACCGTCTACGTGACCGGACGATCGGACAAGCCGGGCAGGCTCCCGGGCACCGTGGCCGAAACGGCCGCGCGGATCGACGAACTCGGCGGCACCGGCGTCCCCGTCGTCTGCGATCACGGTGACGACGATGCCGTCGCCGCTCTCTTCGAGCGGATCCGCGCCGACCACGACCGGCTCGATATCCTGGTCAACAACGTCTACAACTCCCCCGCCGCCGCCCGCTGGCTCGGCCGCAAATTCTGGGAGGTCCCGCCGAAGGCCTGGGACGAAACCTTCGAGATCGGCGTCCGGTCGCACTATGTGGCCGCCGTGTACGCCGCGCCGCTGCTGTCGAAGGGTGACGGGTTGCTCGTCAACGTCTCCTCACCCGGCTCCCGGCGGTATATGCACAATGCGGTGTACGGGGTCGCCAAAACCGCGCTCGACCGGATGACCGCGGATTTCGCCCACGATCTGGCCGATACCGAGGTCACCGCGGTCTCGATCTGGCCGGGGATCGTGGACACCGAACTCCTGCAGATGGCGCCCGCCGACGCGGAGGGCAACCGCGTGGTGACACTGCCCGGGGAAGGCAGCTTCGACCTGAATCAGGCGGAGAGCCCCCGGTTCGCGGGCCGGGCGGTGGTGGCGCTCGCCACCGACCCCGAACGCCGGAAGCGGTCCGGACAGGCCTGGAAGGTCGCCGATCTGGCCGGCGACTACGGATTCACCGATGTGGACGGGCGGGTCCCCCGCCACGACTGATCCGCCGGATCAGGCGAACTTGATCTCCAGCCCGATCCCCAGGATCGCGATGAACCAGACCAGGCCGGTGAAGATGGTGATGCGGTTGAGGTTCTTCTCGGCAACGGTCGACCCGGACAGGCTCGACTGCATCCCACCACCGAACAGGCTGGACAGACCCCCGCCCTTGGCCCGGTGCAGCAGCACCAGCAGCACCAGCAGCAGGCTGGTGACGATCAGGAGGATATCCAGGAACATCCGCATGCCGGACAGTCTAGAGGGTGGACCCGGACGAAACGTATTCGCAGTCCCCGCACGACCCGCAACCAGGCCGTGGCGCCCCGTCGTGCCCCCGTAACGGCCGGCGCACGGCCCCGGCACAACCGGAGCGAATGCGGACGTACCCGCTAGGCCCGCGGTTCCACCGATACCAGGTGGGTGAGCGTCTCGTCGTGCGCGAATTCCGATACCGCCCGCTCACGCATCAGATCCTGGGCGGTCAGCCGCACCTTGTGCTGCTGCATATGTTCCGACCAGGAGCGCACCACGAACGCCTCGACATAGCGGTCGGTACTGCCCACATCGCGGTACACCCGCCATTCCATCGCCCCGGTCCGCTGCCGTGAGCGACCCACGAAGCTCATTGCCGCGAGGAATTCCGGCACCTTGTCCGGGGGCACGTCGTAGTCCTTGAGAACCAGTACCGGGCCGTCGTCGGGGTCGGGTTCGACGACGAGCTGTGGTTCCGGCCAGTACGCGTGCGGTGTCAGATCGAAGCCGGGCGCGAACTGCCGCAGCGGCAGCCAGATGGTGCTCAGTGCGCATACGCCCAGACCGGCCGCCGCCACCAGGAGCGCGGTGACCGCGCCGTAGGCCCCCGCGACCAGCCCCCACACCACCGATCCGATCGCCTGTCCGGCCATGAAAACCAGCAGGTACACCGACAGTCCACGGGCCCGTACCCAGCCGGGGAGCAGCAATTGCATGGTGGCGTTCATGGTGGACAGGGTCAGCAGCCACGACGCGCCCGCGAAGACCAGCAGGAGCAGGACCAGCGCCTCCACCCGCAGCAGCGCGGTGCCGCAGCAGGCGGTACCGAACACCACCGCCGCCACCGCCACCTGCTGAGTCGGAGTGAGCAGCGCGCGCACCCGAGCCAGGCCGAGCGCACCGAGTACCGCGCCCACCCCGAGCGCGCCGAGCATCAGGCCGTACCCCGAGGAGCCGAGCCCCAGCTGGTTGCGGGCGATCACGGGCAGCAGCGACCACAGCGCGCTCGCCGGTGCCACGAACAGGGCAGTGCGCAGCAGGACGCGCCGGATCGCGGGCGCGGATTTGATGAAGCGGGTCCCCGCCTGCAGTGCCGCGAGCGGGCGTTCACTGGGCAGTTCCCGGGTCACTCGCGGCCGCCGCCAGAGCAGCAGGGCCCCGACGATTGCGGCGAACGAGACGGCATTGAGCGCGAATACCAGCGCGGGACCCGAGAGGGCCACGAGTACACCGGCGATAGCGGGCCCCACCGCGCGGCCGATATTCATATTCATACTGCCGAGCGCGGCGGCGGAAGGAATCTGGTCCCGGGGCACCAGCTCGGGTTGGATGGCCTGCCAGGCCGGTCCGACCAGCGCTTGGCCGCAGCCGAGCAGGAACAGCAGGGTGAGCAGGACCGAGGGGGTGGTGTGCCCGGCGGCGGTGGATACCGCCAGGGTGATCGCCAGGACCGCCATCGTGGATTGGGCTCCGAGCAGCAGGCGCCGGCGGTCGAGTAGATCGGCCAGCACGCCGGACGGGATGGCCAGGATCATCACCGGCAGCGTCGTCGCGGTCTGGACGAAGGAGACCAGCGCGGCGGCATTCGGTTCGTCGACCAGCACCCATTGCGCCCCGACCATCTGCATCCAGGTACCCAGATTGGAAACCAGCTGCGCGATCCACAACGCACGATAGACCCGCGACCGCAACGGCGCCCAAGTGGAAACAGGTTTCGATACGGCTGTGGTCACTCGGGACAGCATAGCCTCGCGCTCTGACCGGTCCGCCGCCCGAAGGGGCCCGTGACCGGTTCCCGGCAGGCCACGGACCGGGCGCATCGTGGCCCCGCGACAACACCCGCGGCGCCACGAGCGGGCGATCCGCACAGTGGCGCTGCGGCGAACCTTACGATCAGGCGGTGAGCCGGTCGTCTTCGCTGATGAAGAGCGTGGCGATCACGCTCACCACCGCGGTGGCCACCAGGTATCCGCAGGCCAGCCACGGCGTCGAACCACCCGCCGCGATCAGAGCGGTGACGATCATCGGGGTGAGGCCCGACGCGTAGATTCCGGAGAACTGGTAGACGAACGACAGGCCGGTGTAGCGCACCTCGGCCGGGAACAGTCCCGCGTACAACGTGCCCTGCGCGCCGTAGAACAGCGCATGCGCCACACCGAACACCGCGAGGATCGCGAGCGCGAAGACCACGATGTTCCCGGTTTCGAAAAGCGCGAACACCGGATACACCAGCAGCCCGTAGGCGGCGATACCGGCGATGTAGACCCGGCGCGGCCCGTATCGGTCGGCGAGCAGACCCGAGACCGGGATGAGCGCCGCCATCACCAGTGCGGCGACGGTAACCGCCACCAGCACCGGAACTTGCTCGAAACCGAGCTGCCCGGTGGCGAAGGTGATCGCGAAAACGCCCCACGTGTTGAATGCCGCGCCCTCGCCCCAGCGCGAGAGCAGCCCGAGCACGGTGTTGCGCCGGGACCGCACGTTACGGAACAGCTCGACCACGGGCACTTTCGATATCCGGTTGAGCCGGTTCACCTCTTGGAACGCGGGGGTTTCGTCGATCTCGAGTCGGACGACCAACCCGATCACCACCAGCACCAGGCTGGCGCCGAACGCGATCCGCCATCCGTAGTCGAGGAACGCCGCTTCGCTCAGCGTCGTCCGCAGCAGCGCGAACACACCGGTGCCCAGGGCGAGCCCGAGCGCCAGACCGACCTGCGGGTAGCTGCCGAACAATCCCACCTTCTTACGTGGGCTGTGTTCGACGGCCAGCAGCACCGCACCGGCCCATTCACCGCCGAGCGCGAACCCCTGCAGCATGCGCAGCAGCAGGAGCAGGATCGGCGCCGCGACACCGATCGCGGCGGCGGTGGGCAGGACACCCATCAGGGCAGTGGAAACACCCATGATCGCCATGGTCAGCGCCAGTGTTCGCTTCCGGCCGATCCGGTCACCGATATGCCCGAAGACCAGGCCGCCGATCGGCCGCATCACGAAACCGACCGCGAAGGTCGCGAACGACAGCATGGTTCCGACGAACGCACTGTTGTTCGGGAAGAAGAGCTTGTCGAACACCAGGCTCGCCGCGGTGGCGTAGAGGAAGAAGTCGTACCACTCGACGGTGGTGCCGATCAGGCTCGCCGCGACCGCTTTCCGGGTATCGGCGGCGGCGAGCCCACCCTCGGCCGTACGGGTGGGCGCAGGCCCCGTTTCCAGTAGTGACATCGTGTTCCCTTCGCTCCCGCATCGACGCCGAGCGAGGATATGGGGACAACAGCCCAGGTAGGAAGCGTTGTAATCAACGAGATTCGAGCGACGGGCGGGTCGGGCCGCACCAGTCGTGGCGACCTGCCGGGTAGCATCGCCGTCATGCCGGGACGAGCGCTCCGATTCGGTGCGGCGATATCGCTGCTCCTGCTGGCCGCGACAGCATGCTCGCACAACGAGCCGGCGCCGCCCGAACCCACTCCGATGGGCCGTACCTATATATCCACCGAGGTCACGGGTACGCCCATCCCCGGCGGCGGTCCGCTCACTCTGACGTTCGCCGACGACCGGATCTCGGCGGCGGCCGGATGCAACACCCACAGTGGTGCGGTGGATCTGCGCGACAACGTCCTGCACGTCTCCGACCTCGCCAGTACCCTCGTCGGCTGTCCGGGCGATCGCGCCGGATCCGATGCCTGGATCGGCGATCTGCTGCGCGCCGATCCCACCTGGCAGCTCGATCGGGATCGGCTGACCCTGACCGGCAAGGAGACGACGGTTGTACTGGTGGACAAGAAAGCGCTCCGACCGGACCGCCCGATCCGCGGTACGGAATGGGTGGTGACCACCCTGCTCACCCCTGACGCGCAGATCTCCTCGGTGACCGTCGACCAGGTACGGCCCACCCTCACCATCGGCGCCGACGATGCACTCACCGGCTTCGCCGGCTGCAACCGACTCTCCGGCCGCGCCGTGGTCACCGAGACAACACCCGGGGCCGATATCGCCTTCACCGCCGCCACCACGCGGATGATGTGCGCGCCGGAGATCATGGAAGTCGAACAGGCGGTCCTGGCCACCCTGGACGGTACCGCGCAGGCCACAGTCGACGCCGATACCCTGACCCTGCGCAACCCGAACGGTCACGGCCTGACGCTACGCGCGCAGTAACAACACTCGATCCACTCGGATGCCGGGCGACGGGGCCCACCGAGCGGTTGTTACCGGTTCTCCTCGTCGACCGGCGCCGAACTCAGCGCCGCGGCGTGCAACCGCAGCGGCGCCGCGCCTGCCGGGTTGAACAGGACATCCATACCGGGCGGGATCGCGGCCGGGAGATCCCGGCCCTGGATCGGCAGCCACCGGTCGACATCGATACGGTCCTTCTGCAGTTCGGCGGTGGCGACGACGACGCACGCTGTCTTGTCGGGGGCCCTGCCCGGCAGCGGGTGACCGGACTCGTCGCAGCCGATCTCCACCACCGACTCCCGTAGCATCCGCAGCAGATCGGTACCGAGCGGTTCGCCGGCCGCGATCCGGCGTAGCACGGCATCGAGCGGGTCCGTCGGCACGTCCGGTCCGCTGGGACGGTAGTGCGGGTTCGGCCGGAACGGTCCGGGACGCCCGTCCGCGCGCAACTCCCACCCGCCCACCACGGCCCCCACCGGCGGCGGGCCGGACAGGACGGTACCGTCCCACCCGGGGTCGATCAGGACGAACCAGTTGTTGTCATGCGCGACTGCCTCCGGTGGTATCTCACCCACGGGTATACGTCCTCGGATCTCGTTGTATGCCGGCCCTGCCCCACCACCACAGCAACCCCACGCGAGTGGCGGACCCCTTACAGGCCAACAAAATTGGCAAATTCTAGCATTTCACTTCCTGGGTGGGAACCCCTCATAATCGACGCATGAACGGGCCGCACGACAGGCCGATCCCCAGCCTCAGGGCGGCCGCGACGATGCGGGAGGCGGCCGAAGCGATCGCCCGCGCCACCGAGAAGGAGATCCGGGGGCTCCACGAGCGGTACACGTCCTACAGCGGAACAGTGCGCAATGCCGGATCGGGTCTGGAGAACGCGGCCACGCCGGGTCCCTCTCTCTCCCAGATCGTTTCGGATCCGGGTTCGCGTGGACCGTGGCTGATCGGGTGGGACGGGCGATACCGGCATTTCACCTTCGAATCCCGTCAGATCCGCAGTATGCCGCTCGTGGATCACACCGGGCGGGTCATCGGGGTCTCTTTCCCGACCAGAGTCACCGGCCAGTCCAAACCCGACCGCGAGCACTACGCCGCATGGTCGCGGATGCCCGACCGGCGCAGCGATACCGAATTCGTCCCCGAGGCCCGGAGAGCAAGTGGGCGGAACCGGGAGAGCTGGGAAGAACTCGGACCCCCGGTCCGTGCCCCCTGGGCCGACAGCGCGCGCGACGGGCTGCTCTATGTCCACGCCCACGCGACCCGACGCGGTTTCGAGATCGAAGCCAATGTCGGAACCGACGACGCCCCGGACTGGCGGATACTGCTCGCTCCCGGCCGCTTCTTCGGACATGTCCTGGCCGCGAACCGGCACTTCCGGGAGGCTTCCCTGGCCTCGCCCCGCCGGCCGGCGCTGATGCTGGCCTGCGATGCCGGAAATCCCGAATACGGGCACGCGGCGCAGGCCGCGGAGGTACTGCACGACGCGGGCATGCGCCACGATGTCTACGCGACGGTCGGGGTCAACCGGGCACGGGTGATCGAAGAGGACGGCGTGTCATGGCTCGGCGTGGAGGTGCCGGACGGCACTTCGCCCACCGACGCCGTGGTCACCATCCGCGCACCCGACGAGGCTGTATCGGCGGCGGCCGAGCACGATCCGCCCCTCTCCTCGGTGGTCGCCGTGCCCGCCGAATTGCGCGAGGGGACCCGGGTACTACCGGCGAACCCGAGCTGATATCGAACGACCGTCCCACGCGCGCGGGAGCAGACGACGAGGCCCGCCGGTCGGAAACCGGCGGGCCTCGTCGAGGATCGATCGATCAGGGCAGTGGTCCACCCGCCGCGATGGCGGACAGGGTGGCGAATTCGTCGCCCTTGAGCGACGCCCCGCCCACCAGGGCCCCGTCGATATCGGTCTGCTTGCTCAGCTCGCCGACATTCTTCGCGTTCACCGAGCCGCCGTAGAGCACGCGAACGGTCTCGGCGACCTGCGCGCCGGCCAGCTGCACCAGTTCGCCGCGGATCGCACCGCACACCTCCTGCGCGTCGGCAGGTGTCGCGACTTTGCCGGTACCGATCGCCCAGACGGGTTCGTAGGCGATCACCACCTTCGCGATCTCCTCGGCGGACAGGCCCTTCAGCGAACCCCGCAACTGTTCGAGGTTGTACTCGACATGGGTACCCGCGTCGCGCACGTTCAGCCCCTCACCGATGCAGACGATCGGTGTGATGTCGTGCTTCAGTGCCTGCTTGGCCTTCGCCAGCACGGTGGCGTCGTCCTCGTTGTGGTACTGGCGGCGCTCGGAATGCCCGACCACCGCGAACGCGCAACCCAGCTTCGCCAGCATGGCCGCGCTGATCTCACCGGTGTAGGCGCCCGATTCGTGCACCGATACATCTTGCGCACCGTAGGTGACGCGGAGTTTGTCGCCCTCGACCAGCGTCTGCACACTGCGGATATCGACGAACGGCGGGATCACCGTGACATCGACCTTGTCGAAGTACTTGTCGGGCAGCGCGAACGCGATCTTCTGCACCAGGGCGATGGCCTCGAGGTGATTGAGGTTCATCTTCCAGTTGCCCGCGATCAGCGGTTTCCGGGCCATCTATGCGCCCTCCGCTTCCTCGAGCACGCTGATACCGGGCAGCGTCTTCCCTTCCAGGTACTCCAGCGAGGCACCGCCGCCGGTGGAGATATGCGAGAAATCGCTCTCCGGGATACCGAGCGCCCGCACGGCCGCGGCGGAATCGCCGCCACCGACCACGGTGAACGCGCCCTTGCCGGTGGCCGTGGCAATGGCCTCGGCGACCCCGCGGGTTCCGGCCGCGAACTTCTCGAACTCGAACACGCCCATCGGGCCGTTCCAGAACACGGTGCGCGCCTCGGTGAGCAACACCGCGAAACGCTCCACCGATTCGGGGCCGATGTCCAGGCCCAGCCAGCCGTCCGGGATCTCGTGCGCCGGAACGACCTTCGACTCCGCGTCGGCGGAGAAGGAATCGGCGACCACGATATCGCGCGGCAGATGGATGACATCGGCGTAGCGATCCAGCAAACCCTTGCAGGTATCGATCATCTCCTCCTGCAAGAGCGAGGAGCCGACCGAAAGCCCTTCGGCGGCAAGGAAGGTGAAGCACATGCCGCCACCGATGACCAGGGTGTCGACCTTGGGGGCCAACGCCTCGATCACGGCCAGCTTGTCCGACACCTTGGACCCGCCCAGCACCACCGCGTACGGGCGGTCGGTGGATTCGGTGAGCTTGGCCAGCACCTCGGCCTCCGCCGCGACGAGCGTGCCCGCGTAGTGCGGCAGCAGTTTCGCCACGTCGTACACCGAGGCCTGCTTGCGATGCACCACACCGAACCCGTCGGAGACGAACGCGCCGTCGTCACCGACCAGTTCCACCAGCGCGGCGGCCAGTTTCGCGCGCTCGGCGTCGTCCTTGCCGGTCTCCCGCGGATCGAAGCGGATGTTCTCCAACAGCAGCACATCACCGTCGGTCAGGCCCTCGGACCGCGCCAGCGCGTCCTGACCCACCACATCACCGGCGAGCTGCACATTGCGGCCCAGTTCGGCGGCGAGCCGGGTCGCCACCGGAGCCAGTGACAGGGCCGGGTCCGGGGCGCCCTTCGGACGACCGAGATGCGCGGTGACGACCACCTTCGCACCGGCTTCCACCAGCGCCCGGATGGTCGGCACCGATGCCACGATCCGGCCCGGATCGGTGATCTGCCCGTTGTCCAGCGGAACGTTGAGGTCGGAGCGCACCAGCACCCCGCGCCCCTCGACGCCCTCGGCGAGGAGATCTTCCAGAGTTTTGACAGTCACGCCGTTCCTCAGAGGGATTTGCCGACGAGGCCGATGAGGTCGGCGAGGCGGTTGGAGTAACCCCACTCGTTGTCGTACCAGGAGTAGACCTTCACCTGGTCGTCGATCACCTTGGTGAGCGGCGCGTCGTAGATCGACGAGTGCGGGTCGGTGACGATATCGCTGGACACGATCGGGTCCACGCTGTACTTCAGGATGCCCTTCAGCGGCCCCTCGGCAGCGGCCTTGAACGCGGCGTTGATCTCGTCGACGCTCGCCTTCTTGGCGAGATCGGCCGTCAGGTCGGTGATCGAGCCGGTGGGAATCGGCACCCGCAGCGAGTAACCGTCGAGCTTACCGTTGAGCTCCGGCAGCACGAGGCCGATGGCCTTGGCCGCACCGGTGCCGGTCGGCACGATGTTCACCGCGGCGGCGCGGGCCCGGCGCAGATCCTTGTGCGGGCCGTCCTGCAGGTTCTGGTCCTGCGTGTAGGCGTGAATAGTGGTCATCAGACCCTTGACGATGCCGAACTCGTCGTGCAGGACCTTGGCCAGCGGGCCGAGGCAGTTGGTGGTGCACGAGGCGTTGGAGATGATGTTCTGGCTGCCGTCGTACTTGTCGTCGTTGACACCCATCACGATGGTGATGTCCTCGCCCTTGGCCGGGGCGGAGATGATGACCTTCTTGGCGCCGGCGGCCAGATGCCCCTTGGCCTTGGTGGCGTCGGTGAAGATACCGGTGGACTCGACCACCACGTCCACCCCCAGATCGCCCCACGGCAGCGCCGCCGGGCCTTCCTTGATGGCCAGCGCCTTGATGCGCTGATCGCCCACCACAATGGTGTCCTCACCCTCGAGCGACACATCCTGGGGCAGCCGGCCCAGGATCGAGTCGTACTTCAGCAGGGTGGCGAGGGTCGCGTTGTCGGTGAGGTCGTTGACCGCCACGATCTCGATATCGGTGGTGCCGAGCGCCTTCTGCGCCTCCACCGCCCGGAAGAAGTTGCGTCCGATACGGCCGAAGCCGTTGATACCTACCCGGACAGTCACGTTATCGCTCCTCAGCTGTCAAGCGGATCGTTCCGATGCCCTGTTCACCCTAATGCCTCGCGGTCACCTCTCCGACAGGCACCTGGCGTTGGTGAGCACCGGGTATCCACGCACCGGCCGGACGGATGATCGACGGCCGTCCGGCCGGGCCGCGGAAGACCTCAGGCGTCGTCGAGAAGCTCCGCCGTGACCGCCGATTCCGTATCCGGCACCCCCAGTTCTTTCGCCCGCCGGTCGGCCATCGACAGCAGGCGCCGGATCCGGCCCGCTACCGCGTCCTTGGTCATCGGTGGATCGGCCAGCTGGCCGAGTTCTTCGAGGGAGGCCTGCCGGTGCTCGACCCGCAGCTTCCCCGCCGCGGCCAGGTGGTCCGGTACGTCTTCGCCGAGCAGTTCCAGGGCCCGTTCCACCCGGGCCGCCGCGGCGACCGCGGCGCGCGCCGAGCGGCGCAGGTTGGCGTCGTCGAAATTGGCGAGCCGGTTGGCGGTGGCGCGGACTTCCCGCCGCATCCGCCGTTCTTCCCAGGTGAGCCGGGTGTCCTGGGCGCCCATGCGGGTGAGGAGGGCGCCGATCGCCTCACCGTCGCGGACCACGACCCGGTCGGTGCCACGCACTTCCCGTGCTTTGGCCGAGATCCCGAGCCGCCGTGCGGCACCGACCAGCGCCAGGGCGGCTTCGGGTCCGGGGCAGCTCACCTCGAGGGCCGAGGAGCGGCCGGGTTCGGTGAGCGAACCATGGGCCAGGAAGGCGCCACGCCACGCGGCTTCCGCGTCCGCGACGCTACCGCCGACGACCTGGGCGGGTAGGCCGCGCACCGGACGGCCACGCACATCCAGCAGACCGGTCTGCCGGGCCAGCGCTTCGCCCTCCTTCGCGACCCGGACCACGTAGCGGGAGGATTTGCGCAGGCCACCGGCACTGAGCACATGCACATCCGACCCGTATCCGTAGAGTTCGAAGATCTCCCGCCGTAGCCGCCGGGCGATGGAACCCATATCGACTTCGGCTTCCACTATCACCCGCCCACCGACGATATGGAGGCCGCCGGCGAAACGCAGCAGGGCGGACAGTTCGGCTTTGCGCGCACTCACCTGTGTTACGGCGAGCCGGCTCAGCTCGTCTTTCACTTCGGCTGTCATCGCCACGAGACGTGCTCCTTTCCACCCAACCCGGACCGCACATCCTGACCCATGTGCCGTCCCTCGACTCGAAACCCCGGCAACTGTGGCCGAGGCTCGTGGATCAGTTGATCCAGTGCGGCGGCGAGCTTTCCGGAGTCGTGCCGGTCGGTTCCCGCGTCGGCGACATCGGAAAAGACTACTCGCGCCCGTAATTGACCGGCAGCTCTGGCCACATGCTCACGCTCCCGCCCTTCCGGCACACACCCGGAATCGACCAGAACCTCGTCGACCGCGAAATCCGGTGCGTGCTGGGACAATACATGCAGATGCCGTTCGGCGGAGAACCCCGCGGTCTCACCCGGCTGCGCGGCGAGGTTCAGGATCAGCACTTTACGCGCCCGGGTGCGCACGAGTGCGTCGCGCAACCCCGGTACCAGCAGATGCGGTATGACACTGGTGAACCAGGAACCCGGCCCGAGGATCACCGCGTCCGCCCGTTCGATGGCAGCGGTGGCTTCGCCGCAGGACGGCGGATCGGCGGGCAGCAGCCGCACCCGCCGCACCTTGCCCGGTGTCGTGGCGACCGCGACCTGGCCACGGATACAGCGGCTCACCCGTGGATCGGCTTCCAGCCCGGATACATCCGCTTCGATATCCAACGGGATATTCGACATGGGCAGCACTCGACCGCTGATACCCAGTAGCTCACCCACCTTGTCGAGCGCGGCCACCGGGTCGCCGAGTACTTCGGTGAGACCGGCCAGCAACAGGTTGCCGACGGAATGCCCGGCCAGCGCGCCGGTACCGCCGAACCGGTGCTGCACGGTGCGGGTGAGCACCCCGTCGGCGTCGGCGGCTAGCGCCGCGAGCGCCATCCGCAGATCTCCGGGGGGCGGTACCCCCAGTTCGGCGCGTAACCGCCCGGACGAGCCGCCGTCGTCGGCGACCGTCACCACCGCACTGATCCGGCGGGTGATCCGCCGGATCGCGGACAGGGTCGCGTACAGGCCGTGGCCGCCGCCGAGCGCGACGACCGCGGGACCGGATGGGTCTGCGGATTCGTTCTCCGAGTTCATCATTCACGCCCCAGATCCCGGTGCAGCACTCGTACCGCGTCCACCGGCCCGTCCGCGCCCTCCTCGATCCGGCTACCGGTGATCTTGCCGAGGGCCTCGGCGATCGCGACGCTGCGATGTCTACCGCCGGTGCAGCCCACTGCGACCGTCATGTAACGCTTCCCCTCTTGGCGATAACCCTGGGTGGTCAGCTCGATCAGGTGGTCACAGGTCCGCAGATAGTCGTCGGCGCCCGGACGCGACAGCACATAGTCGCTGACCACCGTTTCCTGACCGCTGTGCTGACGGAGTTCAGGTACCCAGTGCGGGTTGGGCAGGAAACGCACATCCAGCACCATGTCCGCGTCCAGCGGGACACCGTACTTGAATCCGAACGATTGAACGGTCAACTGCAGCGCCGCCGGCGTGCCGCCGCCGTAGACCTCCTCCAATTTCCGGTGCAATTGGTGGATGGACAGTTCGGTGGTGTCGATGACCACATCCGCGGCGGCCTTCATACCGGCCAGCCGGACCCGTTCGGCCGCGATCCCCGCCGAGAGCGTCCCGTCGGCGCTGTCGTTCTGCAGCGGGTGGCGGCGCCGGGCGAAACCGAACCGGCGGATCAGCACATCGTCGGACGCCTCGAGGAACAGGATCCGGGTGGGCACCCCCCGCGTACGCAACTGCTCGATGACCGCCGGCATATCGCCGGTGAAGAAGCGGCTGCGCACATCCATCACGATCGCCAGCCGCCGGATCGGCGGATCGGCGGAGGAACCCAGCTCCACCATGCGGCCGATCAGTTCCGGCGGCAGGTTGTCGGTGACGTACCAGCCCAGATCCTCGAGTACCCGCGCGGCCGTGCCCCGCCCCGCACCGGACAGGCCGGTCACCATCACGACTTCGACCGGGGTGCCCGCGCCGGATCCGGCACCCGGCACCACCTTCGTACTGTTGTTCGATTCGACGCGAGTCATGTACCACCCGGATCTTGTTCGGGAATGCGTTTCGGTCACCTTGCTGTAGGGCCGCGTCCCGGCTGCTACCGCGGGACGCAGGAACAAACGTACGTGACCGGCGCCGGTCGCCGCGCAGTTGCGGCGGGCGCCGCGCCGGACGCTATCGCTCGTGCAATGCCGCCAGTACCGCCTCGGCGGTGGCGCGACCGATACCGGGAACCTCGATGATCTCTTCGACGGTGGCCTCCTTCAGCCGCGCGACCGAGCCGAAATGGGTCACCAGCGCGGTCCGCCGGGTTTCACCGAGGCCGCGGACGGTGTCCAGCGCAGAGGCCGTCATCCGCCGGGACCGTTTGCTCCGATGGAAGGTGATGGCGAAGCGGTGTGCTTCGTCACGTACCCGCTGGAGCAGGTAGAGGGCCTCGCTGGTGCGCGGCAGCACCACGGGATCGGGCTCACCGGGGACCCACACCTCCTCCAGTCGTTTGGCCAGGCCGACGACGGCGATATCGGTGATGCCGAATTCCTCGAGCACCTCCGCGGCGGCCGCGACCTGAGGTGCGCCACCGTCGACGACGTAGAGGTTCGGCGGATAGGCGAATCTGCGCGGCCGGCCGGTCTTCGGATCGATACCGGGCCGGGTCACGATCTCCGCCTCGGCGTCCACCGGCTCGGCGCCGGCACCGTTCTCCACGGCGGGCGAGCCGAACTCCTCGACCGGCACCGAACCCGCGAGATCCGCCTGTTCGGTGGTATCGCGCTCGCGCCGCAACCGCGCGAAGCGGCGCCTGGTCACCTCCGCGATACTGGCGACATCGTCGGAGCGCCCGTCACCGGCGGCCTCGCGGATGGCGTAGTGGCGGTAATCGGATTTCTTGGGCAGTCCGTCCTCGAACACCACCAGCGAGGCCACCACATCGGTGCCCTGTACATGGCTGATATCCACACATTCGATCCGCAGCGGGGCGGTATCGAGATCGAGGGCGTCCTGGATGTCCTGGAGCGCCACCGAACGCGACGTCAGGTCACCGGCCCGGCGGAGTTTGTGCTGGGCCAGGGCTTCCTTCGCATTACGTGCCACGGTCTCGGCGAGGGCTTTCTTGTCACCACGCTGCGGGACCCGCAGCCGCACCGACGCACCCCGCAGCGTCGACAACCAGCGCTGCACCTCCTCGGCGTCGGCCGGTAGTTCGGGGACCAGTACCTCCCGCGGCACCACGGCCGCGGGCTGCTCGCCGGCGGTCTGTTCGGCCACCGCGGCCTGCTCCCCGTAGAACTGGGTGAGGAACTGTTCCACCAGCGCGGCCAGCTCACCACCGTGTTCGGCGGTATCGGCGGCGTCACCGGATTTGTCCACCACCCAGCCGCGCTGGCCGCGCACCCGGCCGTCCCGCACATGGAAGATCTGTACGGCGACCTCGAGGTCGTCCCCGGCGAAGGCGATCACATCGGCGTCGGTGCCGTCGCCCAGGACCACCGCCTGTTTCTCCAGCGCCCGGCGCAGCGCCTGCACATCGTCGCGCAGCCGCGCCGCGGTCTCGAAATCGAGGTCCTCGGCGGCGGTCTGCATCCGGCGTTCCAGATCCTTGACCATCCGATCGGTGCGACCGGCCAGGAAATCGCAGAAATCGTCGACGATCTGCCGATGCTCGGCCGCGGAGACACGTCCCACGCACGGGGCCGAACATTTGTCGATATAGCCGAGCAGACAGGGCCGGCCCATCTGGCTGTGCCGTTTGAAGACCCCGGCCGAACAGGTACGCGCGGGGAAGACCCGGAGCAGGAGATCCAGGGTCTCCCGGATCGCCCAGGCATGAGCGTAGGGGCCGAAATACCGGACCCCTTTCTTCCGCGCCCCCCGGTAGACGAACAGCCGCGGATACTCCTCGTTCAGGGTGACCGCCAGCACCGGATAGGACTTGTCGTCGCGGTAGCGGACGTTGAACCGCGGATCGAATTCCTTGATCCAGTTGTATTCGAGCTGCAGCGCTTCCACCTCGGTGGACACCACGGTCCATTCGACGCTCGCGGCGGTGGTGACCATCTGGCGGGTCCGTGGATGCAGCGCGGTGATATCGGCGAAGTACGAGTTGAGCCTGTTACGCAGGCTTTTCGCCTTACCCACATAGATGACCCGGCCGTAGGAGTCCCGGAATTTGTAGACACCGGGTTCGAGCGGAATTGAGCCGGGCTGCGGCCGGTACGTCGCGGGATCTGCCACGTATCCAGCGTAGTAGCGGCCTCGGACACACTCGGCCGCCGGTCGGCGGGCTCCGGGGACAGCGGGAGGACGAACGGGGCGGCCGGCCCCGGCGCGGGGCGGATCACCGGGTCGCGCCGGACCACCTGCCGGGGCGGCCGCGTCGCGCCGCCGCATCCGCGGCCCGGCGGTTCCGTACGCGAATCCCCCGGGCCGGGCGCGTTCGGCCGCCACTGCCGCCCGGTCCCGCTAGAGTTCGAATATGCGCCCGATACAACGGATTCGGTACGCGCTGGCAGTAACGGCGCTGCTCGTGGCAGGCTCGCTCAGCGGATGTTCCGACGATACCGGGTCCGCCGGCCCGTGTACCCCGATGCCGAACGGCACTCCGGTGACCGCCGCACCGCAGGCGGGCTCGGCCGCCCCCACCTCCCGGGATCTCGCGACGAACCCGGAGATCGCCTCGGGTTACCGCAGCGAGATGACCGCCGTCCGCACCAGCGGCTACGCCGTATCCACCGCGAACTCCCACGCGACCCGTGCTGCCTGCGAGGTGTTGCGCGCCGGCGGTACCGCGGCGGATGCGCTGATCACCGCGCAGACCGTGCTGGGGCTCACCGAACCGCAGGCTTCCGGGCTCGGCGGTGGCGCGTTCCTGCTCTACTACGACGCCGAGCACGAGACCCTGGACGCCTACGACGGCCGGGAGACCGCACCGGCGCAGGCCACCGAGAACTATCTGCGCTGGATCAGCGATACCGACCGTACCGAACCGAAACCGGATACCCGGGCCAGTGGTCGGTCGGTCGGTGTTCCGGGTGTGGTCCGTATGCTCGAGCTTGCCCATTCCGAGCACGGTCATATCCCGTGGCGGGAACTGTTCGACCCGGCCGTCTCGATGGCCGATCAGGGGTTCGAGATCAGTCCGCGACTGGCCGGCCAGATCGCGGATTCCGCGGCCGAACTGGCCCGCGACCCGGCCGCGGCCGAATACTTCCTGAACCCGGACGGCTCGCCGCGGGCCGCGGGCACCGTACTCACCAATCCGGCCCTGTCGAAGACATTGAACACCGTGGCCACCGAGGGGGCGGACGGGTTCTACACCGGAACGATCGCCCAGGACATCGTCGCCGCGGCCGGTTCACCGGCCGGGGGGCGCACCCCGAGCCTCATGGAAGCGGCCGACCTCGACTCCTACCGGGCGGTGAAACGCACCCCGCTGTGCACCGGCTACCGCGGGCACGAGATCTGCGGAATGCCGGGCCCGTCCTCCGGTGGTATCACGGTGGCCGCCACACTGGGCATCCTGGAGAATTTCGATCTCCCCGCCATGCCACCGGAGCGGTTGGACCGGAACGGCGGTGTCCCGCAGGCCGAGGCGGTCCATCTCGTCGCCGAGGCCGAACGCCTGGCCTACGCCGATCGTGACAAATTCGTCGCCGATCCGGATTACGTTCCGCTGCCCGGCAATTCACCGGAAACCCTGGTGAACCCGGAGTACCTGGACACACGGGCCGAACTCATCGACCCGCGCAAGACGATGGGCACCGCGCAGCCCGGTGATTTCGGGGCCGCGCCGGTGGGTATCGGCCCCCAGCAACCCGAGCACGGCACCAGCCATATCTCGGTGGTCGACTCCTACGGCAACGCCGCGGCCATGACCACGACGGTGGAATCCGCGTTCGGCTCCTTCCATATGGTCGACGGGTTCCTGCTGAACAATCAGCTGACCGATTTCGCGACCGATCCACTCGGCGCCGACGGAAAACCGGTCGCGAACCGGATAGAACCGGGTAAACGCCCACGCAGTTCCATGAGCCCGACCCTGGTGTTCGAAGGCGGGGACGGCGCCGAGCGGGGTGCGCTCACCCATGTGGTCGGATCGCCGGGCGGTTCGGTCATCATCCAGTTCGTGGTGAAAACCCTTGTCGGCATGCTGGACTGGGGGCTGGACCCGCAGCAGGCGATATCCGCGGTGGCGTTCGGTGCGGCGAATACGCCCGTCACCAATATCGGCGGCGAGCATCCGGCGATCGACGCGACCGACGACGGCGCCCACGATCCGCTGGTCACCCGGTTACGCGAACGCGGCCATCAGGTATCGGTGGACCCGCAGACCAGCGGGCTCAGTGTGCTCGGCCGCGACGGTGACACCGGCTGGGTGGGCGGGGCCGACCCCCGGCGCGAAGGCGAGGTACTCGGCGACACTCGCTGACCGGCCGTCGGCGGATCACCCGCTCCGGGCGATCCGCCGCACGACGACCCCGTGCTCCCCTGGTGGCCATGTCGAACACCGATGCCGCCGGGATGTCCGGAGCCGAACTCACCACGCTGGCGGCCGACGCGTTCGTCTACGGCTTCCCCCTCGTCTTCGATCTCCAGCAGATCGCGCGATTCACCAGCGAAGGTATGGGCAGCTTGCCTCCGGCACCGCTGAACGAGTTCAGCCACGCCACCGCGCTGGCCGGTCCGCGGGACACCTTCGTCTCCGTCAACAACGACACCGTCTACTCGATCGCGAATATCACCACCGCGGGCGGCCCGGTTCGGCTCGATGTCCCGGATACGGCCGGCCGCTACTACGTGCTGCAGTTCGTCGACACCTGGACGAACAACTTCGCCTATATCGGCCGCCGGGCCACCGGCAGCCTGGCGGCGTCGTATCTACTGGTACCGCCCGAATGGGACGGGATGCCCGCGGAGGGCGTGACCGTGATCGAATGCCCCACCTCCGTCGTGACCATCGTCGGCCGGTGGGCGGTGGACGGGGACGCCGATCTCCCGGCGGTTCGCGCCCTACAGGAGGGTCTGCGCTCGACGCCGCCGGGTTCCGGGCCGGGTCTGCCCGCTCGCACCCCCGGGGTACCCGCCGACCTCGGTTTCTTCGAACAGCTCCGCGTCGGTATGCGTGCTTTTCCCCCGGCCGAACGCGATCGCCGCTATCAGCAGCGTTTCGAACCACTCGGGTTGCTGGAGGCCGACACGCCCTATGCCGATCTCGACCCCGTCCGGGCCACGGCACTGCGGAAAGGACTGGCGGCGGGTCGGCAGCGGCTGGAAACGGAGCTGACCCACGGCAGCGTCCCGCGGCAGAACGGCTGGAATCAGAGCTACCACCTGTTCGACTACAACCTGGATTTCTTCGGGATCGGCACCCGGGACGACCCGCACTGGAGACTTCCCGACGATCCGGACCGCTATCTGCTGCGGGCCGCCGCGGCCCGCGGCGGTCTCTGGGGTAACCACGGCTACGAGGCGGCCTACGCGATGATCTACACCGATAGCGAGGGCCGGCCGCTGGAGGGCACCCACCGCTACGAACTGTGCTTCGCCGAACCGCCACCGTGTGCCGCGTTCTGGTCGGTGACCATGTACGACACACCCGATTTCCATCTGGTGGACAACCCGATCTTCCGGTACTCCCTGGGCGACCGCACCCCCGGGCTGCGCACCGGTCCGGACGGATCGCTCGTCGTGGCACTACAGCACGACACACCGGCCGACCCGGATCGGCGGGCGAACTGGTTACCCACCCCGGCCGACGCTTTCCGTCCACTATTGCGTATCTACGAACCGCACGAGACAGTACTCGACGGAACCTACGAACTCCCGCCGATCATCAGAGTCGACTGACGGCCGTGGCGCCCGGACCGCTCACCGCTCGAGCGGTCCCGCCACCCCGGTACCCCGGGCCATGCACCCTGAGATGCGACGGTCAGTCGGATACGCCGTATTTCGCGCCCAATTCGCGGAGCCGGTCCAGGGCCGCCGCGGCATGTTCACCGTCGTTGGACCGCACGGCCAGCATCGGCACGTAATCGTCGTTCACCAGCTCGAGCCGCGCCCACGCCTTACGGTCGGGGAACGAGACACCGCGAATATATTTCCACTCGAATTCGTTGTCCCCGAGGACATTACGCACCACCACGCCGCGGCGGCCCGCGCGTACCCGGGGCCTGGTGAGCAGTAGCGTCGCCACGGCACCGAAGAACCCGATGGCTGCCATCGCGAACTGGTCCACCACCCGGAAGTTCACGCCCGTGTAGCCGACCCGCAGGAAGATCCCGAGCAGGACGAACGCCACCAGCAGGAACGCCGCGACGATCGCCGCTGTACGCCGCGATTTACGGGGGCGCACATCCAGCTCCCATTCGGGGGACGTCCCCGCACCACCGTCGGACACGTCACCCCGCCGCCAGATCCGCACCACCGGCACGGCTCAGCCTGCCGAACGCAGGCCGCGCAGAGTGAGCGCGGCGTCCAGTGCGGCAGCGGCGGCCTGTTCGCCCTTGTTCTCCGCCGAATCCGGCAGTCCGGCCCGGTCGAGGGCCTGCGCTTCGTTGTCGGTGGTGAGCACACCGTTGGCGACCGGGGTGCTCTCGTCCAGCGAGACCCGGGTCAGGCCGGCGGTCACCGAATCACAGACGTAGTCGAAATGCGGGGTGCCCCCGCGGATGACCACACCCAGCGCGACCACGGCGTCGTGGGTGCGGGCCAGCTCCTGGGCCAGCACCGGCAGCTCCATCGCCCCGGCGCAGCGCGCGACGGTGAGGTGGCGCACCCCGGCCTCGGCGGCGACCTTCTCGGCATTGGCGACGAGGGTGTCGCAGATCTCGGTATGCCAGCGCGAGGCCACGATCGCCAGCCGCAGATCCTTGGCGTCGGCGAGCGCGAAGCTCGGTACTCCGGTGCCGCTCATCGTTTTCCGCCTCTCGATGCCGCTGTCGTCACTGCGCCGTCTCCCCCAGATCCAGATCGTCGAGACCCACCAGGTCGTGACCCATCCGGTCGCGTTTGGTGCGCAGATAACGCAGGTTCTCGGCATTGGCCCGGACCGGCATGGGCACCCGTTCGGTGATGCGCAGCCCGTAACCGTCGAGCCCGACCCGTTTGGCCGGATTGTTGGTCAGCAGCCGCATGGAACGCAGGCCCAGGTCGACCAGGATCTGCGCGCCGGTCCCGTAGTCGCGGGCGTCGGCGGGCAGGCCGAGTTCGATATTGGCGTCGACGGTGTCGTGCCCGGAGTCCTGCAGCTGATAGGCCTGGAGTTTGTGCATGAGGCCGATACCGCGACCCTCGTGCCCGCGCATGTAGAGCACCACACCGCGCCCCTCGGCGGCCACCATCTCCAGGGCCGCGTCCAGCTGCGGCCCGCAGTCGCAGCGCAGCGAACCGAAGACATCGCCGGTGAGGCATTCCGAGTGCACCCGGACCAGGACGTCGTCGCCGTCGCCGACATCCCCGCGGACCAGCGCGACGTGTTCGACATCGTCGTAGATGCTCTGGTAGCCGACGGCGGTGAACTCGCCGTGCACGGTGGGGATACGTGCCTGCGCGACCCGCACGACATGCTTCTCGTGCTTACGCCGCCAGGCGATCATCTCGGCGATCGAGATCAGCGCCAGTTCGTGTTCGTCGGCGAAGACCCGCAGCTCGTCGGTGCGGGCCATATGCCCGTCTTCCTTCTGACTGACGATCTCGCAGATCACGCCCGCCGGCCGCAGCCCGGCCATCCGCGCCAGATCGACAGCGGCCTCGGTATGACCGGGCCTGCGCAGCACACCGCCGTCCTTGGCGCGCAGCGGCACCACATGCCCCGGGCGGGTGAAATCGTTCGGTTTGGCATCACCGTCGGCCAGCAGCCGGATGGTGGTGGCTCGATCCGCACCGGAGATACCGGTGGTCACGCCCTCTTTCGCATCCACCGATACGGTGTAGGCGGTGCCGTGCTTGTCCTGGTTCACCGCGTACATCGGGGGCAGGCCCAGCCGATCGCAGTCGTCACCGGTGAGCGGGACGCAGATGTAACCCGAGGTGTAGCGGATCATGAACGCCACGAGTTCCGGGGTGGCCTTCTCCGCGGCGAAGATGAGGTCGCCCTCGTTCTCCCGGTCCTCGTCGTCGACCACGACGACCGGTTTACCGGCCGCGATATCGGCGACCGCGCGCTCGATGCTGTCGAACCTGGTCACGTCTGCAATGCTCCATCTCGATAGGTCCCGATCACACTACTGGGTCTGTTCGGCCGGTCCGGGTGCGGCCGGAGTCGTCAGCCGCGCTGCTGGAGGCGTTCGACATACTTGGCGATCACATCGACCTCGAGATTCACGATCGTGCCCGGTGTGGACGCACCCAGATCGGTGAGGCTCAGGGTGGTCGGGATCAACGAGACCTCGAACCAGTCCCGGGTACCGTCGGCGGCCGGGGTATCGGTCCGGCCGAGCCCGGAGACGGTGAGCGAGATGCCGTTCACGGTGATGGAACCCTTCTCCACCACATACCTGGCGATCGCGTCGGGCAGCGATACCCGGACCACCTCCCAGTTGTCCTCCGGTGTCCGGGCCAGGATGGTGCCGGTGCCGTCCACGTGCCCCTGCACGATATGGCCACCGAGGCGGCTGTTCACCGCGGCCGCGCGCTCCAGATTGACCCGTGAACCGGGTTCGAGACCGCCGATACTCGACCGGCGCAGCGTTTCACCCATCACATCGACTGTGAACGCCTCGTCGAGGACATCGACGACAGTGAGACAGACACCGTTGACCGCGATCGAGTCACCGTGCCCCGCATCGGAGGTGACCAGCTTCCCGCGGATCGTCAGCCGTGCCGCGTCGGTCAGCTGTTCGCGGGCGACGATCTCGCCCAGTTCCTCGACGATGCCCGTGAACATGTCTTCTCCCGTTTTCGCGTCGGTGTTCCGCATACGGAACGGCGGGAGAGGTACCGAGTATTCCCAGCTCGCCGTCCACCCTCAGACTAGTGGCCCGTTCACGGGCCCGGCCATGACGTCGGCCACCCACCGGACACTGCGATCCCGGCAGCAGGAAGCAGACGGGGCAAATCCGGAAATTTTACTGTTCAGAGACCGTGGTCACATTTCCCCGATATTCACCCATACCACTTACGACGGGCCGCAATCCGGTCCGGACCGGACCCGTCAACCGTCGCTTTCCCCGAACGAGACCGCATCGAAACCCGAAATGTTTCTCGATTTGCACGCTCACAACAGCTGACGCAATATTGTGAGGTGACCGGTTCACCCACCTCGACCGACCCGTGGTGCGGCCGGACGCAGTATTCGTACGAGGACGGCCACCGCCGCGGAACACCGTGCGCCACAAGCCTTCACAACGACAGCTGGATCCGCCCGAAGACAGCCCGGGCCGGGTACACCCCGCCCCGCTGTGGCGATCCGGCGTCTCTCGGCCCAGCGACAGTGTTGTCCGGGCAGCGGATCCCCCCGGTGGCCACACCGGCCGGATCCGTCCGATATCCGCCCCGGCGGATCTCATAGCCCCAGCCAGGCACGCCACCACTCGAGGAAGCCGAACCGCAATGACCACTTTCACCGAAACCGCCCTGGAACGACACTGCCGGCGGTACCGGGAGAAGGATCTGCTGCCGGCGGTGGTCGATCCGGTATCCGCACGGATCCTGCTGCACGTGGGCGCCACCTACGGTGCGGTCACCATGCCGACCGAACTCGGCGAGCCGGTACTGACCCGACTGCGGTCGGCCGGGATCGCCGGTCCGGTATTCGCCCACCCCCGGGCCCGGCGCTGGACCTTCCTCACCGGCCCCACCCGGCACGACGAATTCACGGCCACCGCGGCCGCCGAACTCTTCCGGCTCTACACCACTGTCGCCGGCACCGGCAGCCAGATCGTTTTGCCGTCCGCCGAGGACGAGGCCAGCGGATATCGGCTATGGGTGGCCGGACCGGACGCGCTGGGCACCCGCCCACCCCAGCACGCGGTGATCGACGCGACCCGCGAGAGCGCCCGCGGCCTCCGCTAGCCCGGACCGCCCTTCACCGCGACCGGCGGTATCCGGCCCCACTACACGACGTGATGCGCCGGTCGGCAGGCTTCGGCCTGCCGGCGCAGTTTCTCCACGGTGGCGCCGGGATCCGCGGTGTTGTAGACGGCCGAACCCGCCACGAAACAATCGATCCCCGCGGCCGCCGCCTGCTCGATGGTGTCGGCATTGATCCCGCCGTCGATCTCCACTACCAGCCGCAACTCGCCCGCGTCCACCAGACGCCGCACGATCCGGGCCTTTTCCAGCACCTCCGGAATGAACGACTGCCCGCCGAACCCGGGCTCCACACTCATCACCAGCAGGGTGTCGAAATCGCGCAGGATCTCCAGATAGGGCTCGATCGGGGTATTCGGCTTCACCGACAGTCCCGCCTTGGCCCCGGCGGCCCGGATATCGCGGGCCACGGCCACGGGATCCTCGGTCGCCTCGGCGTGAAAAGTCACGTTGTAGGCACCCGCCTCCGCGTACGGCGGCGCCCACCGGCCCGGATTCTCGATCATCAGATGGCAGTCCAGCGGAATATCGGTGGCCTTCAGCAGGCTCTCCACCACCGGTAGACCCAATGTCAGATTCGGGACGAAATGCGCGTCCATCACATCGACGTGCAACCAGTCGGCGGTCGACACCGCATCGGCCTCATCGGCCAGCCGGGCGAAATCCGCGGACAGAATCGACGGGGCGATCATCGGCACCGTGGGACGGGTGAACGTGGGCTCGGACGCAGTCACAGCCGGAGTGTATGGCTGTGTCTGTTTCCCCGCCTTCGGCGGGGTGGTCGGGGCCCTGTTGACCCCGGTTCTTCACTCCGCCGCTCAGTCGCTTCGCTCCTTCGCTCTGTCGCTCCGGAACCGGGGCGGGCCCCGACCATGTATGCGGACCATCCGGGGCAGGAGGGGTGGGTGGATCGGAAATTCGTCGCGGAGTGCGGCGTGCACGACTTCGCCGGTGTTCGACGGTGAACTGCCTCTGCACGAGCCCTCCCCGCCGCCGCATACCGTCGGGCGCCCTTGTTTCCTTGAGATCGGACGGTTCCGGTGGGTGCTTCCGGCCGCGGAAGGTGGTATTCGCTGGGGGTCGCGGCCGTCGGCGACCGCGTATCGCGGCCGGGTTCGGCCTGCGGGCGTGACCCGCTCCCCTCTTTGCGGGGGTTCGCCCATACACTCGGCTGCGTGATCAATACTTCGGCGGAACAAGGGCTCCACGGTGCCCCGGTGGAGATTCGGGTGGCGGCATCGGTGACACAGTTGCCGATCGTGCGCGGTCTCGCCGAGACCCTGGTCCTGCTCAGTGATTTCACGTTGGACGAGGTCGCCGATATCCGGCTGGCGGTGGACGAGGCGTGCTCGACGCTCATCGGCCTGGCGGCGCCGGATACGAGCCTGCAGTGTGTGTTCAGCATCGGTGAGACCGAACTGCGGGTACAGGTAGCCGGGGTGGCGGCACGGGAGGGGCTGCCGGACGCGCGGAGTTTCGGCTGGCATGTACTGCGCACGTTGACCGATTCGGTGGACACCCGGCAGGAGCCCTTCGATCAGCAGGTTTCCGGATATCCGACAGCGGTCGAGTTCCGTCGGGTCCGGGGGAAAGCGTAGTGACCGAGCAGGAGAAGCCGCTCGAATCTCCCGGAGACGAGCAGCAGCCGGATTCGGCGAACGAAACCGACACCGCCGAAGCCGACGCCGAAGCCGATACCGAAACCCGGGCAGAACTGGAGAATTCGTCCTCGGCTGGTGGGTACGACGATGTCGCGGACCTGTTCGTCCGGCTGGCCGGGACCGAACCGGATTCGACGGAGCAGGCGTCGCTGCGCAACGAATTGATCGCGCGCTGCATTCCGCTGGCCGACCATATCGCCCGCAAGTTCAGCGGCCGCGGCGAACCGTTCGACGATCTCACCCAGGTCGCCCGGGTGGGCCTGGTGCACGCGGTGGACCGTTTCGATGTCTCGCGCGGATCGAACTTCCTGTCGTTCGCGGTACCCACCATCATGGGCGAAGTCCGCCGGTACTTCCGCGACAACACCTGGGCCATGCGGGTGCCGCGCCGGGTCAAGGAGACGCATCTGCGGATCGGCGCGGCGGTGGATTCGCTGTCGCAGTCGCTGGGGCGCTCGCCGACGGCCAAGGAGATCGCCGCCGAACTGGATGTGGATCCGGACGAGGTGACCCAGGCCGTCATCGCCGGTAACGCCTACCAGCCGACCTCGATCGACGCGGCCTCGGTGGGCCGCGATACCGATGCCTCGCTACTGGACACTCTCGGTGAGGAAGAGGCCCAGTTCGACCGGGTCGAGGAATACGTCGCTATCCGGCCGCTGCTGGCCGGGCTGCCCGAACGGGAGCGCCGCATTCTGACCATGCGGTTCTTCGAATCGATGACCCAGACACAGATCGCACAGCAGATGGGTATCTCGCAGATGCACGTCTCGCGCATTCTCGCCAAAACGCTGGCGCGGTTGCGCGAACAATCGTCACGGGAGTAGCCCGCGCACCTGTTGTGCCCACTTCGCCGGTCGGTCTACTCTCATTCATGAGAGCATGAGTGGGAATTTGTCTCAACCGGCCATCACCGAACAGCCCACTTTTCTCACCAGAGCAACCGATCAGCCCGGATCAGCCCGTAATCCGGCGCTCCTGCGGGTCGCGCGTCGACGACGACGCGGCGGAAGGTGAAGTGAGTTATGACCGCTGAAACCATCGCCCGGCAATGCACCCTCTGCGAGGCGCACTGCGGCATCCTGGTGACCGTCGAGGATACGAAAGTCGCCAAGGTCGAAGGTAATCCCGACGATGTGCTGTCCAAGGGCTACATCTGCCCCAAAGCCACCGCCATGGCCGGCCTGCACGACGATCCGGACCGGCTGCGCACCCCGGTACGCAGGGTCGGCGACGAGTTCGAGCCCATCGGCTGGGACCAGGCGTTCCACGAGATCGGCACCCGCCTGCGGCAGGTCCGCCGCGACCACGGACCGCATTCGGTGGGTATGTACCTGGGCAACCCGGCCGCGCACAATTCGGCGATCATGTACGCCTTCGCACTCCGTATGGCACTCATGACCCGCAATTTCTATACGGCCTCGTCGATCGACCAGTTCCCGCAGGAATTCGTGGCCTGGCAGATGTACGGATCGAATTTCCTGATGCCCATCGCCGATATCGACCGCACCGACCGGATGGTGATCATCGGCGCCAATCCCGCGGTATCCAACGGATCGGTCACCACCATGCCCGGCGCTCGCGACCGCATCAAAGCGGTACGCGCCCGCGGCGGCACGATCGTCGTGATCGACCCCCGGCGCACCGAAACCGCCCGCCTGGCCGATGAACACGTCTCCGTTCTGCCCGGCGGCGATCCGTACCTCCTGCTGGCCGTACTGCACGTGCTGATCACCGAGGATCTGTGCGACCGGACCGCAGTGCGTACCCAGTGCTCCGGTCTGGACGAGCTACGGGAACTGGTCGCCGATTTCACACCCGAGGACGCCGCCCCCCACGCCGGCGTGGACGCCGAGACGATCCGCCGGCTGGCCCGCGAGCACGCGGCCGCGAAATCAGCGGTGGTGTACGCCCGGATCGGCGTATGCCAGACCCTGACCGGCACTGTCACCCACTGGCTGGTCAACACCATCAACGCGCTCACCGGGAATCTGGACCGGCCGGGCGGCCAGATGTACGCCACCCCGGCGGTGGATCTGCTGCCGCTGGCGCGCCGGATGTCGCCGCACTACGGCGCCTGGACAGACCGTTCCGGAAAGTACAAATCGTTCCGGTTCGAACTGCCGGTCGCGGCACTGGCCTCGGAAATCCTCGACGAGGGCCCGGACAAGATCCGTGCCATGATCACCTACGCCGGCAATCCGGTCCTGTCCACCCCACAGCGCGGACAGCTCGACAAGGCGCTGGGATCGCTGGATTTCTATGTGGCGGTGGATATGTACATCACCGAAACCACTCGGCACGCCGACATCATCCTGCCGCCGCTCTCGCCACTGGAACGCGAAGACCTCGACATCCTGCTCACCATGTTCAGCGTGCACAACAATATTCGCTTCAACACACGAGCGATCGCACCGGAGAACGACGGTCTCGAGGACTGGGAGATCATGGCGCGGTTGACCACCGAGATCCTGCCGCTCCCACTGCGCTCGCTCAGCGGCCGTGCGCTCAACGCGGTATTCGCCCGATTCAGCCCGCTACGCGCGGCGGCACTCGGTATGGCGGTCGGCCCACACGGTGTCCTGCGTCGCGGACGTAAGGGCGTCACGTTGAAGAAGGTGCGCGCAGCACGCGGTGGTATCGACCTGGGCCCGCTGCAACCGCGCCTGCACTCGCTCATCGCCACCCCCGACCACAAGGTCCGGCTGGCACCGAGGCAGTTCGTCACCGAGGCACACCGGCTGCTCGCCGAGGCACGCGCGGGCGGCGCGGACCGCGACCAGGGCTTCGACCTGCGCCTCATCGGCCGCCGCCACCTGCGCAGCAACAATTCCTGGCTACACAATGTGCCGTCGATGGTGAAGGGGCGCGACCGCTGCACCGCGCTCATGCACCCCCGGGACGCGGACGCCCGCGGACTGTCCGACGGCGGACGGGTCACGGTGAGCTCACCCATCGGCTCCATCGTGGTCCCGGTGGAGATCAGCGACGATATCCGGCCGGGTACGGTCGCCATCCCGCACGGCTGGGGCCACGGCGAACCGGGTGTGGGCTGGACGGTCGCGGCCGCGGTACCGGGCGCGAACGTCAACCTGCTGCACGACCCGGAACAGGTCGACCGCATCTCCGGCAATGCCGCCGTGAACAGCACCTGGGTGAAGGTCCACGCTGTGTGATCGGCCCCGCCTTCGGCGGGGCGGGTGGGGCCCTATTAACCCCGGTTCTTCACTCCTTCGCTCCAGAACCGGGGCGGGCCCCACCTGCGAATGTGGACCATTCGGGGTAGGCGGAAGGTGGTGCCGAGCCATGCCCCGAGCAGCCGGGTGGGACCCACCGATCCGTAGCAGCTACCGATCTGCTGACGGCACCGACAGACACGAACCGGTCGCCACGGCTCCGGAACTCCGGAAGACGCGACTCCTGGACCGGCTCGGCGTCGCCGCGTATGTGGACGCGCTGATCGATCACGCAATGTTCGATGCCACCTCCGACCAGCAGCGGATACTCGAAACGGCCCGAACCGCTGTCAGAGACGAGCACCGACCCTCCAGGCAGACCGTCTGGAGCGGGAGCGCGGTGTGGGCGGCAACGACACCGGAACAGTCCGGGAGTTCACACACCGCCGGTGCCGGACGTTCGTCGCCGGAAACGACCTCCGCGCGGTCGGGTGCCTCGGGCGTCTACTCGTTGTCGCCGGCGCGCTCCCGGGCACGGCGCAACCGAGCCGGGGCCACCAGCCACCAGGCGGCGTCCAGGAGTTCCCGTAGCTGCTCCGGATCGACGCGATCGAGATCGATGAGGATGTAGGGGTAGCCGTCGTAGTGCGGGGTGGTGTAGAAAGCGCGGTCACCGGAGGTGAGCAGCGCCTCCTTCTCCGCCATCTCGCAACGTAGCGCCAGACCGCCCTCGGCCTCGGTGCGCAATCGCGCGAAACTCTTGCCGGCGGCTTTGAGCGCGGGGGTGCGGTAAGAGGTCGATTCGGCGACCTCCGGCAGTTCCGTGGCCAGTCGTACCACGTTCGACCAGGTGATACCCATGGGTCAAGTGTGCCGGGCGCGGGCGCGGCAGGCTTGGAAATCCGTCGCCGATCGCCCGCGCCGACGGCTACGAGGGTTTGCGCAGGGCGGCCGCGAACATGGCGTCGGTTCCGTGCCGGTGCGGCCACAACTGCACCGCGGGCCCCGTACCGAGGCCGGTCACACCGGGCAGCAGCGGGCGGGTGTCCAGCTGTTCGGCGCCGGTACGGCGGACCGTATCCGCTACCACGGCAACGGTTTCCGGCAGGTGGGGCGAACACGTCGAATACACCATGACACCGCCCGGGCGCAGCAGGTCCCAGGCCGCGGTCAGCAGTTCCCGCTGCAGCGTGACCAGATCGGCGATATCTCCGGGGGTGCGCCGCCAGCGGGCCTCCGGACGCCGGCGCAGCGCGCCCAGACCGGTACAGGGGGCATCGACCAGGATGCGGTCGTAGCCGGGGGTCAGGCCGCTGTCGCGGCCGTCGGCGATATGCACCTGTACCGGCAATCCTTTGGTCGCCGTGCGGACGAGTTCGGCCCGGTGCCGGGCCGGTTCCACCGCGTCCACCCGGTATCCGTCGATATCGGCCAGCGCGCCGAGCAGTACGGTCTTACCGCCGGGCCCCGCGCAGAGGTCCAGCCAGCGGCCCCCGTCGGCACCGTGCAGAGCCGCCCGGGTGAGCGCGAGAGCCACGAGCTGGCTGCCCTCGTCCTGGACCGCGGCCATCGACTCACGCACCGGTTCCAGCGCACCGGGATCGCCGCCCTCCAGGTACACCGCATACGGTGACCAGCGCCCTTCCTCACCGCCGGTGACCAGGGCGAGTTCCTCCGCGGTGATATCCCCGGGGCGGGCCACCAGATGCACGAGCGGGCGCGCGTCGTCGGCAGCGAGCAGGTCGGACAGTTCACCGGCGTCGGCGCCCAGCGCATCGGCGAACGCCTGGGCGATCCACACCGGATGGGCGTATTCGAAGGCGAGCCGACCGATGGGATCGGCCGGGGCCAGCCGTTCGACCCATTCGCGCGGGTCCCGCTCGGCGACCCGGCGCAGGACCGCGTTGACGAATCCGGCTCGGCTCGAACCGGATTCGGCCCGCGCGAGCTCTACCGAGGTGTGCACGGCGGCATGGGGTTCCACCCGGGTGCGCAACAGCTGGTAGGCCCCGAGTCGCAGAATATCGAGCAGCGAACCGTCGATCTCGTCGATCGTGCGTCCGGCGCAGTCGGCGATCACCGCGTCCAGCACGCCCAAGGCCCGGCAGGCACCATAACCGAGTTCGGTGGCCAGGGCGGCATCGCGTCCCTCCACGCGGTACTCGCGCAGCAGTCCGGGCAGAACCAGATTGGCATAGGCATCGCGGTCGCGTACGGCACGCAGGGTCTCCAGCGCGACAGTGCGCGCCGGATCCGCCGGTGTGGGCACCGGCCTGCTCGTCCGCGCGGGGCCACTCCCCCGGCCGGCCCGGTCCCGGCCCGCCCCCGGCCCGTCGGCCCGCCCGGCACCACCGCGGCGCTGCGCGGGCGCCGGACCGGTCCGCTCGCCACGGCGGTCGTCCCGGCCGCCACCGGTGCGGCGCCGGCCTTGATCCGCTCCGTCGGCACCGGTTTTTCGGCGGGCGCCCCTATCCCCCGGACCCGCACCGCGCCGGCCGCGGGACTCGTCTGTGTCCCGCTCGGGACGGCGGGCCCCACCGGCATCGTGACCGGTTCCGGTGCCGCCGCGCTGTGGCCGGGGAGCACCGCCGGTATCGGGCCTGTCCCGCCGCGGCGATCCTTCTCCCGCGTTGTCCCGCGGCCGGCCGGCGCGGCGCGGCGCGTCCGCGCGGTCACTCTGCCGGGTACCTTCCGAACGATCCTCCCGGCGGGAATCCGCCGGCCGCCCGCTCTGGCGCGAACCCGGCGGACGTTCCCGCGATTCACCGCCGGCTGCTTCGGACTCCGGGCGCCGGGGTTCGCCGTGGCGGCGGAAGCCCCGGGGCCGGTCGCCGCCCGAGCCGGTCATTCGACCACCGCGCCGGGCGCCAGGCGGGCACCGCGCGCCCAATCGAGCGCGGCCATCATCCGTTTTCCCTGCGGTTGTACCTGGTCGAGCCGCACCGCCGTGGTGGCGGTCCCGATGAAGACACCGCTCTTGCGTACCTCGATCTGCCGTTCCGGCAGCACCTCTTCGACCAGTTCCACCGGCCCGAGTTTCACTCGCGTCCCGGCCACGACGGTCCAGGCCCCCGGGAACGGGGTGACCGCGCGGATCGCGCGACCGACCGCCAGCGCGGGCTGGTCCCAGCGCACCTGCGCCGCCTCGACGGTGATCTTGGGCGCGTAGGAGACTCCGTCGGCGGGTTGCGGAACCGCCTGCAGCGTCGCGTCCTCGACTCCGTCGAGAGTTTGTTCCAGCAGCGCCGCGCCGCTGTCGGCCAGCCGGGCCAGCAGATCCGCGGCCGTATCGGTGACCCCGATCCGCTCGGTGACCACCCCGTAGACCGGTCCGGTGTCCAGACCGGTCTCGATCAGGAAGGTGGACGCCCCGGTGATCTCGTCACCGGCCGCGATCGCTGCCTGGACCGGCGCCGCCCCGCGCCAGGCGGGCAACAGCGAGAAATGCAGGTTGATCCAGCCGTGTTTCGGGATCTCGAGCACCCGGGCCGGCAGCAGTGCGCCGTAGGCCACCACCGGGCAGCAGTCGGGCGCCAACTCCGTGAGCGCCGCGACGAATTCCGGTTCACCGGGCTTACCGGGGGTGAGAACCGGGATACCGTGCTCGTCGGCGAGCTGACCGACCGGCGAGCGCTTCAGCTTGCGGCCGCGCCCGGCGACCGCATCGGGGCGCGTCACCACGGCGACCACTTCGTGCCGGGAGCCCAGCAGCCGGCGCAGTGAGGGAACCGCCGGTTCGGGAGTGCCGGCGAAGACGATCCGCATCAGCGGTCCCGCTCGGCGAGTGCGCGGCTGGGCCGGACGGTCAGCCCGGCGATGAACCAGTCGGATTCACGAATCGTGCGCATGGCCTGCTTCCGGTCGGGGGGATCGAGCCGATCGATGAACAGCGTGCCGTCCAGATGATCGGTTTCGTGCTGAACACACCGCGCCAGCAGACCTTCGGCCTCGAATTCGACCGCGTTACCGTCCATATCGACACCGGTCGCCCGTACCCGCAGCGCCCGCCGTGTGTCGTGGTTGACGCCCGGAATCGACAGACAGCCCTCGGGGCCGATCTGTTCCTCCTCGTCCAGCGCGGTCCAGCTCGGGTTGATCAGATGCCCGCGCGCATCGCGGGTGTCGTAGACGAAGACCCGCAGGCCGACACCGATCTGCGGGGCCGCCATCCCGACCCCGCCGTCGTCGTACATCGTATCGGTCAGATCGGTCACCAACTGCCGCAGTTCGGGCCCGAACTCGGTGACCTCTGCCGCGCGGGCTCGCAGGATGGGATCGCCGAAGAGGCGGACGGACTGGACGGTCACGGTAGCTCCCGAAGACATGTGGCAGGGCGGAAAGTCCTCATTCTAGGTAGCCCTTTACGGCCACGTTCACAGCGTCACCCTCGCCGAGTTCCACACAACCCTGTACCGGTCCCCGCGGGGAGGTCGCGGTCGCCCGGTCCGGAGCGGCGGAGCCGGGCAGACCGAACAGATGGGCCCCGGTCCCGGAGCATCGGAGCGGAGGAGCGCAGCGACCGATCCCCGGAGAAGCGGGGTCCGACAGGGCCCGCCTCACCGGAGGCCGCGCAGAAACGAACACAGCCGGCCCCGGCGCCGAGCGTCGCGATCAGATATTGCCGCCGATGATCACCTCTGGGATCCCGGTGCCCAGCGCGACCGGTACGCAGACCGGTTCGGGCGCGTGCGCGGGGTCCAGGACCTGGAGCAGGAGTTGGTAGACGTACGGGTCGTAGACCATGTGGAAGTGGCCGGTGAGATCGACCGGGCAGCGGTCCTGCAGGACGATATTGACGGCTCCGGGCCCGCGCAGGGCGATGTTCTCGAACGGCTGGATCACTTCGTCGACGCGGCTGCCCACCGTGGTGTACCGCACCCCGGGCACAGTATCGCCGCCCGCGTTGAGTGCCAGCATGAACGGCGATCCCTGCACCTGCTGGACCGCCGCCACCGAAACCGCCTTCGCCGCCAGGTCGAGCGCCCCCGGGATCTGCTGGGCCGGCGGTACCAGTCCGTACAGGACGCCACCGTAGGTGGGTGAGGCGAGGCCCACCCAGTTGTGAACCTTCGGCGCGCCGCCGAGTTTGTTGGTGTAGTAGCGGGTCACATTGGCGCCCTGGGAGAACCCCACGAGATCGACCTGCGGGGCGCCTGTCGCGCCGCGGACACCGTCGACGAACTGGGCGACCTGATAGGCGCTGAGCACGATGTCCTCGGTGCCGTAGGTTCCGGCGCCGGGTACACCGCCGTAGTTCAGCGCGAAGACGCAGAAACCTTCGTCCACCAGCTGTGGTCCGATGACCGACCAGTCCGTGTAGACGCTCGCGTCGGTGCCGTGCGCGAGGATCACCGGACGCGGATGGGCCGCGTCCGGGACACATCCGAAATCATTGACACCGCGCGGCACCGCATTCGGATGGGATTTCGTATAGAGCACCGCACCCAGGTGGTCGGGTTGCGGTGGAGCCGGGTCGGTGGGGATCACCGGGGGGAGATATCCGGCCGGCTGAGCGGTGCCCTCGACCGTTCCGAAAAGCACCGACCCAGCCAGTGCGACCGCCACGGTCACCGCCCGCAGGACGAACCTGCCGCGTTGTGAACCGTCCCACCCCTTCGGCCATAGATATTGTTTCACTCCCTAATCTTCTACCCTGCCGACTCGCCGGAAAACCGGTGGCCGAGGTTTTGATCACCCCGTTACTTTCCGGATTCCTCGTCACCGGCGAGGATGCGGTACAACGCTTTCCGCGCCTCGGTGAGCACGTCCGCCGCCTTGGCGGCCTGCTCCGGCGTACCCGCGGCGGCCACCTGGGCGACCGCGCCCATGAGCGGGGGGACCAGGGCGCGCAGATCGCTGGTGTGCTCGCCGACGCCCGCCTTGACATCGGCCCACGGATCGCCGAGTTCCGCGCGGTGCTCGGTGACATGAGCGGTGCCTGTCTCGGTCAGTTCGGCGGTTTTCCGGCCGGCCACCTTCTCGATGGTGATCAGACCTTCGTCCTCCAGCTGGGACAGGGCCGGATAGATGGATCCCGGGCTGGGCCGCCAGAGGTCGTCGCTGCGTTCGCGGATCTGCTGGATCAGCTCGTAGCCGTGCATGGGCCGCTCGGTGAGCAGCAGCAGGATCGCCGCTCGTACGTCACCGCGCCGGCCGCGTCCACCGCGACCCCGGCCACGACCGAAGCCCGGACCGAATCCGGGCCCGAAACCCGGGCCGAACCCAGGTCCGAAACCTCCGCCGAAGCCGGGTCCGAATCCGGGTGGGCCACCTTGCCGGAACTGCGGCCCACCGGGACCGAAGCCGCCCGGACGGGGCCCGCGGCCGCGGCGGCCGCGACCCTTACGAAATTCTGCGTTCTCGATGTTCTCCATAGCAGCCTCCTGAGCTACTCGATCGGTTTGTGTAGCATCGACGATATATCGACAATCTATCCAACGCAACCCGCTGCCCGGAAAATTCCATGACCGGCGGTCGGAGGCAGGGGAGAGAAACAGCACCAGGACTCGACGGGAGCAGCAGCATCTCGCGACTACGCGGGCCGCGCGTGATCGCTGCCTGTCGGTGCGGCGGAATCCCGGCCACCTCGGCAGCGTCCGGGGCACGGCGAACAACGAACCCGAACCGTGATCCGAGGCGGCCGCCGTGCACCCCGGGATGTAACCGAATCGCTCAGGTCCCCGCGACGCGCGACGGCGGTAGCAGCGATCACGCCGCCGGGCAGGTCAGCCGATGTTCAACGGGTCTATCTGTACGCGCGGCGGCGATTCCGCCCGCTGGCTGCTACGAATCGACTGGGCGGCGACGAGTGCGCGCGCCAGGGCCGCACCACGCGCGCGCGGCACCCGCAGCAGTATTCGTTCGACCTCGGCGCCGGGCTCGTCACCGCTGTTACGAGCACCCGACGGCGGCCGGGCCCCGGGCGGTAGTGGCACCGGACCCAGGATCTCGACCTCCGCCGGAAGTTCGGCGGCGGCCAGCAGACCCGAGATCCCGTCCGGGGTACCGTCGACCGCCGCCATCCGCACGGCCGGGGGGAACCCGACCTCGGTCCGCTGGGCCAGCTCGGCGGACGCGTGCCCGGCCGGATCCCAGCGCAGCAGCGCCTGCACGGTCGGCACGGTGGGATCGGCCATCACCAGTACCTGGCCGTCCGGCCGGACCAGAGCCGCGGCACTCAGCCAGCGCCGCAGCGTATCCTCGGCGGCGCGCAGATCGGCGCGGCCGAGCAGCGCCCAGCTGTCGAGCAGCAGACCCACACCGTAACCGCCGTCGAGCAGCGGTTCGGCACCGACGGTGGCCACCACCACCTGCGGTCCGGGCGGCACGGTATCCAGCAGTGCGGCACCGCTGGACCCACGGATCGGCACGCCGGGGAAAGCTCGGCCCAATTCTTCGGCGGTCCGGGCCGCACCGATCACCACGGCCCGCAGCACCCGCCCACCACAGGCCGGACAGCGGAACGCCGCCTCGGTGCGCCCGCACCAACGACACACGGGGCTGTGGGCGGCCCCCGGGTCGGCGGCGGTGCGATCCGACCCGGGCAGCGACAACGGTCCCACGCACCGGCGGCAACGCGCGGGTGTGCGGCATGTGGTACAGGCCAGCGCCGGAACGTAGCCGCGACGCGGTACCTGCACCAGCACTCCGGACCCGGCCGCGAGGGCCCGGCGCGCGGCGGCGAAAGCGGCGGCGGGGATGCGGATCGCCCGCGCCATCGGGTCACGCTCCAATGCGGCGTCGGTATCCCCGGGGGCGCTGATCCGCGGCGCGGCCGCGCGCAACGTCGCCCGGTCGGCGAGTAGATCGTGGGCCCAGCCGGATTCCACAACCGCCTGGATCTCGGCGGTCCGAGCGAACCCGGCCGCGACGAAGGCCGCACCGGTGTCGTGTGCCCGCAGCATGGCGACCTCACGCGCGTGTGGATACGGAGCGCGCGGTTCGGCGTAGGTATCGTCACCGTCGTCCCAGATCGCCACGAGCCCGAGATCGGCCGCCGGCGCGAACACCGCACTGCGGGTACCCACCACCACCCGCGCGGTACCACGGAGTACGGCCAGCCAGCGCCGGTACCGGGCCGCCGGCCCCAGCCCGGCCGACAGTCCCACCGCCGAATCACCCACCAGCCGTTCGCATTCCCGCAGCACACGATCGAGATCGCGCTGATCGGGAACCATCAGGATGGCACTGCGGCCGCCGGCGGCCACCACCGCCGCGAGTTCGGCCAAGCGCCGTGCCCAGTCTTCCCCCGGCAGTGCCTGCCAGGCCGCACGCGGACCTCGGTGACTCGCCAGAGCGGTGAGGAATGCCTCCCCGTGCCGGTATCGGCGCCACGCGAGAGTATCGGTGCCGGATACGGACACGGACCCGGGGGATTCCGAAACATGCTGTCCGGCAACGTCGGAGCCGGGTCCCCCGGCCTGTCCCGCCGTAACCCGCGCCGGAGGGGGCGTGATGTTCTCGGTCGCATCGGCGGGCTGCGCAGGGGTGTCGTCAGCATCCGCGTCCGGCTGCCGCTGCACAGCAATCGGAGCCCGGACGGTATCGGCAGGACGTACAGGTCCGGCGAGCTCGCGGGACACTGTCCCGCTCCCCTGCCGACCCTGCTCCGCTTGCTCGGCTCGCGCGGACGACGCGGTTTCCCCGGCTGGCGCGGACGGCGCGGTCCGCTCGACCTGCTCGACCTGCTCGGACGATCGACCGTCCCGGGCATCCGGCACGGTGTCTTCCCGCGCACGGTTCTTCGCCGAGCCCCCGTTCTCCACGCGGGCGTGCCGCGGTGGAACCGCCAGGCGCAGCACATCGGCGCGGGTTCCGGCACACCGGGCCGCCACGGTCGTCGCGAGTCGCAAGATCTCCGGAGTGAGTACCCGCTCGGGGGATACCACCCGCTCCAGCCGGACCAGTTTGCCCGGATGATCGGATTCCGCGTGCCGGGACAGCAGGTATCCGTCCACCAGCCGACCGGCGAACCGGACCCTGACCCGAACTCCCGGCCGGGCGATCTCGTCGAGTTCCGGCGGTACCAGATAGTCGAAATCGCGATCCAGATGAGCCGGAGTGAGCAGCGGGAGTACCCGGGCCACCGGGTTCTCGACCGGCTCGGACGCCGCGGCCGCGGGCTTGTCCGAATGCCCGGACTCGTCCGATACCGCCGGCTTCTCCACGGGCGCGCCCCGGCGGCGCGGCGGCCCCGAGTCGGCCGACACCCCCGCGGACGCGTGGTCGGCGGGGGTGTCGGTCGGCGGTCGATCCACGCGGGACGTGGAACCTACAGCCCGGCGGCGGCGCGCAGTTTGTCCGCGCGGTCGGTACGCTCCCAGGGCAGGTCGATATCAGTGCGGCCGAAATGCCCGTAGGCGGCGGTCGGCGCGTAGATCGGGCGCAACAGGTCCAGATCGCGGATGATCGCGCCCGGGCGCAGATCGAACACCTCGGTGATCGCCGCCGAGATCTTGACCGGATCTACCTTCTCGGTACCGAAGGTCTCCACGAACAGGCCGACCGGCGCCGATTTACCGATCGCGTAGGCCACCTGCGCCTCTACCCGGTCGGCCAGACCCGCGGCGACCACATTCTTGGCGACCCACCGCATGGCGTAGGCGGCCGAGCGGTCCACCTTCGAGGGATCTTTACCGGAGAACGCGCCGCCGCCGTGCCGGGCCATCCCGCCGTAGGTGTCGACGATGATCTTGCGGCCGGTCAGGCCGGCGTCGCCCATCGGGCCGCCGAGCACGAACTTCCCGGTCGGGTTCACCAGCAGGCGGACATCGGAGATATCCAGATCGGGGATCGCGATATCGGCCAGGACGGCATCGACGACCTTCTCCCGGATATCGGGGGCCAGCAGGTTGTCCAGATCGATATCGGCGGCGTGCTGAGTGGACAGGACCACGGTATCCAGCCGCACGGCCTTGTCACCGTCGTATTCGATGGTGACCTGGGTTTTGCCGTCCGGCCGTAGATACGGCAGCACACCGGTTTTGCGCACCTCGGTGAGCTTGCGCGAGAGGCGGTGGGCCAGCGCGATCGGCAGCGGCATGAGTTCGGGGGTGTCGGTATTGGCGTAACCGAACATCAGACCCTGATCGCCGGCGCCCTGCTGCTCGATCTCGTCGTCGGAGCCGCCGACCCGCGCCTCGTGCGAGGTATCGACGCCCTGCGCGATATCGGGCGACTGCGCGCCGATCGCGATGTTGACACCGCAGGAGTTCCCGTCGAATCCCTTTGCCGAGGAGTCGTAACCGATCTCGAGGATCTTCTCCCGGACGATATGCGGGATATCCGCGTAGGCCTCGGTGGTGACCTCACCGGCGACATGCACCTGACCGGTGGTCACCATGGTTTCCACGGCAACCCGGCTGCGGGGGTCCTGTGCCAGAAGTGAGTCGAGGATGGAATCGCTGATGGCGTCACAGATCTTGTCCGGGTGACCCTCGGTCACGGACTCACTGGTGAATAGCCGGCTACCGGACGTGCGCACAGTTTCCCTCTTCCTCAACGGTTACTCGTGTCCGGGAGGGACCGTAGCGCACGGCTCCGGTCACGCCCCTGGACTCTCAGACTATTAGAACGGGCGGCGTAATTGGGGTTTCGGACACCGATCCGGACAGGTTTCCGAACGATTCGCGCCCGGTCGCGTCCGCGCGGCGACACCGACCCGAAGCGGGCTGGATCGTATCGCGCCGGAGCTCACAACCGGGACCACACGCCGCGGAGATACGTTCGGCGGGCGACTGCCCGGACCTCAGCTCAGCAGCGGGCCCAGCGCGTCCAGGACGCGGCTGGCCAGCAGAGCCTTCGACCCGTGGTCGAGCGCCTGTTCGCTGCCGTCCGCGCGGAGCAGCCAGCCGTCGTTGGTATCGACCTCGAACGCCTTGCCGTCGCCCACCGCGTTCACCACCAGCAGATCACAGCCCTTACGGGCCAGTTTGGCCCGCGCGTGGGTGATCACATCGCCGTCGGCGTCGCCGGTCTCGGCGGCGAACCCGACAATGGCCGTACCGGGCAATCGACCGTCCCGGCGCGCCTGGACCAGACCGGCGAGGATATCCTCGGTCTTGGACAGGGCGATGGTATCGGGTTCGGCCTTACCTTTTTTGATCTTGGCCGCGGCCACGGTGGTCGGCCGGAAATCGGCGACCGCGGCGGCCATGATCACCGCGTCCGCCCCGACAGCGTGTTTGTCGACGGCGGTTTTGAGCTGTTCGGCAGTGGTGATGTGAACCAGCTCGACCGCGGCCGGTGGCGCCATCTCGATGGTGTTCCCGGCGATGAGCGTGACCTGGGCACCCCGCTGGGCGGCGACCCGGGCGAGCGCGTACCCCTGTTTACCGGAACTGCGGTTACCGAGGAAACGGACCGGATCCAGCGGTTCCCGGGTGCCGCCCGCGGTGATCACCACTCGTCTGCCCACCAGATCGCGCGGCACCGCGTCGATGCGTTCGAACAGCAGGGAGGCGAGACCGAAGATCTCCTCGGGTTCGGGCAGCCGGCCCGGACCGGTATCGGTACCGGTCAGCCGGCCGGACGCGGGTTCCATCACGGTGGCACCGTGCGCGCGCAGGGCCGCGACATTCGCGACGGTGGCCGCATGCTCCCACATCTCGGTATGCATGGCGGGCGCGAACAGCACGGGACATCGGGCCGTGAGCAGGGTCGCGGTGAGCAGATCGTCGGCGCGGCCGTGCGCCGCCCGCGCCATGAGGTCTGCGGTGGCGGGGGCGATGACGACGAGTTCCGCCTCCTGGCCCAGCCGCACATGCGGCACCTCCGGCACATCGGCGAAGACTCCGGTGTGCACCGGATGGCCGGACAGCGCCTCGAAGGTCGCCTTACCCACGAACTGCAGTGCCGCGTCGGTGGGGATCACCCGGACGGTATGGCCGGTCTCGGTGAACCGCCGCACCAGCGCGCACGCCTTGTACGCGGCGATTCCGCCGCCCACCCCGACAACTACCCGCGCCATAGCGCGCCTCCTGCCCTATCGGCTTTCCACCCGGCCGGCTAGCGGGTCATTCGCCTTCGGTGTGTTCGAGCAGATCGCTGTGGATCTCCCGCATCGCCACCGACAGCGGCTTCTCCTGCGGCAGCGGCTCCACCAGCGGGCCGACGTACTCGAGGATGCCGTCACCCAGCTGGTTGTAGTAGTCGTTGATCTGACGGGCGCGTTTGGCCGCGTAGATCACCAGGCTGTACTTGGACGAGGTGCGGTCGAGCAACTCGTCGATCGGCGGGTTGGTGAGGCCGATCGGGGTGTCGTAGGCGGGCGTGGCGGTGTCCGTACTGCTCACTGAGGAAGCTCCTGCGGGGTCGGGGCTCGGCTACACGGCGGCTCTCGGGCCGCGTAGCGGGCTACGAATTGGAATTCGTGCTGACGAACAACGATACCAACTGCGCACAGGCGCTGGTCACGGTGTCGTTCACGATCACGGTGTCGAACTCGTCACGTGCGGCCAGTTCCACCCGTGCGGTCTCCAGCCGCCGTTCGATGACCTCCGGCGATTCGGTGCCGCGGCTGCGCAGCCGGTCCACCAGTTCCGCCCAGCTGGGCGGCGCGAGGAACACCAGCACGGCCTCCGGCATCGCCTGCCGGATCGACCGCGCTCCTTCGAGGTCGACCTCGATGAGTACCGGCAGCCCCTCCGACAATGCGGCGCGTACCGGCGCGGCCGGTGTACCGGACCGCTGCAGCCCGCCGTGGATATCCGCCCATTCGAGCAGATCACCGGCCTCGATCATCGAGTCGAACTCGGCCCGGCTGACGAACCGGTAGTCGCGACCGTCGACTTCACCGGGACGCGGGTCCCGGGTCGTCGCCGAGACACTGAAAACCAGTTCCGGCAGCCGTTCGCGGACGCATCGCACCACAGTGGACTTGCCCACGGCCGAGGGGCCGACCAGTACAACCAGCCGACCCTTCGTCATGTTCTCGATCACCGAGGTTGTCAGGCGCCGAGATCGAATTTGGCGAGCAGCGCCTTGCGCTGCCGATCACCGAGACCACGCAGCCGTCGGGTCGGCGCGATCTCGAGCTCGTTCATGATCTCCTCCGCCTTGACCTTGCCGACCTTGGGCAGGGCTTCCAGCAGTGCGCGCACCTTCATCTTGCCGATGATCTCATTGGTCTCGGCCTGGCCGAGGACCTCTTTCAGATCGGTGCCGCCGCGCTTCAGGCGATCCTTGAGCTCTGCCCGCTCACGGCGAGCGGCAGCCGCCTTCTCCAGAGCAGCGGCGCGCTGCTCATCAGTCAGCTGGGGAAGGGCCACGGTTCCTCCGTCTCATGGTTCTGCATCAAAACCTGCCGAACTACCCGGCAGTCTCAGCGACCGTACCCACGACGCCCTCGGATTGCGAACCCACCCCCCAGGTCAGGGCATGAATCGGACCCGGTATCGCCCCCTTGCCGACCCGCCCGCATCCCCGCTTGCCGTAACTGCGGGTCCCATGGGGTCCACCACGAAATACCCTGCCATCAGCGCCTTTTCACGCAACTTCAGGAGTTGCGGCGCGATAACCACACTGTTGATCCACCACCCGGCTACCTCCCAGCCGCCCTACCAGGAATTTTCTCGGAAATTTTCGCCCGAGCACCTGTTGAACACCTCCGAGAGGTACCAGCGAGCCGGATCCGGGTTCCCCGAGCGTCGGATCAACGCTCCGAAAGCACTCATACCGCCCGCGAGTTTACAGCGTACAGAGACAACTCGATACCCGATACGAGAATGAACGGAGCCGCAGATCCTCCCCAGCGCGCGGCTCTCCTCTGTGCCCGACTCTCCCTCAGCGCCCGGCCGTTCGCTGCGCTCGACTATCCCACCACCCAGATTTCCCAGCGCGCGGGTCCGCATGCCGACCGGGCCGTCAATGCCCACGTAACCCGCATGAGTCGAGTTTTACGAGACACCTCCAAGGGTTGAGGCCCGTCCCGCCCTTGGCCGGAGGTGCTCAATGGTCACGTTCCGTGGATGGCCGACCGCACGTCGCATGCGCCGAAGGCGCGAGTCTCGGAGCCTGAACGGCGGGACACCAGGGGGCCTCAACCCCCGCGACGCCGAAGGCGGCGCCAAAAACACCCGAGCAATCCACGACCATGGCAGCAGGCCCGGAAAGCCGGCCCCGAGACAGCCGGGCCCACCACACCAACAGGCTTCTCCATCCACAGCGCGGCCCTCCCCGCCCTGTGTTCACAGCCCTCCGCACAGTTCAGCGCAGAAAGGCGAACTCCTCCTGGAACTCCGCCAGACGTCCGCGCAGGGCGGTGACCGAAGGCCCCGCCCGGAGCACATCCCGCGAAACATTCGGCAGCGCCGACCGCCACAGCGGTTCCGGGAGCAGCGCCCGGACCTTCGCCGCCGTACCGCCCTGCGCCCCGACTCCCGGTAGCAGGATCGGGCCGTTGAGCATCGTGAGATCCGGCGTCTCCGTGAGTGTCGCCCCGACCACCACGCCCACCGAACCCGGCTTCCCGGCCGGGTTCAGCTGGGCCGCGTCGTCGACCACGCTCTGCGCGATGGTGCGGCCGCCCACCGTCGCCTGCTGGATCTGCGCGGCTTCCGGGTTGGAAGTGGCGGCCAGGACGAAGACACCGCGCTGGTTGGCGTGTGCCAGGTCGAGGGCGGAGCGCAGCGAGCCGAAGCCGAGGTAGGGCGAGACGGTGACCGCGTCCGCGCCCAGAGGGCCGTCGGCGAGCCAGGTGTGGGCGTAGGCGTCCATGGTGGAGCCGATATCGCCGCGTTTGGCGTCGGCGAGCACCAGGGTGCCGGAGGCGCGCAATACCTCGATGGTGCGTTCGAGCACCCCGATCCCCGCCGACCCGTACGCCTCGAAGAAGGCGACCTGTGGTTTGACCACAGCCACCGTGCCGTCGAAGGCTTCGACACAGGTTTCGGCGAATGCCTCGAGGCCGTCCGCATCACCGGACAGGCCCCAGGCGTCGAGCAGGGCGGGGTGCGGGTCGATCCCGACGCAGATCGGCCCGTGCGTGCTCTTGGCCGCGGCCAGCCGCTCACCGAAGGTGGTCGTCATCTCCGGCCCCTCAGCCGCGCAGTGCCGAGTGGAGTTCCTGCAGGGAGCGCACGCCGAGACCGCCGTTGATACTGGCCTCGATGCCCTGGACGGCCGCCGCGGCGCCCTGGACCGTGGTGATGCAGGGGATGTTCACCCCGACCGCCGCGCTGCGGATCTCGTAGCCGTCCACCCGCGGACCAGAGTTGCCGTAGGGGGTGTTGAAGACCATATCGACCTCACCGTCGCGGATCTGGTCCACGATGGACGGCTGGGGCGGCGCGCCGGCGCCGGATACGGAGACCGGATCGGAGTGTTTGCGCACCTGTTCGCAGGGGATCCCGTTGCGGCGCAGCATTTCCGCGGTGCCGGCCGTCGCCAGGATCCGGAAGCCGAGGTCGTGCAGACGTTTCACCGGGAACACCATGGCGCGTTTGTCACGGTTGGCGATGGAGACGAATACGGTGCCCTCGGTGGGCAGCGACCCGTAGGCCGCCGATTGACTCTTGGCGAACGCGGTGCCGAAATCGGCGTCGATCCCCATGACCTCGCCGGTGGATTTCATCTCCGGCGAGAGCAGCGAATCCACCTGGCTGCCGTCGGCGCTGCGGAAACGATGGAACGGCAGCACCGCTTCCTTGACCGCCACCGGCGCGTCCAGCGGAACGTGCCCGCCGTCGCCCTCGGGCAGCATGCCTTCGGCGCGCAGTTCGGCGATGGTGGTACCGAGCATGATCCGGGCGGCCGCCTTGGCCAGTGGTACGGCGGTGGCCTTGGAGACGAACGGGACGGTGCGGCTGGCGCGCGGATTGGCTTCCAGGACGTAGAGCACATCGTCCTTGAGCGCGTACTGCACGTTCAGCAGCCCCTTGACGCCGATCCCCTTGGCCAGCGCGATGGTGGAGCGGCGTACCGCCTCGATATCGCTGCGGCCCAGCGTGATCGGCGGCAGCGCGCAGGCCGAGTCGCCGGAATGGATACCGGCTTCCTCGATATGTTCCATGACACCGCCGAGGAATACCTCGTCGCCGTCGCAGAGCGCGTCGACATCGATTTCGATGGCGTCTTCCAGGAAGCGGTCCACCAGCACCGGATGTTCGGGGCTGAGTTCGGTGGCGCGGGAGATATAGCCCTCCAGGGACTCTTCGTCGTAGACGATCTCCATCCCGCGTCCGCCGAGCACATAGGACGGGCGCACCAGCACCGGGTAGCCGATATCGGCCGCGATCTTGCGAGCCTGTTCGAAGGTGGTGGCGGTGCCGTATTTGGGGGCGGGCAGCCCGGCGGCGACCAGGACGTCACCGAATTCACCGCGGTCCTCGGCGAGGTCGATGGCGGCGGCGCTGGTGCCGACCACCGGCACGCCGGCGGCGGTGAGCCGCTCCGCGAGGCCCAGCGGGGTCTGCCCACCGAGCTGCACGATCACCCCGGCGACGGTGCCGGATTCGGATTCGGCGTGGTACACCTCGAGCACATCCTCGAAGGTGAGGGGCTCGAAGTAGAGGCGATCGGCGGTGTCGTAGTCGGTGGACACCGTTTCCGGGTTGCAGTTGACCATGACCGTCTCGAATCCGGCGCCCGACAGTGTCTGCGCGGCGTGCACGCACGAGTAGTCGAATTCGATGCCCTGGCCGATGCGGTTCGGCCCGGAACCCAGGATGATCACCTTGTCCCGGTCGGGCTGCGGGGCCACTTCGGACTCGGCCGCGGGGTCGAGCTCATAGGCCGAATAGTGGTAGGGGGTCTTGGCCTCGAACTCGGCGGCGCAGGTATCGACGGTTTTGAAGACCGGGCGCACCCCGAGCCTATGCCGCAGGGCACGTACCCCGGTCTCCCCGGCCAGTTCCGGCCGCAGCGCGGCGATCTGGCGGTCCGACAGGCCGTAGTACTTGGCCCGGCGCAGCAGCGATTCGTCCAGGACAGGGGTCTCCAGCAGTTCGGCGCGCAGCGCCACCAGCCCGGCGATCTCGGCGACGAACCAGGGGTCGATACCGGACGCGACGGCGACGTCTTCGATGCTCGCGCCGAAGCGCAGCGCCCGTTCCACCTGGTAGATACGGCCCTCGGTCGGGATCCGCAGATCCGCGAGGATCTCCGCGATCGCGGTGTCGATATCGGCCTGATCCGTGGAGGCCGGAGCCCACTTCCCGTCCGCCGCGGTCCAGAACCCGGCGGCTTTGGTCTCCAGCGAGCGCAGCACCTTGCCGAGGGCCTCGGAGAAGTTGCGGCCCAGCGACATCGCCTCGCCCACCGATTTCATGGTGGTGGTCAGCGTGGGATCGGCGCCCGGGAACTTCTCGAACGCGAACCGCGGCGCCTTCACCACCACATAGTCCAGGGTGGGTTCGAAACAGGCCGGGGTTTCCTCGGTGATGTCGTTGACGATCTCGTCGAGCGTGTAGCCGATGGCCAGTTTGGCCGCGATCTTGGCGATCGGGAAACCGGTGGCCTTGGACGCCAGCGCCGAGGACCGCGAAACCCGCGGGTTCATCTCGATGACGATGAGCCGGCCGTCGGCGGGATCCACCGCGAACTGGATATTGCAGCCGCCGGTGTCCACCCCGACCTCGCGCAGAATCGCGATACCGAGATCGCGCATCTTCTGGTACTCGCGGTCGGTGAGGGTGAGCGCGGGCGCGACGGTCATGGAATCGCCGGTGTGCACCCCCATCGGGTCCACGTTCTCGATGGAGCAGACGATCACGACATTGTCGCGACCGTCGCGCATCAGCTCGAGTTCGTATTCCTTCCAGCCGAGGATGGACTCCTCGATCAGGACATTGGCGGTCGGCGAGGCGGCCAGGCCGCCGCCGGCGATCCGGTCCAGATCCGTATCGTCGTAAGCCATTCCGGAGCCGAGCCCGCCCATGGTGAACGAGGGCCGGACCACCACCGGGAAGCCCAATTCGTTCACGGTGTCGCGGACTTCGTCCATCGTGTAGCAGACGCGCGAGCGGGCACTCTCCCCACCGACGCTCGCCACGATGTCCTTGAACTTCTGCCGGTCCTCACCGCGCTGGATGGCCTCGAAATCGGCGCCGATGAGCTCGACCCCGTACTTCTCCAGCACTCCGCGCTCGTGCAGGGCGACCGCGGTGTTCAGCGCGGTCTGCCCGCCCAGGGTGGCCAGCAGCGCGTCGGGACGTTCCTTCTCGATGACCTTTTCGACGAATTCCGGGGTGATCGGCTCCACGTAGGTGGAATCGGCGAATTCCGGATCGGTCATGATGGTCGCGGGATTGGAGTTGACCAGCGAGACCCGCAGTCCCTCGGACCGCAGCACCCGGCAGGCCTGAGTGCCCGAGTAGTCGAACTCGCACGCCTGACCGATGACGATCGGGCCCGAACCGATGACCAGAATATGTTCGAGGTCGGTACGGCGTGGCATCAGGCTCCCTCCATAAGACCGGCGAACCGGTCGAACAAGTACGCGGCGTCATGGGGTCCGGCGGCCGCTTCCGGGTGGTATTGCACGGAGAAGGCGCGGCCGTCGATCAGGCGCACCCCTTCCACGACGCCGTCGTTGGCGCAGACATGGCTGACCTCGGCTTTGCCGAACGGGGTGTCGAACTGCTCGCCCTGCTCACCTTCCAGCGCGAACCCGTGGTTCTGCGCGGTGATGGAGATGCGGCCGGTGCCGTGTTCGACGACCGGGATGTTGATACCCCGGTGCCCGAATTTCATCTTGTAGGTGCCGCGGCCGAGAGCACGGCCCAGGATCTGGTTACCGAAGCAGATACCGAACAGCGGCAGGCCCTCGTCGAGCAGACCCCGGGTCAAGTCGACGGCGGAATCGGCCGTGGCCGGATCGCCGGGACCGTTGGACAGGAACGCGCCGTCCGGTTTCAGTTCCAGGATCTGGTCCAGACTCGCCGACGAGGGCACCACGTGCACCCGCATCCCGCGTTCGGCGAACATCCGCGGGGTGTTGGATTTGATACCGAGATCGACGGCGACCACCGTGAACCGCGGGGTACCGGCGGGGTCGATGGTGTAGACCTGCTCGGTGCTGACCTCACCGGCGAGATCGGCGCCCAGCATGGACCGCTGACCGGTCACCCGGCCGACGAGCTCCGCGGTATCCGCGAGTGCCGATCCGGAGAAGATCCCGGCCTTCATCGACCCGCGGCTGCGCAGATGCCGTACGATCGCGCGGGTGTCGATCCCGGCGATCCCGACGATGTTCTGCTGTTCCAGCTGTCCCGGCAGAGTTCCGGTGGCGCGCCAGTTCGAGGCGCGGCGCGCGGGATCGCGGACCGCGTAACCGGCCACCCAGATCCGCTGCGATTCGTCGTCCTCGTCGTTCCAGCCGGTGTTGCCGATCTGCGGGGCGGTGGCCACCACGATCTGCCGGTGATAGCTCGGATCGGTCAGCGTTTCCTGGTACCCGGTCATGGCGGTGCAGAACACCGCTTCGCCGAGGGTCTGTCCCACTGCACCGTAGGCGTTGCCGCGGAACACCCGTCCGTCTTCCAGGACCAGGGCTGCGGCCGTTGTCGTCGTCATTTCTCGTCGTCTCCCGTCGTTGCCCGCGCCCAGGCCGGATATACCGTTTTGTCGTCGCCGCGGAACCCGGTGTCGATCTCGGTTCCGGTCGGCAGCGTCCAGCGGATCACCAGTACTCCGCCCTCGCTCATGACCTTGCCCGCGTGCCCGCGTTCGGTCCGGATCGCGGAAATGGATTCCGCCGGGATCCAGATCGCCGACGCGCCCTGTCGTTCCAGCAGGATTCCGTGTTCGAACCGGGTGAGTTCCGCGGTCGCGCGGAAGCCCAGGTCGCCGACCGCGATCCGGTCCTGCCAGCTCGGCGCGATGGTGCTACCGAGGTAGAGGCCGGTGGTCGGTTCGAGGACCTGCGCCCCGGTCTCCCCCGGTACCGGGGGCAGCTCGCCGATACGTTCGGTCTGCCGGGCGCCGCGATTGCGCCAGCCCCGATACATCAGGTAGACGAACAGTGCCCAGAGCAGGACACATCCGACAACCCACAGTGTTCGTTCCATCAGCGTTCTCCTGCTCGTACACCCGCGGGCGTGGCGGCCACACCGTCGCGGGCGGTGACCCGGCCGCGCAGCAGCGTGGTGGTGATCCGCCCCGGCAATGTCATCGCCTGATACGGGGTATTGCTCGCGATACTCGCGAGTTCCGCACCCTCGACCGTCCAGGTGGCTTCCGGGTCGACCAGCACCAGGTTGGCCGGTTCGCCCTCGGCGATCGGGCGGCCGTGGTCGTCCAGTCCGACGATTTCGGCGGGCCGTTCGCTCATCACCCGCGCGACCCCGCGCCAATCCAGCAGACCGGGCCGCACCATGGTTTCCACCACGATCGACAATGCTGTCTCCAGCCCGAGCATCCCCGGGCGGGCGGCCGCGAATTCACAGCATTTGTCCTGTTCGGCGTGCGGCGCGTGATCGGTGGCCACACAGTCCACGATGCCCGCGGCCAGCGCCTGCCGCAGCGCCTCGGCATCGGAACCCTCGCGCAGCGGCGGGTTCACCTTGTTCACCGCGTCATAGGTTTCGAGGCGGGCGTCGGTCAACAGCAGATGATGCGGCGTGACCTCGGCTGTAATCGAAATACCTTGCGCTTTCGCCCATTTCACCAATTCCACGGTGCCGGCTGTGGAAGCGTGGCAGATGTGGACCCGTGCGCCCGCGTCCCGGGCCAGCAGCGCGTCCCGGGCCACGATGGATTCCTCGGCCGCCCGCGGCCATCCCGCCAGACCGAGCCGGGCCGCGGTCGGACCCTCGTGCGCGACAGCGCCCGCGGTGAGCCGGGGCTCCTCCGCGTGCTGCGCGATGAGCACCCCGAGCGAGCGTGCGTACTCCAGCGCCCGGCGCATGATCAGCGGATCGTGGACACAGTGCCCGTCGTCGGAGAACATCCGCACCGCACCGGCACCGGTGGCCATCGTGCCCATCTCGGCGAGCTGGGCACCGGCCAGTCCCACGGTCACCGCACCGACCGGGTACACATCGACCAGGCCGACTTCCTGGCCGCGCCGCCACACATGGTCGGTGACCACCTGGGTATCGGCTACCGGCGAGGTGTTGGCCATGGCGAATACCGCGGTGTAGCCACCGAGTGCGGCGGCGGCCGATCCGGACTCGATGGTCTCGGTATCCTCACGGCCGGGTTCGCGCAGGTGGGTGTGCAGATCCACGAATCCGGGCAGCAGTACCTGCCCGGAGCCGTCCACGGTCTCGGCGTCGCCGGCGGACAGGCCGGTACCGATCCGCTGGATCACCCCGCCGGAGATCAGCACATCGACGGGTTCGCCCTCGCCGTAGAGCCGCGCTCCGGTGATCAGGACCGACGGTGCAGCCGAGCCGGCGAGCTCGGACAAGCGTCCCGCATCGTCACGTCCGGCCGCCCCGGACTCGTTCATGCTGTGTCCTCCTGGCGTGCGCGAGGGCCCTCCGTGGTTACGCTCCGCTCCCGACCCGCTCACGCCGCGGCCTCCTGCACTCCGACCAGCAGACGGAACAACACCGCCATCCGCATATGGACTCCGTTCGTCACCTGTTGCAATACGGCGGCGCGTGGCGAATCGGCGACCGCGGACGCGATCTCCATACCGCGCAGCATCGGGCCCGGATGCAGCACCACCGCATGCTCCTCGAGCAGCGCCAGGCGTCGTTCCGACAGGCCGTACCGGATCGAGTACTCCCGCGCCGACGGGAAGAACCCGCCGTTCATCCGTTCCGCCTGGACCCGCAGCATGAGTACGGCGTCGGCGCCCGGAAGTTCGGAGTCCAGATCGACCGAGACCCGCACCGGCCAGTCCTCGACTCCCACCGGCAGCAGTGTGCGCGGTGCCACGAGCACCACCTCCGCGCCGAGTGTGGACAGGAGGAAGGCATTGGACCGGGCCACCCGGCTGTGCAGGATATCGCCGACGATCACCACCCGCTTGCCGGCGATATCGCCGAGCCGCTGGCGCAGGGTCAGCGCGTCCAGCAGGGCCTGGGTGGGGTGCTGATGGGTGCCGTCACCGGCGTTGATCACCGCGGGGACAGCGCTGCCGGATTGCCGCGACCAGTCCTCGAACCAGCGGGTGATCTGATGGGCGGCGCCGGAGGCGGGATGGCGCACGATGAGCGCGTCGGCACCCGCGGCGTGCAGGGTGAGCGCGGTATCGCGCAACGATTCGCCCTTGGCGACCGAGGAACTGCTCGCGCTCACATTGATCACATCGGCGCTCATCCATTTGCCCGCGACCTCGAAGGAGACCCGGGTGCGGGTGGAGTTCTCGAAGAACACGGTCATCACGGTGCGGCCGCGCAGGGTGGGGAGTTTGTGTACCTCACGGCCCAGCAGCGCTTGTTCGAAACGTTCGGCCTCGTCGAGCAGCCCGGTCGCGGTGTCGTGATCCAGATCGGTCACGGTCAGCAGATGTCTCACTGTCCCTCCCCGTGGTGCAGGAAAACACCGTCGCGGCCGTCGTGTTCGGTCAGCAGCACCGAGACGTCCTCGGTGCGCGAAGTGGGCACGTTCTTACCGACGAAATCGGCGCGTATGGGCAGTTCCCGGTGGCCGCGGTCGACCAGTACCGCGAGCTGGACGGAGCGCGGGCGGCCCAGATCCCGCAGGGCGTCGAGAGCGGAGCGTACGGTGCGGCCGGAGAAGAGCACATCGTCGACGAGGACGACCAGCGCGTCCTCGACCCCGCCTTCCGGGACCGAGGTGCGTTCCAGCGGACGATGCGGTTTGCTGCGCAGATCGTCGCGATAGAGCGTGATGTCGAGCGAGCCGAGCGCGGGCCGCACACCGGAGAACTCCTCGATCTTGTCGGTGAGCCGGTGCGCGAGCGTGGTGCCGCGGGTCGGAATACCGATCAGGACCACCCGGGGCGTACCGGGGTCACCCGAATCGAGAGCGGTGCGTTCGATGATCTGGTGCGCGATCCGCGCGATGGTGCGGCCGACATCGGAGGCGGACAGTAGTTCGCGCCCTGTCGCCACCCATTCCGGCGTATGCCGTTCGGGAGATGGCGTTGCCTCGGCAGCGCCGGGCGTCCGTTCTTCGGGCACGGCCATACCGACCTCCTTCCCCGCCTCACTGGACGGTCCGTTAAAGGATGTCTTACGCCGAGCAGCCTATCAGCCGCCGAAACAGCCCTTTCACCAGGTGAGGACGGGGTAGATATGTGAGCACGGCCACGGGCGGCGCCGTTCGCCGGGGTATGAGCGCCGTTACCGGATGTGGTGACCGGTCATTCGCGTACCGCGAGCACGGTGCCCATTCCGGGCACATCGCCCATACCCGGGCGCCCGTACGGAGCGACGAGGTCCTTCCACGCGTGAAAGGTAGTACGCCAACCGTTCTCGGTGAACCACGATTCCGCATCCGGACCGAGTCCGTTGACCGGCCGCGCGGCGTCGGAGTCCCCGGACACCAGCTCCCGCAGCGCCCGGTATCGCGGCGCGGCATCCTCGACCACGAACCGGCCGATGCCGAACCGGCTCCCCGGTGCCGACAGTTCGGTCACGGTGCCGGCCACCGCGTACGCGTCCGCGCGGGACAGATAACCGAGCACGCCCTCGTCTACCCACAGGGTGGGGATATCGGGACGGAAACCCCGATACGACAGCACCGACCCCCAGTCACCGCGCAGATCGGCCGCGGCCACGCGGCGCACGCATTCCGGACGCGCTCCGTGCGCGGCGAGCAACGGTTCCTTGAATTCGAACAGCTCGGGTAGATCCAGTTCGAACAACACCGTCCCGGCCGGCAGTCCGAGCCGGAACGCCCGGGTGTCCAGTCCGGCGCCGAGCAGCACGATCTGCCCGCACCCCGCCGCCACCGCCGCCGCGAAACTCTCGTCCACGACCTGGACCGCGAGGGAACGCCCTTCATAGAACTGGTCGGCCAAACCCTCGAGCCGCGACCACCGGTCCGGGTCGAATGCGGTCCGGGCCGCCGCGACGAACACCTCGGCCAGCGGATCGTCGTAGAGCCGGTCCGGCCGGCGGCTCTCGCGGGCGCGGATGAGCGCGACTCCGATCGCGGTCATCGCGACGCCGGCGGTCGGAACATGCACAGGTGATTCGGTCATCGGCGGCCTCCCGGCAAACTTACCTGTCGCCCGGCTAGTAACCGGTTGCACTGCAGACGTTAGGCTCTGCCCTGCGGCACCGTCAACCAGAAGGAGCAGCTGTGGGCGTTCGGCGCAGCGATACCCGCGACCGCATCCGCGCGGTGGCGATGGAACTGTTCTCCGAACAGGGCTACGAGAAGACCTCACTACGCCAGATCGCCGAACGGCTGGGCGTCACCAAAGCCGCGCTTTACTACCACTTCCGGACCAAAGAGGATATTGTCGCCAGCCTCTCCGACGATGTCCGCAGCGGAATAGACGAGCTGGTCACCTGGGCCGAAACCGCCCCTCCGGGGCGAGCCCGCGCCGAGGAGATCCTGGACCGCTACGGCGCGTTGCTGCACAGCACGGGGCGCGACATGGTGCGGTTCATGCACGAGAACCAACCGGCCTTCCGGGAACTCGGTTTCGGGGTGAGCCTGCGCTATCAGTTCCGCCTGCTCGCCGATCTGATGACCGAACCCGCCCGGGCTCCACTCGATGTCTTCCACGCCCGCCAGGCACTGCTGGCCATCAGCTGGAGTACCGCGATGATGGGCGACCTCCCACTGTCCGATGACGAATGTCACCGCGCCGCTGTGGAAATCGCCCGCGAGCTGCTACGTCACTGCCGGTTCGACTGACCGTTCACCGACAGCGTGAGCCACCCGGCCATATCGGCGGCGCTCTCGACCGTCACCCGGCCGTATGCGCGAGGACCGCATCGGCCAGTTCCTCGTGGATCTCCGGCGGCAGCGTATGGCCCATACCCGCCACGATCTTCAGCCGTGCCCCCCGAATCCGCTCGGCGATGATCGCACCGTGCCCGGGCTTGACCGGCTCGTGACTGCCTTCGACGACCAGCGTGGCGGCCCGTACCCGATCCAGCGCCCCCACCGGCTCGAAGTCCGGCGCGGCCGCCGCGGCCAGCCGGTGGTTGACCACCGCCGCCAGGTCCCGGGCCCGGTCGTGAATCCGCTCCTGGAGGCGGCGCGCGGCCTCCTCGTCGAACGGGAGCCCGGTGCCGTGCAGTAAGCGCTGTTCGGCGAGCATCCCGTCGATCCGGGACCGCCGGTCCTCCGGCGGGGCGGCAGCCATCAACTCACGGTAGAAGGATACGAACTCGGGCGTCGGCTCGGGCAGGCTTCCCGCGGGCTGCGGTTGCCCCAGCAGTGCCCGCATGAGCACCTGACCTTCCCCGCCACCGAGCGGCGAGGAACCGATGACGGTCAGCGAACGCACCCGCTCCGGCCGCTCCACCGCAACGAACTGGGCGAGCAGCCCGCCTGCCGAATGCCCCACCAGATGGGCGCTCTCCAGGCCGTGGGCGTCCAGCACCCGGTACACATCGTTCTTGATGTCCTCCCATGTGTACGGCTCTGCCGCGAAGTCGACAGTGTCCGATATCCCGGTGTCACGATGGTCGTACCGGATCACCCGCCGGCCTCCGGTGACGAGCCGGCCGAGGAACTCGTCCGGCCACAGGATGCCCTGCGACATCGAACCCATGATCAACAGAATCGGCGCATCCATAACGGTGCCGAACTCTTCACTCCAGATCTTCACATCACGCATAATTCGAGCGATTCCTCTTCTGTAGGACTTCCCGTCGCGCCGGTTCCACTTCCCGCACCCGTTCCGGGTCGTTCGAACTCCCTGGCGCCGGGTCGAACGAAACCTCTGGACGGCCCTACCGGGCGCCGCGCCCACCGTGCCGTGACCACCCGTTCCGCGCGGTCACGGCCACTCGCGGGGGTATCGGGCGAGCGGTGAATCGCTGCTGATCGTTGCGGATCGGGAAGGTGCTGTGCCGCTTTCGCATATCGGTACTGCCTTTCGTGAGACCGGCGAGCCGGCGCTGCGGCGGTGGGCGGTCGGCGAGCTCGCCCATTCTTACCGCATCATATGTAGTACTCTGTCCGAAGTGGTTTGAACCGTAGTACTACAGATGGAGTGGTGTCAAGTGGTCCGCACGAACCCCGAACGCCGGCAGGCGTTGCTGGACGCATCGATCGAGGTCCTGGCCCGAGAAGGAGCCCGCGGACTGACCTTCCGCGCAGTGGACAAGGAGGCCGGAGTCCCCGCCGGGACCGCATCCAACTACTTCGCCAACCGCGACGACCTGCTCGTTCAGGTCGGACACCGGTATTACGAACGGCTGATCCCCGACGAATCGACCATGGCCAAGCTGCACGGTCCGCGCTCCCGCGAAACCGTCACCGAACTGATGACCGAAGTCGTCGGCCGCGTCACCCGCTTCCGCAGCGGCTACCTCGCCCTGCTCGAACTCCGACTGGAAGCGACCCGGCGGCCCGAACTCCAGAACTTGCTCACCGAACGAGTACGGGCGGACCTGGACTTCAATATTCGCAACCACCTGGACAACGACATGCCGGGCGACGAGAACACCGTCGTCCTCCTGTTCCTCGCCCTGAACTGGCTCACCCTCGAACGACTCACGCTCCCCGGCGTTTTCACCGAGGAACGAGCCGAGGAACTGGTACGTATCGCGGTCGAGCGCGCGATCCCCGCCACCGATCGCGCCGCGGGACACACATAGAGCAGCTCGCGCGATGGCGCGGTCGACGGTTCACGCACCCACATCTTCGCCCGCCGACGACCACGGACACCGCCGGCACCCACCGGCAACGGTTCACAAGTGGACCATCCGATCGTGCGCCCGCTCGAGCACTTCTCCCACCAGCGTTCGTTCCGGCCGGTCACGGTACGGACAGCCCTCGTACGGGAGATCGTTCCAGCGGCGAACGAGCGAGCGGGCATAGGCTGGGCGTACACGAACTCGGAGTCTGCCTCGAAGAACGGAGGGCCGACCCGATCACGATGCCCGACGGGCATCTCGACCTGATCGCGGGTGCGTTATGAACAGCGGTTCGAAATCTTCCCGGTCACCGAAATCCATATCGTCCAGATCGCCGCGGGATCAGCTGGATTTCCGGGTGCAGTTCCGTGGCGATATCGTCGTCCTGTCGATGCGCGGCGAAGCGGATGCATTCACCCTGCCGCTGTGGCGACAGGCCCTACGCGAAGCCGCCGCGGCGGCGGACGCGGGCCGCGGCGCCCTGATCATCGACACCACCCGGCTCGATTTCCTGTCACTGAGCACTCTCGCCGCACTGGCCGCGGATACGGACGGCCATATCGCCGAAATGGGTGAGATATGCCTGGTCACGCCGAACCCCAGGATCGCCTCCATCTGCTCCTGCGACGCGTACACCTCCCGCCTACCCCTCCGCTCGACCTTGACCGGCGCGCTGACCCTGTTCGAGCAGAACAAACGCCGACGGTTCCCGTCCGGCCCGTCCCGGCGATACCGGGTACCGCAGATCACCGCGGAGGACCGCGCCCCGATTCCGGAGGCTCAGGCTCGTCATCGGACCTGACCCGATCACCGACCGGCGCCCCCGCGCCGGGATCCGGCGCGTGCCGCCGAACATACCCGCGGGCCGGATATCTCCGCGGGCCCGGCGGACCCACCACCCGCGCCCGATGGGAACATACGTTCGAATACTTGGGTACTCTGTCGGCATGGCATTGCAGGGATCGCTGTTCGACGGGTTCGGCGAGATGGAACTCTCCCCGCTCACCGGCATCGAGCGCACCCGCCTCGACCACGGCGCCTGGGTCGATCTGCGCCCGGGCTGGCTGCGCGGCGCCGACGATCTGTTCGACCGCCTCGTCACGACCGTGCCGTGGCAGGCCGAACGCCGGTCCATGTACGACCGGATCGTCGATGTGCCGCGGCTGCTCTGCTTCTACGGCGAATCCGACCCGCTCCCCGATCCGGTCCTGACCGACGCACGTGAATCGCTGAGCAAGTACTACGGAGCGGAACTGGGCGAACCGTTCCGCACCGCGGGTTTCTGCTATTACCGCGACGGCCGCGACAGCGTGGCCTGGCACGGCGACACCATCGGGCGCGGCGCCACCCACGACACCATGGTCGCCATACTCACCCTCGGCGCGCCGCGCTCACTCCTGCTACGCCCCCGTACCGGCGGCCCCAGCCTGCGCTTCCACCCGGGGCACGGCGATCTCTTCGTCATGGGCGGCTCGTGCCAGCGCACCTGGGAGCACGCGGTCCCCAAGACCCGCCGGGTGACCGGTCCACGGATCAGCGTTCAATTCCGTCCGCGCAACGTCCGGTGAGCCGGCCTACGGTGCGTGCAGTACCGCACGCACCTGCTGATCGACTGCCGCCAGCAGCCGTTCGGTCGAGCCGCCGCGGACCAGCTCGGGAACGGTCGGACCGGCCAGACTGTCCAGCAGGAGCCGGCCGACCGTCTCCGCGTCCAGATCGGGGCGCGCCTCGCGGAGCAGCGCGGTGATGTGCGCACGCCAGAACAGGTGGAATTCCTCGGTGCGCGGATGCGGCGGGACCGAGCGGTAGACCTCCATCAGCGCCAGATTGTCGATCACCAGTCGCGCCATCGCGTCGAAGAAGGCGAGCAAGCGATCCGCGGGCGGCGCACCGGGACCCAACGGCGGCGGCCCTTCGGCAACAGCCTCCATCAGGGTGACCGCGCTCTCGGCGACCATTTCGTGGAGCAGACCGGCACGGCTCCCGAAGCGATGGAAGATGGTCCCCTTCCCCACTCCGGCCGCCGCGGCGACCCGGTCCATCGTGACAGCCTCGGCACCGCGCTCGGCGAACAACGCCGCGGTCGCGTCCAGGATGGCGCGCCGGTTGCGCGCGGCGTCCGCACGTTCTTTCGGAGCCATCACACCACTTTCGTTGACAACTTGACCGACGGTCCATATCTTGAGGAAGTCAAATGGACCGTCAGTCAACTTATGGAGTTTCCGATGCAGGCAATCGTAATGACGGGTACCGGCGGACCGGAGGTACTGGTACCACGGGATACGCCGGAGCCGCGCCCGGGGCCGGGCGAAGTTCTGATCAGCGCCGAGGCGATCCCCGTCCTGTACCCCGAGACCCAGCTGCGCTCCGGCGCCTTCCCGACCACCTCGCCACCGCCGGTGGTTTTCGGCTTCCAGGCCGCCGGCGTGGTGATCGCCGTGGGTGCGGGAGTGAGCGCCGAATACCTCGGCCGGCGAGTGGTGGGTGATACGGGTGGGACGGGTTCCTACGCCGAATCGGTCTGCATGAGAGCCGAATCGACGACACCGATACCGGCCGGCGTATCGACAGCGGACGCGGCAGCGGCCCTGATGAGCGGCTCGGTCGCACTGGCGCTATTGGAAACAGCGGCCCTGACCGGCACCGAGACAGTTCTCGTCGAAGTGGGCGCCACCGGAGTGGGTAGCTATCTGGTCCAGCTGGCCCGCGAGTTCGGCGCGGCGCGGGTGATCGCCACCGCGGGAGGTCCGGACAAGGCTCGCCGAGCGCGGGAACTGGGCGCCGACGCGGTGGTCGAGCACCGCGCGGAACAGTGGACCGAAGAGCTGAAAGGCGGCGGCACCATCGATACCGTCTTCGACTCGCTCGGCGGCACCTCGGCGGCCGCACTGCTCGACGCGATGACCCCCGGAACCGGCCGGATGCTCAGTTACGGCTGGCTTTCCGGCGAACCCGCCCGGGTGTCGGCGGCGGATCTGATCCCACGCGGCCTCACCCTGACCGGCTGTTCGGGACCTGCCTTTCACCAGCGTGTGGGCCGGGCGCGCGCCACCGTACTCGAACGATTGCCGGAGCTGGCGCCCCCGGTGGAGACGATCCTGCCGCTCGACCACGCTGCCGAGGCACATCGGCTGGTGGAATCGCGGACCCCACTGGGCCGGATCATCCTGCGGCCGGACCACGCACCGCGCTGACCGGCGGGCCGATCAGCGCCTCAGTACGAAGAAATACGGCTCGGCCAGTCCACGCATATCCATGACGCCGAGCAGAGTGTCCTCGTCGAGGCGGCGGAAATGGTCGATGATCGGCAGATGGTCGTAGACCATGGCGGCGCTCACCACCCCGCGATATTCGATATCGCGCAACCGCGCCGTCGCCTTGCGGGTGCGCAGGAACGGAGCCAATTTGCGCAGATTGCCGCGGACCGGGCGCAACCAGTGCGCCGGGATCTTCCCGGCCAGCGACAGCGGAACCCGGCGCGGATCCACCGCGAACACCGTGCCGCGCTCATCGGTGAACAGCAGCGGATGCACCTGGTCCGGAGCATCGAACTGTTTTCCGTACCAGCCGGACTCGGAGAGAGTGCCGTCCATCGGATGACCGGTCGGCAGTTCCGCGCCGCGCCAGCGGCCGGTGGTCACTTCCGCCACCCGGGCGGCCGGCAGCCGGTCGAAGATCTCCCATGCCTCCGTGACGGTGCACCCGTCCTCGGGCAGGGCGACGCCCGCGATTTCGGTCATTCGTCCGCGCTCCTCGACATCAGGGAATACTGCGATAGATAGCCTATCGTCCTCTCATTCGAGTGCGCGGCCAGCTGCCGCCGAGGCGGGGCTCAGCCGGTGATCTCCCATTCGTGGACCGTGATCGCCGAAGAACCGGTGGTGTGCAGCGGATCGGTGTACACCACCGCTTCGGCGGCCCGCAGCGAATCGGCGAGCACCAGATAGGCCCCGCCGCTGCCGTCGGTGAACGGACCGGACTCCTGCAGCATGTCCTTCGCCCGCAGTTCGGCGAGGAACCGGCGGTGCGGTTCGGCCACCGCCGGGTCGTAGGCCGGAGTGCGGACGGCCAGCACCAGGTACTTGCGCACCTCAGTCCTCCGATTCCGGATCGGCCGAACGCCCGGCGGCGGCCGCGGCCGCCCGGATCTGCGGGGCCACCAGCACGACCTGACCCAGCACGCCGTTCACGAACCCCGGGGAATCATCGGTGGACAGCTCCTTGGCCAGTTCCACCGCCTCGTCCACCGCGACGATCGGCGGGACATCGGGGGCGTACAGCAGTTCCCACACCGCGACCCGGAGGATGGCGCGGTCCACCGCGGGCAACCGGGGCAGCGTCCAATCCTGGAGATAGGACTCGATGGTCCCGTCGACCCGGTCGAGCTCTTCGGCGATACCGTCCACCAGGGTGCGGGTGTAGGCGTGCACCGGAGCGACACCCTGGTCGCGGGCCGCGAGCTCGATCCGCTCGTCGGCCAGATCGGCCGGATCGACATCGCGGGCTTCGGCCTCGAAGAGCAGGTCCACGGCCCGGCGGCGCGCCTTGTGGCGGGCACCGAGCTTCTTGTAGGCGGATTTCTTGTCCGCGGGCTGATCCGCCACGTCAGGAGTTGACGCGGCCCAGGTAGCTGCCGTCGCGGGTGTCGATGCGGAGTTTGTCGCCGGTGTTGATGAACAGCGGGACCTGGACCTCGGCGCCGGTTTCCACGGTGGCGGGCTTGGTGCCGCCGGTGGAACGATCGCCCTGCAGACCGATATCGGTGTGGGTGACCGAGAGCTCGGCGGTGACCGGAAGCTCCACGTACAGCGGCGCACCCTCGTGGGTAGCGACCTGCACGGTCATGTTCTCCAGCAGGAAGCGGGCCTGTTCACCGATGACACTCTCGGCGATGGCGATCTGGTCGAAGGTCTCGCCGTCCATGAAGACGTAGTCGGAGCCGTCGTGGTACAGGTAGGTCATATCCCGGCGGTCGACGGTGGCGGTCTCCACCTTGACGCCCGCGTTGAAGGTCTTGTCGACGATCTTGCCCGACAGCACGTTCTTCAGCTTCGTCCGCACGAACGCGGGACCCTTACCCGGCTTCACATGCTGGAACTCGACGATCTGCTGGAGATTACCGTCGATCTTCAGCACGAGGCCGTTCTTGAAGTCGCTGGTGTCCGCCACTGTGTTCGGGTCTCCTCGGTTCTCGGGCGACCGTCGTCATCCGACGACGATCAGGTCTTTGCTGGTGTTGGTGAGCAGTTCCGGGCCCCCTTCGCGCACCACGAGCGTGTCCTCGATCCGGACCCCGCCGCGGCCGGGAAAGTACACACCTGGTTCGACGGTCACCGCCACGCCAGACAGGAGTGTACCCGTGCCCGTTTTGGCGATTCCGGGCGCTTCGTGGATGCGCAGACCCACCCCGTGGCCCAGACCGTGCACGAACAGCGGTCCGTGTCCGGCGGCGGCGATAACCGCGCGGGCGGCCGCGTCCACATCGGCGCACGGGATACCGGGCCGCAGTGCTTCGCGGCCGGCCCGCTGCGCGGCGTATACGAGGTCGTACACCTCGCGTTGCCACTGCGCGGGTTCGCCGAGTACGAAGGTCCGGGTCATATCCGAGTGGTAACCGTCCACCACGGCGCCGAAATCGATCTTCACGAAATCACCGGCGGCCAGCACCGCCCCGGTCGGCCGGTGATGCGGAACCGCGGAATTCGCCCCGGCCGCGACGATGGTCTCGAACGCGATCCCGGCGGCCCCGCGTTCGAACATCGCCCATTCCAGATCGCGGGCCACCTGACGCTCGGTACGGCCCGGCCGCAGCGCGCCGTTCTCCAGCAGTGCGGCCAGCGCTCCGTCACCGACCGCGCACGCACTGCGCAACCGGTCGATCTCGTATTCGTCCTTGACCATGCGCAGCTGCTCGGTCAGTCCCGGCGTGGCCACGAATTCCAGGCCCGAGCCGAGCTCGAGCAGCGCCCGGTGCTGGTCGACCGTCACGATATGGCTCTCGTAGCCCAGCCGGCCGAACTGCCACTCCCCGGCCAGTTCCACCACCCGGCGCGATACCGCGCGGGCGATCTCGGCCCGCAGATCCGGCACCTGCTCGGCGACCTGAGTGTCGTAGCGACCGTCGGTCGCGATGACCGTGCGTTCCTCGGCGCCGGTGGTATCCCACGAATGCACCAGCAGCGCGGCATTCGAACCGGTGAACCCGGTGAGATAACGGATGTTCACGAGATCGGTGACCAGCAGCCCGTCGATCTCGTTCTCCACCAGCAGATTGCGCAGCGCACCACGCCGGGCAGCGAAATCGGGCCGGACCAGTGGGCCACGGTCGGCATCAGCAGACATGGGACAAAAGTACCGCCGACCCGGCTCCGGCACACGATCCGGCCGACCGGCGAGCATCGCCCGCGAATCCGGAATACCCGATGTTCACACATCGGCACGATTCGCGCGTTCTCCACATATCGCTGTCGACGGCACCCGGGATCCCGGACGACCGCGATCGTGGAGACGTGACCACCCTCGGTTTCCTCGCCTTGACCGCCTGGTGCGCAGTCCTGAGCGTCAGCGATCTCCGCTCCCGGCGGCTCCCGAATCCACTCACCCTCCCCGGCGCCGCCGCCGTATTCGGTTACGCGGCACTGACCGGCCATCTCGACGCCGCGGGTCGCGGTGCGGCGCTGCTCGCGGCGCCCTATCTGCTCGCACATCTGGTCCGCCCGGCCGCACTGGGCGCCGGCGATGTGAAACTCGCGGTCGGTCTCGGCGCGGCCGCCGGGCTGGGTGGCGATCGAGTCTGGTTGTGGTCGGCACTCACGGCCCCGGTGTGCACGGCCGTCGCCGGGGCCGGCACGCTACTCGGCCACTGGGCCGGAAACCGGATATTCGCGGGAGGGTTTCGGGTTGCCGGACGCTGGACACCGGTGCTGCCCGTACGCCCCGGGCCGACGATCCCGCACGGCCCGTCGATGTGTGCGGCGACACTTCTGGGGCTCACACTGTGGTGACCCTGTGGCAATCCCGGGAACCGCGTGCTCACCGAGCCGATGAGCACGGCCGACCGCATCCCCCGTCCGTCGCGCCGACATGGGAAGATGGTCGGCGTGCTGCGCTGGATAACTGCTGGAGAATCTCACGGACCCGCTCTCGTCGCCCTCCTGGAAGGGATGGTCGCCGGTGTCGAGGTGACCTCGGAGGAGATCTCCGCACAGCTGGCGCGCCGACGGCTGGGCTACGGTCGCGGCGCCCGGATGAAATTCGAAGCCGACAAGGTCACCGTGATCGGCGGAGTCCGCCACGGCCGCACCATGGGCGGGCCCGTCGCCATCGAGATCGCCAATTCGGAATGGCCCAAATGGACGACCGTGATGTCCGCCGATCCGGTCGACGAGGCAGAACTGGCCGAACTGGCCCGCAATGCTCCGCTCACCCGTCCCCGCCCCGGTCACGCCGACTACTCGGGCATGCTCAAATACGGTTTCGACGACGCCCGCCCGGTCCTCGAACGGGCCAGTGCCCGCGAGACCGCCGCCCGGGTCGCGGCCGGCACCGTGGCGCGCGCCTTCCTTCGTCAGGCCCTCGGTGTGGAGGTCGTATCCCACGTCGTATCCATCGGCACGGCCGCGAACACCACCGGTGTGGTACCCACCGGCAGCGATCTGCAGGCGATCGACGACAGCCCGGTCCGCGCATTCGATGCCGAGGCCGAGGCGGCCATGATCGCCGAGATCGAAGCGGCCAAAAAGGACGGCGACACCCTGGGCGGTGTGGTCGAGGTGGTCGTCACCGGGCTCCCGATCGGGCTGGGGTCGTTCACCAGCGGCGAGAACCGGCTGGACTCGCGGCTCGCGGCGGCGCTGATGGGGATCCAGGCCATCAAAGGCGTCGAGGTCGGCGACGGCTTCGAAACGGCGCGGCGGCGCGGCAGCCGAGCCCACGACGAGATGCGCCCGGGCAGCGACGGCGTCCTGCGGTCCACCAACCGTGCCGGTGGTCTCGAAGGCGGTATGACCAACGGCGAAGCACTGCGGGTACGCGCGGCGATGAAACCGATCTCCACGGTCCCGCGCGCGCTGGCCACGGTCGATATGTCCACCGGCGAGGAAGCCGTGGCGATTCATCAGCGCTCCGATGTCTGTGCCGTCCCGGCGGCCGGAGTGGTGGCCGAATCGATGGTCGCGCTCGTGGTGGCGCAGGCCGCGCTGGAGAAGTTCGGCGGCGATTCGCTCGGCGAGACGGTCGGCAATCTCGACGGCTACCTGAAGCGGATCAGCGGGCGCCCGCATCTGAACCCGGGCGATACCGTCGCCGACCCGGCGTAATGACCGAGCAGACCGGTCCGCACGGCCCGCTGGTGGTGCTGATCGGCCCGCCCGGGGCGGGGAAGACCACGATCGGCCGCAAACTCGCCCGGGAACTCGGCGTCGAGCTCTACGACACCGACGCCGGTATCGAGGAAACGGCCGGTCGCACCATCCCGGAAATCTTCGCCGCCGACGGGGAGTCCGAATTCCGCCGGATCGAGGAGGAAGTCGTCGGAGCGGCGCTACGCACCCGCGGCGGGGTCGTCTCCCTCGGCGGCGGCGCGGTCCTCTCCGAACGCACCCGGGCCCTGCTCCGCGACCGGACCGTGGTGTACCTCGAGATCAGCATCGCCGAGGGTTTGCGCCGCACCGGCGCCGGTACCAACCGCCCGCTGCTCGGCGGTGTCGACCCGAGTGCGAAATACCGGGAGCTCATGCGGGCCCGCCGGCCGCTCTACCGTGAAGTGACCTCGGTGCGCGTGCGGACCGACGGCCGCAGTCCCGGCCGCGTGGTCCGATCCATTCTCGGAAAACTCGCACTGGAATCGGTCCGGGCCGCCACCGACACTCCGGACATCGAGCACGCCGAAGGCTCGACCGGCCAGCGCACCAGCAGATCTCGCGCCCGCCGGCGGGCCCGGGCCCGGGCTCGCCGGGCCACGGCGCAGCGCGCGGCGGCCGCCGGAAACCAGGCAGGTGCACACACCGCGGAACAGAACACCGGCGCACAAGGTGACGACGGCACCCCGTCCGCCACCGACCAGGGCACTCCGCCCACCGAGAACGGGCTGCGGACACCCGGGCGGTCCCGGCGGGCGCGCGCCCGGCGGGCCCGGGCCCGCCGACAGCAACGCGACCAGACCGAACAGCCACAGACAGGATCGGAGCAGCACACGTGACAGAACCGACGCGTATCGAGGTCCGCACCGCCCAGCCCTATCCGGTGATCATCGGCCGCGGTTTGCTCGGGGACCTCGTCGAGGTGGTCGCCGGTTCGGGTGGCGTACGAACCGTCGCCCTGTTCCACCAGCCTTCGCTGGTCGAGACCGCGGAGGTCGTCCGTGCCACGCTGGCCGAAGCGGGCCTCGACGCCCACCGGATCGAGATCCCGGACGCCGAGGCGGGTAAGGAACTCGCGGTCGCCGGTTTCTGCTGGGAGGTACTGGGCCGGATCGGCCTGACCCGCAACGACGTGGTGGTCAGCCTCGGCGGCGGAGCCGCCACCGACCTCGCCGGATTCGTGGCCGCGACCTGGATGCGCGGCGTGAAGATCGTGCACGTCCCCACCACGCTGCTGGCGATGGTGGACGCCGCGGTCGGCGGTAAGACCGGTATCAACACCGAGGCCGGTAAGAATCTCGTCGGCTGTTTCCACGAACCGTCCGCGGTACTCGTCGATCTGGTGACGCTGGAAACCGTGCCGCGCAACGAGATCGTGGCGGGTATGGCGGAGATCATCAAGGCCGGTTTCATCGCCGACCCGGTGATCCTGGATCTGGTCGAACGCGATCCGCAGGCCGCGCTGGACCCGGGCGGTGAGGTCCTGCCGGAACTCATCCGCCGCGCGGTGGCGGTCAAAGCGGAGGTGGTCGCGGCCGATCTCAAGGAGTCCGCACTACGCGAGATCCTCAACTACGGGCACACTCTCGGCCATGCGATCGAACGGCGGGAGCGCTACCGCTGGCGGCACGGTGCGGCGGTATCGGTGGGTCTGGTCTTCGCCGCGGAACTGGGCCGGCTGGCCGGCCGCCTCGACGACGCCACCGCCGACCGGCATCGCAGCATCCTGGCCAGCGTCGGCTTGCCGACCACCTACGATCCCGACGCCCTGCCGCAACTGCTGGAAAGTATGCAGACCGATAAGAAGACCCGTTCCGGGGTGCTGCGTTTCGTCGTGCTCGACGGGCTCGCCAAGCCCGGCCGGCTGGAAGGGCCCGATCCGGCCCTGCTCGCCGCCGCGTACTCGGCGGTCGCCGGCGCCGGTTCCGGCGGAGGTAGTGCGATCCTGCTGTGAAGCGCGGGATTCGATCACTACGCCGGTAGGCGGGATCACCGGCGTAGCGGTTCGGGGATCGTGTCACCGATATGTTCTCGAATCCGGGAGCCGGCTCGATCCCGGCTCCCGGCAGGTCGGCGCCGCGCCACGATATCTCCTGATCCGGATACCATCCCGCCGCGCGGGGGCGATGCGACGGTTCCCGGGCTATGCCGGCCCGTTCGTGATCGGTCGGTCGCGATCGGGGCCCGGCCGATCCGAGGTCGCCGGGCGCTGTGCCGGCGCGGCGAGCAGCGCCCCGACGATCGGCGTGGGATCGACTCCCACCGGCAGGTCGGATACCTGTCCGTCACCGACCTCGACCACCCGCCAGACCCCGTCCTCGCGCATCGCCAGATCCGTGGTGAGGAAACGGGCACCCGATCGCGCGACGCAGGCGGCGATCCGGTCCAGCACCGGCACCGGACAGTCCGCGGGGGTATCCGGATGCGCGCCGACGAGCAGCGGCGCACCGTCCAGCCACCACACTCTGGTCTCCGCGGCGCGCCGATCACCGGCGCCGAAGGCTTCGAAAGCCCGTAGCACGATGCCACCCTGGAGATAGCTGCCCTGTTCGGCCACGAACGCGGATACGACTCGGTGCACGTTCGCAGGGTCGGCGAGGTCCGGGATGTAGCAGGCGGTATCCCAGGCGTGCTTGGCCGATTTGACGTAGTCCTTGACGATTCCCGGGCCGGCACCGAGCGGAGCGGCCAGAGCGGCCAGAGTTGCCGTATCCGGTATCCGGCCGGGCGGCCCGGCCAGCCAGCGGCCGGCCGGAGTCACCGGCGCGAATGTCTCGTACCACCCGGGCAATTCGTGTGCCGCCCGATAGGTCGCGGCATCGATCATCAACGGTGTTCCGCGCGCGGCGAGGGCCTCGGCCATCGCCGCGTACGCGGGGGTGGGAATCATCCAGCCGCGGTACCAGGCCGGGCCGCTGTTCCGGGGGACGTTCCGCACCGCCGCCACGGCGTCACCGGCCGACAGCAGGTCGTGGTCGATCAACCCGATATCGGCACCGAGTTCGCGAGCGGTCGCCGTCTCGGCGGCGAAATGGGGATCGGTACGTCGCGGGTCGAGCGGGTCGGCGCACGACAGCATGCTGGGCATCGATACATGATCACCGATCGGGCCGGTGCGCGTAAACAGGATTCGGCTCGCGCTCCGGCCTTGTGCCGAGGGATCCCGCGCGGCCGACGCCGATGTATCCGGAGCTCGGCAGCAGGCCGACTCGATGCGGCGCGGACCCCGGGGAACACGCTGAGTCCGTAACAGCTACCGCCCGTCGGCTGCTGCGGAGCCGCCGTACATGCTCCGCGAGCTCTCAGGCGGGTGAACCGAGCGCGGGCGAAACTCCCCCGGCCACACGATCGTTGTCGCGACCACCCAGCCACCGCCCGATCGCCACACCGATGAGCCCGGGAACGAAGAGCAGCAGGACGATGAACGCCGACGCGGCAGTGGCCTCGAACAGCAGACCACCGTCACCGAGATCGACCTTCGGCAGGAAGTCCAGCAGCCAGGAGACCAGCCCGGTGCCGACACCCGCGACCACCGCGGTCTGCAGCCATCGAATGGTCAGATCCGCCCCGCCGTGTTCCGGGTTCGGGTGCTCGTGGCGATCGGTCCGGCCGTCCCGCAGTCCCCAGGCCACCGTGACGCCGATCAGGACCACCAGACACAGCAGCCGCAACCACACCCCGTAGGTCGGGATGTATCCCATCGCGAACCCGAGGAGTACCCGCAACACGACGGCCAGCCCACCGAGCGCCAGTGCCCGCAACAACCACGCAGTCATGCCGATCACCATAACGCCCCGCGCGGCGGACTAGAACCCGTTACAGAAATTCACCGGGAGCCGACGCTGCGCCGTCACCCGAGATCGGCGAGCACGGCCGCCATCGCCGCTCTGGGCGCGGGCCGGCCCGTGAACTGTTCGACCTGCCCGTAGGCCTGTTCGAGCAGCATCTGGAGACCACTGAGCACGGTGTGCCCGGCGGCGGTGACCGCTTCGGCCAGCGGTGTGGGCCACGGGTCGTACAGCGCGTCGAGCACCACCGGCGCGGCGGCCACCGCATCGGCGACCGTCGCGGCCGCCGCGTACGGCACGGTACTGACGGCGGCGCCCGCGCCGCCACACACAGCGGCCAGATCCGGAGCATCGAATCCGATCACCCGGGTCGACAGGCCGAGCCGCTCGGCGAGCTCCCGCGCGCCCGCCGCCCGGCCGGCATGGCGCGCGACGACGGTGACCTTGCGGGCCCCCAGCTCGGCCAGCGCCAGCAGCGCGGGACGGGCGGTACCACCGGCCCCCAGCACCACGGCTTCGGACAGTTCGCGCACACCACCGCCGCGCAGCGCGCCCGATACACCGTCCACATCCGTACAGTCGGCGCGCCAGCCCGCCGCGGTGCGAACCAGGGTGTTGGCCGAACCCACCAGAACGGCGCGTTCGGTGCGGATCTGCGCGTACGCGAGCGCCGCTTCCTTACCGGGCATGGTCACCGACAGTCCGGCCCATTCCGGCCCGAGCCCGTCCACCAGCCCGGGCAGCTGGTCGGCGGTGCACTCGATCCGCTCGTAGGTCCAGTCCAGCCCCAGTGCGCGGTAAGCGGCCAGATGCAGCTGCGGAGACTTCGAATGGGTGATGGGGCTGCCGAGCACCGCGGCGCGGCGCGGCCCCGCCGGATCAGCGTCCACTGTCCAGAATCCCGCTCTCCAGCGCCAATTCGATGTTCGCCAGGTGTTCGGAGTAGCTCTCCGTGAACAGCGTGGTGCCCTGCTTGTCGACGGTCACGAAGTACAGCCAGGTACCGGCCTCGGGTTCTTCCATCGCCTCGAGCGCCGCGATCGAGGGCGAGGAGATCGGGGTCGCGGGCAGGCCGGGCATAGCGTAGGTGTTCCACGCGGTGGTCTGTCCGCGATCGGCATCGGTGGTCGCCACCTCGGTCTTGTCCAGGGCGTAGTTGACCGTGGAGTCGAACTGCAGCGGCTGGTCGATCTCCAGCCGGTTCACGATCACCCGGGCGACCTTGCTCATATCCTGGGGCAGCGCTTCACGTTCCACGAGCGAGGCGCCGATCAGCGTTTCGTACGGGCTGAGCCCGTTGACCCGGCCGGATTCCAGCAACCCGGTGGCCTCGTAGCTGCGGGCGCTCTCGGTGACCAGCTGGCGCAGGACATCCAGCGCGGACCCGCTCGGGTCGAAATCCCAACTGCCGGCCGCGATCAATCCCTCGAGCTGCCGCGCGCGGTCGGGCACCGTCCGTACCGACTCCACGGCCCATTCCGGGACACCGAGCGAGGCCAGGTCGGTGGTGGCGCCCGCCTGCTCCAGTTCTTCGTAGGTGATACAGCGGCGTTCGGGTTCGGCGCCGACACAGCTGGCGGTGGCGATCTTGGTGTAGATCCCCTCCTTCCGCGCGCCGGTGTTCACATCGTGCTGATCGTGCAGTTGCCGACCCTCGGATACGACCACATTGCCGACCCGCGATCCGGGCGCCACCAGCGCCGCTACCGCGTCCGCGGCCGGACTGTGCACCGGAATCGCGTAGTAGCCGGGTTGGAGCGAGTTCATCCCCTCGTTCTGCACGGCCGCCTCGTAGAAGGCGGCGGAACTGGCCACGATGCCCGCCTCCGCCATGGTCGAGGCGACCTCACTGGCGGTATCGCCCGACTTCACCTGCACCACCACCGGCGCGCCCGCCGGACCGGCGAAATCCTCGGCCGGGGTGTAGCGGTTGACCAATTTGTACACTCCCGCGCCGACGACCAGCACCAGCAGCACAGCGGCGGCGGCCCAGATCAGCCGGCGCCGGCCGCCCTCCTGCTGTTTGCGGGCGGCTTTCCGCGCCGCCGCCCGGCCACCACGAGCGGGCGCGGTCCGCGCCCCCGGGCGGCGGCGCGACCGGGGCCGCGGCTCGGGTTCGGGCTCGTCGTCGAAATCATCGTCGTCGTATTCGTCTTCGTCGACATAGCGGGGAATGACGGCGGTGTCGTCGTCCTCGTAGGGATCCCAGCCGCCCTCGGGGTCGTCGTCCCACTCCGGCTCGTCGGCGACCGGCATAGCGGGCGCCCGGCGCGATCGCTCCCAGGCCTTGTCGTCGCGGCGGTATCGCCGCTCGGCCTCACGCTGCCGGAATTGCGCCTCCGCCTGCGCCCATCGATCCGTCATTCATCGTCTCCGGACAACGCGGTACGTGCCGCGTCCTCGGCCGACCTCATCACAGAACTCCGTTCGTCCAACCAGCTCTGCAGGATCGATACAGCAGCCGCCTGGTCGATCACCTGCCGCTGTCCGCGCGCTCGAACACCGCTGTCCCGCAGAGCGCGTGCAGCAGACACCGTAGTCAAACGTTCGTCGGAAAGCCGGATCGGCACTTCGGGCAGCGAGTCGCGCAACCTTCCGGCGAACTCCGTGGCCATTCGCGCCGAGGTCCCCTTCTCCCCGCGCAGCGTCCGGGGCAGACCGACGATGATCTCCACCGCCTCGTACTCGTGGGCGATCGCCGCTATCCGCGCGATATCGGTTCCGGAACCGGAACCGGAACCGCCGGGCCGACCGTCACGGCCGGTTCCCGGCGGGCGACGGCCGGCCCGGCGGGACCCGGTATCGCGCGGCACGGTCTCGACCGGTGTCGCCAGTATCCCGTCGGGGTCACTCGCCGCGACGCCGATCCGGACGCTGCCCACGTCTATTCCCAGCCGCCGACCCCGCCCCGGATCCGAGACCGGGTCGGGCCGGTCGACCGGAGGGCCGTCCTGCGAGCCCACCGTCATCAGCCGGCGTGCGCGCCGAGATGATCACGCACGGCCGCCAGGCCCGCCTCGATACCCGAGGGGTCCGAACCGGCGCCCTGCGCCATCTCCGGCTTGCCGCCACCGCGGCCCGCGATCCGGGGCCCGAATACGGATACGAGATCGCCGGCGGCGAATCCCAGCTCCTGGGCGGGTTTGTTCACGGTCACCACGAAGGGCACCTTGCCCTCGTTATTTCCGAGCAACACCACGACGGCGGGCCGGGTGCCCAGCCGCCCGCGGATATCGGTGGCCAGGGTGCGCAGATCACCGGCCGATACCCCGGTGGGTGCCGCGGCCGCGACCAGCAGCACCTCACCGAGCCGTTCGGCAGCCTCGGCGTAGCTGCCGGCCGAGGACAGCACCGCGGCGATCTTGGTCTTCTCCAGCTCCTTCTCGGCCACCCGCAGCCGGTCCACCAGCTGCTCGACCCGGCCCGGTATCTCACCGGAAGGCACCTTCAGCATCGAGGCGACACCGGCGAGCAGAGCCCGCTCCTTGGCCAGGTGCCGATAGGAATCCAGGCCCACGAACGCCTCGACCCGGCGCACGCCCGAACCCACCGACGACTCCCCGAGCAGGGTGATGGGGCCGATCTGCGAGGAGTGACCCACATGGGTGCCACCGCAGAGTTCCATGGAGAACGGGCCACCCATCTCGACCACGCGGACCCGGTCGCCGTAGTTCTCCCCGAACAACGCCAGCGCGCCCATCTCCTTGGCCTTGGGCAGATCGGTGACGAAGGTGTTCACCGGGAAGTCCGCGCCCACGCCGTCGTTGGACACCGCTTCGATATCGGCTTTCTGCTGCTCGGTGAGCTGGCCCTGCCAGTTGAAGTCGAAACGCAGATAGCCGGGCTTGTTCAGCGAACCGGCCTGGACCGCGTTCGGGCCCAGCACCTGGCGCAGGGCCGCGTGCACCATATGGGTACCGGAATGCCCCTGGGTCGCACCGCGCCGCCAGCCGGGATCGACCTGGGCCAGCACCACATCCCCTTCGGTGATCTGGCCCTGCTTCACGGTGCACCGGTGGACCCACAGCTTCTTGGCGATCTTCTGCACATCGTTGACGACGAGTTCGGTGCCCGACGCGGTGATCGTGCCGCGGTCGGCGATCTGCCCACCGGATTCCGCGTAGAGCGGGCTGCGATCCAGGATCACCTCGATATCGGTACCCGCCGGCGCGGTCGGCACCCGTACGCCCTCGGAGATCAGGGCCAGCACATGCGCTTCGGAGGTCAGCTCGTCGAAGCCGGTGAATTCGGTATCCCCGCGATCCACCAGGTCCTTGTACACCGACAGATCGGCGTGCGCGTGCTTACGGGCGTGCGCGTCCTCCTTGGCGCGGCGGCGCTGTTCGGCCATCAGGGTCCGGAACCCGTCCTCGTCCACCGACAGACCGGCCTCCGCGGCCATCTCCAGGGTGAGATCGATCGGGAACCCGTAGGTGTCGTGCAGCGTGAAGGCATCGGCGCCGGAGATGGTGCCGGTGCCACCGCGCGAAGTCGCCTTGACCTGCTCGGCGGTTTCGTCGAACAGCTTCGAACCGGTGCTCAGCGTCTTCCGGAACGCCGTCTCCTCGCCGACGGCGACGGTTTCGATACGCGCGTAATCGGTGGCCAGCTCCGGATACGAGGGCGCCATGAGATCGCTCACGACCCGCATGAAATCGGTCATCACCGGCTGTTCGGCACCGAGCAGCCGCGCCGAGCGCACTATCCGGCGCAGCAACCGGCGCAGCACGTAGCCGCGGCCGTCGTTACCGGGATTGACGCCGTCGGCGATCAGCATGGCCGAGGTGCGCGCGTGGTCGGCGATCACCCGGAACCGCACGTCATCGGCGTGTTCGACGCCGTAGGAGCGGCCGGTGAGCTCCTCGGCCTTATCGATGATGGGGCGCAGCAGATCGGTTTCGTAGACGTTGTCGACGCCTTGGAGCAGCAGCGCGATGCGCTCGACGCCCATACCGGTATCGATGTTCTTCTTCGGCAGCACACCGACCGGGGGGAAGCCCAGCTTCGGGCTGTCCTCACCGCGGATATCCTGCATGAAGACCAGGTTCCAGATCTCCAGGTAGCGATCCTCGTCGGCGACCGGGCCGCCGTCCCGACCGTATTCGGGGCCGCGGTCGTAGTAGATCTCCGAACAGGGCCCACCGGGACCGGGCACGCCCATATCCCAGTAGTTGTCCTTACCGTCGCGGAACTGGATCCGCTCCTCCGGGATACCGGCCACCCGGCGCCAGATCTCGGCGGCCTCGGGATCGTCCTGGTAGGCGGTGACCCAGATCCGCTCCGGATCGAATCCGTACCCGCCGTCCTCCTGCGAGTTGGTGATCAGCTCCCAGGCGAAGCGGATGGCGCCTTCCTTGAAATAGTCGCCGAACGAGAAATTGCCCGCCATCTGGAAGAACGTATTGTGCCGCGTGGTGACGCCGACTTCCTCGATATCACCGGTGCGCACGCATTTCTGCACACTGGTCGCGCGCGGGAACGGCGGGGTCTGCTGACCGAGGAAATACGGCTTGAACTGCACCATGCCCGCGTTCACGAACAGCAGGTTCGGGTCGTCGAGAATCAGCGATGCACTGGGCACCTCTGTATGACCGGCACTTACGAAATGGTCCAGGAACCGCCGTCTGATCTCGTGGGTCTGCACGAATATCCAGCCTACCGGTGCCGCGCACCCGAATTATCACCGAGCCGGGTTTCCGGGCCGCAGACCGCGGACGATCCTGCGCAGCGTGCTCACCCGGGGCCCGACCGCGCGTTCGTGACCGTGGTCGGTGGGGTGGTAGTAATCCACCCCCACGAGTTCGTCGGGCGGGTACTGCTGGGCGAGCACTCCGTCCGCGGCGTCGTGCGGGTAGCGATAACCCTGGGCGTTGCCGAGCTGTTCCGCGCCCGCGTAGTGCCCGTCGCGCAGATGCGCGGGCACCGTCCCCGCCTTCCCGGCGGCCACATCGGCCATGGCCGCGCCGATGGCCGCGACCACCGCGCCCGATTTCGGCGCGGTCGCCAGATGGATGGTGGCCTGTGCCAGCGCCAGCCTGCCCTCCGGCAACCCGACCAGCTGCACCACCTGCGCCGCCGCGGTGGCGGTCTGCAACGCGGTCGGATCGGCCATCCCGATGTCCTCGCTGGCGTGGATCATCAGGCGGCGGGCGATGAAACGCGGATCCTCACCGGCGGTCAGCATTCGCGCCAGATAGTGCAGGGCCGCGTCGACATCGGATCCACGAATGGATTTGATGAAGGCACTGATCACGTCGTAGTGCTGGTCACCGGCGCGGTCGTAGCGCACGGCCGCTTTGTCGATACTGGCCGCCACCAGGTCGAGATCCACCGTCCCGTCCAGCGAGGATTCGGCCGAGGCCTCGAGCGCGGTGAGCGCGCGCCGGGCGTCACCGCCCGCGATACGGACGATGTGGTCGAGCGCCTCGCCGGTGATCGTGTACTGCCCGTCCAGACCGCGCGGATCGGCGGCGGCCCGGGTGAGCACGGCGCGGATATCGTCGGCCCCGAGCGAATGCAGCTGCAGTACCAGCGACCGCGACAGCAGCGGTGCGACCACCGAGAACGACGGGTTCTCCGTGGTCGCGCCGACCAGGAGCACGATGCGGTTCTCGACCGCGGCCAGCAGCGCGTCCTGCTGTGTTTTGGAGAATCGGTGCACCTCGTCGATGAACAACACCGTTTGCTCCCCCGCGGTCAACCGCCGCCGCGAGATATCGATGACCGCACGCACCTCTTTGACCCCGGCCGACAACGCGGACAGCGCTTCGAACCGGCGGCCGGTCGCATGGGAGATCAGCGAAGCGAGGGTGGTCTTCCCGGTCCCCGGCGGACCGTAGAGCAGAACCGATGCCGCCCCCGACCCTTCGACCAGCCGGCGCAGCGGAGAACCCGCCCCCAGCAGATGTTGCTGGCCCACCACCTCGTCCAGTGAGGCGGGCCGCATCCGCACCGCGAGCGGTGCGTGCGCGCCACCATCCCGTGCGGCCGCGCCCGCGAAGGCGATATCCGGTGCGCCCGCCCCCGCACCGGGCATCTCGAACAGACCGTCACTCATGACTGCGACCGTACCGTCCACCGCCGACACCCCGACCGGCGTGCGGGCACGATCCACTGCCCCGGACAGGCAGCCACCGAGCACTCACCGAACCGTCGACCTTCCCGGGTCGATCACCACACATCGACGCGCAAACCTTCCGCCACTCGCGCCGTTACCGCAGCGGCGCCCACGATCGCGAACGGTGGACCAGCCGTACCTTCCCGGCGAGGTGCCGAGTCCGCACCGGTTCCGGGAAGACGCAGCGAAGGACCGGAGTCGACAGGAACCCGCACCGACCCGCCGAAGGGACCACTGACAACACAGCCCCGAGGTGCGGGGCGCGTGAGCACCTCTCAGCTGAAATGCTCGTCGAGGACCGCGCAGACCGCTTCGGCGAAATCGCCGACCGCGTCGTTGCCCAGGCATCGCGCGTCTTCGGCCAGGCCGGCCCACCGGTTGAGCAGTGCGTCCGAGCGCGGCACCGACAATCCGTGTTCACGGGCCGCGGCGACGCGCGCGTGGTCGGCCGGCAGGAACCAGTAGGTGCTGAGCCATACCCAGATGAGCCGGGCTTCGAGGATCTTGTCCGCGAGCAGTGCGTCGTCGGCGAGGGCCGGCCAGACACCGACCACTTCGGCCCGCCAGGCCTCCACCATCTGCAGTGCGCGCTCGCGGGAGAGTTCGATATCGCACAGGCATCCGGGGAAGGAGACCAGTGCGTAGGCGATATCGAGGGTGGCGTCCCGGAATCCGCCCCATTCGTAGTCGAGGATGCGGGCACCCTCTTCGTTGAGGATCACATTGTCCGGGCACAGATCCGAGGGGCTGAAGGCGCGGAAACGGCCGCCGGTGAACAGTCGCGCGCCGTGCGCGACCTGTTCGCTGACCTCGTCGGGGACCTCGATATCGAGTTCGCGGCGGAGCAACGCCGGCATCTCCGCGAGGGCGGCCTCCGCCTGCTGCGCGATTCCGTCCACCCGGTGCACGACGTCGACCCGGCGCAGCAGCGCCACGAAATCGGGCTCGCGGCCCACCGTCGCGGCATGCATCCGGCCGAGGGCCTGCGCGAACGCCATCATGGCGTTGCGGGTGGCCGGTTCGACACCGGCGCTCAGCACATCGGTGAGTTTGGTGTTCTCCCCCAGATCGCTGAGGACCAGCAGGCGCTCGGGCAGGTTGTGCGCGATCAGGTAGGCGCCGGGGCGCTCGCCCCGGCTCAGCGCGGTGGTGAACTGATAGGACACTGCTTCCCGGAGGAAGGCCGAATCGACGCTGGCGACGCCCGGGGTGACGGTGACGTTCTTCGGGTCCGATACCGACCCGCGCACCTGCTTGATGATCAGGGTGCGGGGCAGGGAGAAAGCGTTCTCGGCGACCCGGACGCGTAGGACGGTCGTCCGTCCGCTACCGCTGAGTTCGGTGGGATCGCTCAGCTTCACCGGAGCACCCATTCGCTTTGTGAGCAACTGCTGTGCTGCGGATACGACTTCGGTGGCTCGTTCGGCCAGTAGTGCAGTCATCGCATCTCAAGTTACTCGCATCCGGTCACTTCTAGCGAGCGGTTGAACAACCTTTCCGTGTCGGTCGGCGTGTCCGCTCGGTTCTCCGCCGCCCGACCGGCCTGCTTGACAGCGCTGAGCGGGTCGGGTTTTCTCGATCTGAACTGCTGTGCGCCACACCGGAAACCAGCTGCGTCGAAAGGTATGCCAGCGTGACCGACACACCGCGTTCCGTCCCGGCCGCTCCCGGTGATCCGGCCACGGCAGGCAGACAACCCCCGGCACCGGACGCGCCGCGCCCCGCGGCGGACACCGCATCCGGCAGCGCCGCGGTGAGCAGCGACACCCCGCTCCCGGGTGCCCCGCCACCGTCCGGCAAACCGGTCGCCCAACAACCCACCGTCTCGGATACCCCCGGCGCGCCACGCTACACACCGCCGCCCGAGCCTGCCGGATCCGGCGCACCCGGACCCGGCGACCGGGGCACCGGTCCGCACGACGCCACGGAAACCGGCACGGCCCCCGGACAGCCCGTGTACGGCCCACCCGGTAGCGGACCCGATCCGAATACCCAGGTCTACGGATATCAGGCGTACGGCACCGGGATCCCCGGCCGGCTGGATATCGGGCATGCGCTCAGTTACGGCCTGGAGAAGTTCAAACTCAACCCCGGTCCCTGGGTCGCGGTGACCTCGCTCGGCCTGATCATCTACCTGGCGTTCTATCTGGTCGTCCGGGTCGTGGAGCCCCGTTCGGCGCTGAGCCTGTTCGTGATCTTCGCCGCGGTCATGGCCGCCTTGTGGCTGTTGCAGGCCGCCATGGTCCGTGGCGCCCTCTACGAAACCGACGGTTATCGTCCGGGTTTCGGCTCCTACTTCTACCTGGGCAGTATGGCGAACGCGTTCCTGACCGCGTTGCTGGCCTTTCTCGCCACCACCCTCGCCTCGGCCCTGTGCCTGCTTCCCGGGATCGCGGTGGGAATCGGCTGTATGTTCTCCCTGCATTTCGCGATCGAACAGGGCCAGAGCCCGGTGGAAGCCATCAAATCCAGTTTTCTGCTGGTGCTGCGTGATCCGTGGCGCGTGCTGCTGCTGGTGCTGACCGTGCTGACCGTAACCGCATTGGGCCTGCTGGCCTGCGGATTCGGCCTGTTGGCCGCGGGCCCGGTGGCGGTGATAGCGGTGACCTACGCGTATCGCACGCTCACCGGAGGCCCGATTTCGCCCGTATAGCCGGAGTCGGGTGAGCCGGAGCTAGGCGCCGACGGTCCCGGCCGGCTGCGCCGCGCCGTTGGTCTCGGCCGCCTTCCCGTCGGTCCGGGGTACGGCGTCCAAGCCGGCTTCTTTGCGCTGGAGCGCGGTGATCGGCGCCGGCGCGTCGGTGAGCGGATCGACGCCGCCGCCGGTCTTCGGGAAGGCGATCACCTCACGAATGGAGTCCAGCCCGGCCAGCAGTGCGACGATCCGGTCCCAGCCGAAGGCGATCCCGCCGTGCGGCGGGGCGCCGAAGGCGAACGCGTCGAGCAGGAAGCCGAATTTCTCCTGCGCCTCGTCCGCACTGATGCCCATCACCTCGAACACGCGTTCCTGCACGTCCTTGCGATGGATACGGATACTACCGCCGCCGATCTCGTTGCCGTTGCAGACGATGTCGTACGCGTAGGCGAGCGCGGCACCGGGATCGGTGTCGAAGGTGTCCAGTGATTCCGGCTTCGGCGAGGTGAACGCGTGATGAACCGCAGTCCAGGCCGAATGCCCCAGCGCCACATCGCCGCTGGCGGTCGCGTCGGCGGCCGGTTCGAACAACGGGGCGTCCACGATCCACACGAACGACCAGGCGTTCTCGTCGATCAGCCCGACCCGGTGCGCGATCTCCGAGCGCGCCGCGCCCAGCAGCGCGCGCTGCGCCTTGGCCGGGCCCGCGGCGAAGAACACGCAATCGCCCGGCTCGGCGCCGACATGCGCGGCCAATCCGGCGCGCTCGTCTTCGGTGAGGTTCTTGGCCACCGGCCCGGTGAGCGTGCCGTCCTCGCCGACCAGCACATACGCCAGCCCCTTGGCGCCGCGCTGCTTCGCCCAATCCTGCCAGGCGTCGAGCTGACGCCGCGGCTGGCTCGCGCCGCCCGGCATGACGACCGCGCCCACATAGGGCGCCTGGAACACCCGGAAGGGGGTGTTCGCGAAGTACTCGGTGCATTCGGTGATCTCCACCCCGAAGCGGAGATCCGGTTTATCGCTGCCGAAGCGCCGCATGGCCTCGGCGTAGGTCATATGCGGGATCGGGGTGGGGATGTGATAGCCGACGAGTTCCCACAGTGCCACCAGGATGTCCTCGGCCAGCAGGATGACATCCTCCTGGCGGACGAAACTCATCTCCAGGTCGAGCTGGGTGAACTCGGGCTGCCGGTCGGCCCGGAAGTCCTCGTCGCGGTAGCAGCGCGCGATCTGGAAGTACCGTTCGATACCACCCACCATGAGCAGCTGTTTGAACAGCTGCGGGCTCTGCGGCAGTGCGTAGAAGCTACCGGGCTGCAACCGGGCCGGCACCAGGAAGTCGCGGGCCCCCTCCGGGGTCGAACGGGTCAGGGTCGGGGTCTCGACCTCGACGAACTCGTGCCGTGCGAGCACCGACCGGGCGGCGGCGTTGACCTTGGACCGCAGCCGGATGGCATGGGCGGGGGCCTCACGACGCAGGTCCAGATAGCGGTACCGGAGCCGGACCTCCTCACCGGGCTGCTCGTCGAGCTGGAACGGCAGCGGCGCGCTCTCGTTGAGCACCTCGAGTTCCTTGACATCGACCTCGATCGCGCCGGTCGGCAGCTCCGGGTTCTCGTTGCCCGCCGGCCGCTGTTCGACCACACCGGTGATCCGCACGCAGTATTCCGCCCGCAACCGGTGCGACTGCTCGGCCGCCGGTCCCTCACGGAACACCGCCTGCGCCACGCCGGAGGCATCGCGCAGGTCGATGAAGATCACGCCACCGTGGTCACGCCGCCGGGCCACCCAACCGGAGAGGGTAACGGTCTGACCGGCCTGTTCACTTCGCAATGAACCGGCCAAGTGGGTGCGCAGCACGGTATTCCTTTCGACGGTCGGAGCACACCGGGACGGCCACCGGATGCGGTTGCCATCGTAGTGGGCCCCGCCGCGCGGACGTAAACGGATATATTGCCAGCACCCGAGCACGCCGCGGCGAACACGTTCACAGACAGGATCAGCCATGACCTTCAACGAGCGTATCCAGATCGACCCCGGCCGCGCCTCTTCCGGACCGGGTCCGGGCCGGGGCGGGAAACTGGCCCTCGGCGGCGGTGCCGGCGGTTTGATCGTGCTGGTGCTCGCCCTGCTGATGGGTGGGGATCCGGGTTCGGTCCTCGGCCAGTTCACCGGTGCCGACGATCTGCGACCGGGGACCGGCCGGACGGCCGGCACTCCGGAGCACTGCCGCACCGGCGCGGACGCCAACACCTACGTGGACTGCCGGGTGGTGCTCACCGCGCAGAGCCTGGACGCGGTCTGGTCGGAGCAACTGCCCGAACAGACCGCGACCGAATACATCGCGCCCGGAATCCGCTTGTTCACCGGCGGCATCTCCACCGGCTGCGGATACGCGACCAGTGAGGTGGGGCCGTTCTACTGCCCCACCGACCGGACCGCCTATTTCGACGTCGGCTTCTTCCAGGAGCTGGTGGACCGATTCGGCGCCACGGGCGGTCCGCTCGCCCAGGAGTATGTGGTGGCCCATGAAGTGGGTCACCACATACAGACTCTGCTCGGTGATATCGGCCGGGCCCAGCAGGACCCCCGGGGCCCGCAGTCCGGTGCGGTACGCACCGAACTCCAGGCGGACTGCTATGCGGGTATCTGGGCCCACTACGCGGACAAGACCCCGGCACCGGGTTCGGATACGCCTTTCCTGGTACCGCTGGGCGATACCGATATCCAGGACGCGCTCTCGGCCGCCTCGGCGGTCGGTGACGACCGGATCCAGGAGGCCGCCCAGGGCCGGGTGAACCCGGAGGCGTGGACGCACGGCGCCTCCGAACAGCGCCAGAAATGGTTCCTCACCGGATACCGCACCGGCGAGGTGGCGGCCTGCGATACCTACTCGGCCGACGATCTGAGCAATCCGGCGAGCCTGCGCTGACCCGCCGGATCCCGGCGCTCAGAACTGGTTGTCGTACCCGGCGTCCTCGTCGGCGTCCACCGCGCCGATGACCTCGGGCGCGGATTCCCCGAGCGGCCCGGTGAGATCGTCGTTACCGGTGGCGCTGCGGTAGGGGTCGACCGTGCGGGAGTGTTCCTCGTCGCTGTTGCGCTGCCCGGCGGCGGCACCACCGGGCGAGCCCATGAAGGAACTCGACGCGGGTGTCGTGGCCGCGGGCATCCCCATGCCCGGCACTCCCGGCCGGAGCACATTCGCCAGCGGCGGCTGACTCGCGCCGGGCAGTCCGGGCACCGACGGAGAGCCCGGCGTGCCCGGCGTCCCGCCGGGTGATCCGGTCGACAGTCCCGGGCTGCCCGTGCTGAGGCCGGGACCGCCGGGGGTGGTGCTCGGGCTGCCGGAATTCAGGCCGGCGAGAGTGGTGGAGGCCGGATCATCGGTGGAGCCCAGGACCGATTCCAGACCCGAGGTATCGGAGGCCATACTCTGCGCCTGCTGCATGATCGGCTCACCGACGCTCTGCGCCACGCTCTGCGCGGCCTCGGCGGCCTGTTGACCGTTCACTCCCGTCAGACTCTGCACCATCCCGCCCAGTTCGGCGGTCTTACCGGCGAGATCCCCGCGGGTGGTATTGGCCACGATCACGGCCTGGCCCAGATGTTCGGTCGCCGAGGCGATGAGCGCGGTCTGCGCGGGCGGAGTCATCACCACCGGCGCGAGCGCGACGGCTTGGCCGATGAACGAGGTGGCGATGGTGCTGAGCTGAGCGTTGCCCTGCTGCACGACAGCGGCGGCGGCCTGGGTCAGCGCGGCGATATCGATACCGCGCTGGCTGGTCTGCAGCCCGGAGTTGTTGGCCTCCTGCCCCGCGGTCTGCGCGGTCTGGGACGCGTCGCTCTCCCAGACCTGGCCCATGGCGGTGAGACTGCTCTTGCCCACGCCCATGGCCATCTCGATGATCTGGGAGGACTGGCTCAGGATCGCGGTCGGGTCGAGCGCCCCGATCACGCCGGTGCCGAAACTGCTGAGCAGATCACGGATCGGCTGGAACAGCACATCGATACCGGGCAGGGCCGGTAGCGCGGCCCCGCCGAGCAGCGCCCCCACCGGATCGGACGGCAACGCCGGGGCGGCCGCCGCCGGAATGCCCGCGGCCGTCGCGGCGCCCGAGGGGCCGCTACCGGCGGCGGTGTTCAGCACCTGGCCGAGCACACCCTCGGCAGTCTCCACCACCGGCGCCGCGGCCTGATCGACCGTACCGAGCAGCTGATTCGCCTGGTCGGAGGCATCCTCGGCCGCACCGGACAGGATGGCCTGCGCATCGGCCGGATCGCCGCCGAGCCCGGACAGTCCCGGCAGACCCGCCGTCGGCACCCCGGCGGCGGGAGCATCGTCGGAGATCCGCTGGGAGAGGACGAATTCCGGCGAGTCCAGCGGCTGCTCGTCGACGGGGAGCTGGGCCAGCGGTACATCCTGGACGGCAGCGCCCGGGTCCGGCTGCACCGAGGGCACCGCGGTTTCCGGAACGCGCGCGGGCGCGGCGGGCACCGCCTGCTGGAGTTCGGGCGCGATCACGCCCGCCGAGGCGGTGGTATCGATCGGTCTCACAGGCCACCCCCGGCCGCACCGAGCGCACCGGATGTACCGTCGTCGGCCACGTCGTAGTTGAGCGCGGAGGTGAAGGCGGCCTCCGACAGCTTCTGGTATTTGGCCGACAGATCGTTGATATCCCGCGCCTGCAGTACCTGGGCGGCGGCGAACATGGCCAGATAGTCGGCACCGATCAAACCGAATACCGGCGTCAGCGACGCGACATTGGCCACGGCGTCGATATTGCCGGCTCCCGCGATCTCGGTGCCGATCCCGGAATTCGTGATCCCGAACGCGCGCAGGGCTTCGGTCGCTACCGAGACATCACTCATCGAGCTCCCCCCTCATTCTTCGTGAACTTCATCGTGGCCACCGCGTAGAACGTCTCGTATGCCGCAACGACGCACACCCCTTGCGGCACCAAATGGTTGCCGCCCGAATATAGCCCACTCGACCGCCCGCACACGAGACACCACGGGAAGGCAAAACTAGAACATGTTGCAAATTAGAACGAGTTCTATATTGTCGTCTCCATGAAGGTCGCAGTGACCGGCGCAGCCGGCTACCTGGGTACGAATCTGCTCCCGCTGCTCGCCGAGCGCGGCGACGATATCGTCGCCATCGACCGGGTCGCGCCACGGCAACCCGGTACGGCGAACGTCACCTGGGTGAGCGCCGACGTCCTGGATCCCGAATCCATGCGGGCCGCACTGGAGGGCGCCGAGATCGTCTACCATCTGGTCGCGGTGATCACCCTCGCCGATAAGCACGACCTGGCCTGGCGCGTGAACACCGAGGGCGTCCGGGTGGTGGCCGAGGCCGCGCACGCCGTCGGGGCCCGCCGGTTCGTACACGCCAGCTCGATCCACGCCTTCGATCAGTACAGCTGCGGCGGCAGTATCGACGAGACGACGCTGCGCTCCACCGAGGCGAGCCTGCCGGTCTACGACCGCTCCAAATGGCACGGCGAGATCGCACTGCGCACGGTGGTCGAAGCCGGCCTGGACGCGGTGATCTGTAATCCCACCGGGGTTTTCGGACCCGCCGACCACGGCACCCCGCTGTCGCGGATCAACCGTTCGCTGCGCGATGCCGCGCGTGGCCGTATCCCGGCCATGATCGACGGCGGATTCGATCTCGTGGATGTCCGCGACGTGGCGCGCGGCCTGATGCTGGCCGGTGAACACGGTCGGACCGGAGAGAACTACCTGATCGGCGGCGAGATGATCTCCATGCTCGACCTCTGCCGGATGGCGGCGCGACACGGCGGGAAGAAGGGACCGCGGTTCTCCATCTCGCCGAAACTGGTCTCGGGACTCATTCCCGTGATGGAACCGATCGGTAAGCGACTCGGCACCGATATCGTCTCGAAGGCGGCACTGGGCGCGCTGATCTCGGCCCCGCTGGTCGATCACGGCAAAGCCACCCGCGAACTCGGGTACCGGCCGCGTCCCATCGACGACACCGTGCGCGATCTGGTCGCGTTCTTCGCCGATCCGCACGCCCCGCTCCCCGATTTCACGCCGACTGCTTGACAGTACTTAGAACGCGTGTTCGACTGGTCCGGTGCGGTGGCAGAACCAAACCCTGGATGCCGACGACGGCGCGCTGCCCGGGCTCGACCGGGCCGGGTTCGCCCGCACCGTACAGACCCCCGAATTCGACGGGATCACCTTTCACGAGGTGCTCTGCAAGAGTGCGCTGAACAAGGTGCCCGACGAGTCGAATCTCCCGTTCCGGTGGACGGTCAATCCGATGCGCGGCTGTTCGCACGCCTGCCGGTACTGCTTCGCGCGCGGTTCCCACGAATACCTGGAACTCGACGCCGGAACCGATTTCGACACCCAGATCGTGGTGAAGACCAATATCGCCGCGGTCCTGCGGCGTGAACTGACTCGCCGATCCTGGCATCGGGAGAAGGTGGCGCTCGGCACCAATACCGACCCCTACCAGCGAGCGGAGGGCCGGTACCGGCTGATGCCCGGAATCATTCGCGCGCTCACCGATTCCGGGACCCCGTTCTCCATCCTCACCAAGGGCACCCTGCTGCACCGGGACCTGCCACTGCTGACCCTGGCCGCGCGCGAGGTCCCGGCACATATCGGTATATCGCTGGCCCTGCTCGATCCCGAACTACACCGGGGCCTGGAACCCGGCACCCCGTCCCCGCGCGCCCGGCTGGATCTGGTGCGTGCCTGCAGTGATGCCGGATTCGCGGTGAACGTCATGGTGGCTCCGGTGATCCCGTACCTCACCGACGGCAGGGCCCAGCTCGACGAGCTCTTCGGCGAACTCGCGGCGGCCGGCGCGGTATCGGCGGTGACCCTGCCCCTGCACCTGCGCGGCAGCACCCGGGGCTGGTTCCTGGGCTGGCTGGCCGAACACCATCCGGCGCTGCTGCGCCGGTACCGCCAGCTGTACCGGGGCGCGGTGGTCGCCCCCGAGTACGCCGGCTGGTTGCGCGAACGTATCGATCCACTGCTGGAAAAGCACGGCCTGCTACCCGAACGGGCGGACGAACCCCGCACCCCGCCCGCCGCCGAGCCCCGGACAGAGCCCCAGCTCGAACTGTTCGGCTGACCCGCCCAGCGACCGGATGATCCCCTCGGTTCCCGACCGGGCACGAAACCCCGGTCCACGGCTGCCCATGCCCCGCCCACCCGATGGACGGAGCCGGAGTAGCTCATCCGCCGTCCACGCACGGCCGGAACGGCAGCTGTGCGCAGTCCACCCACAGCCGAAACACCGCAGTCGGCGCGAAGGCAGGGTGAGCACGCAGCGCACGACCTGATCGAAGGCGGAGATACGCGAACAGCGCACTACCTGAGCGAACCCGGTGCGATACGCACAAAGGGCACGAGCTGCGCGAACGCGGAGGTACGCACGAAGCGCAGGCCGGAGCGAACGCGGAGGTACGCACAAAGCGCAGGCCGGAGCGAACGCGGAGGTACGCACAAAGCGCAGGCCGGAGCGAACGCGGAGGTACGCACAAAGCGCAGGCCGGAGCGAACGCGGAG
>NZ_JBSGIP010000002.1:142770-448269 GCF_053605105.1 Nocardia sp. NPDC003963
GGTACGCCTATTCTGGTAGGTACCACACACACAATGCGCACGAGCATCTCGTTGTGCTCCCGCCGCCGACTCGGCCCCGCGCTTTTCCGGCGCGGCGACCCCGCACCGGGGTAGGTTGACGGCTGGCAGCTCATTTCGACGAGGAAGTGAAGCACGCGTATGGTTTCGCACCACGACAGCATCGGCCGCCCCGATACCGCATCCACCGGAAACGACTCCGGCACAGCAGTATTGGACCGCGTCGTCATCCGTTTCGCGGGCGATTCCGGCGACGGTATGCAACTCACCGGCGACCGGTTCACCCACGAGGCGGCGGCCTTCGGCAACGATCTCGCCACTCAGCCCAATTTCCCGGCCGAGATCCGGGCGCCGCAGGGGACGCTGCCCGGTGTGTCGTCGTTCCAGATCCAGATCGCCGACCACGATATCCTCACCGCCGGTGATCAGCCGGATGTGCTGGTCGCGATGAACCCGGCCGCGCTGAAGGCCGATCTTGGCGAGTTGCCGCGTGGTGGCACCGTCATCGTCAATACCGACGAGTTCACCAAACGCAACCTCACCAAAGTCGGTTACGCGGCCGATCCGCTGGCCGACGGCAGCCTCGATGAATTCGTCGTCCATCAGGTGCCGATGACCTCGCTCACGCTGGCCGCGACCGAATCCACCGGAGTCGGCAAAAAAGACGGACAGCGCGCCAAGAACATGTTCGCGCTGGGGCTGCTGTCCTGGATGTACGGGCGACCCATCGGCGGGACCGAGAAGTTCCTGCGGGAGAAATTCGCCGCGAAACCGGATATCGCCGAGGCCAATATCCTGGCTTTCCGGGCCGGCTGGAACTACGGCGAGACCACCGAGGCCTTCGCGACCACCTACAGCATCGCCCCGGCCGCGCTCCCGGCCGGCACCTACCGGCAGATCACCGGTAACACCGCATTGGCATACGGCCTGATCACAGCCGGTTCTCTGGCGGGTCTGCCGCTGTTCCTGGGCACCTATCCGATCACCCCGGCCTCCGATATCCTGCACGAACTGAGCAAGTACAAGAACTTCGGTGTCACCACGTTCCAGGCGGAGGACGAGATCGCCGGGATCGGCGCGGCGCTGGGGGCGTCCTTCGGTGGCGCGCTGGGGGTGACCAGTACCTCGGGTCCCGGCCTGGCGCTGAAGAGCGAAACCATCGGGCTGGCCGTGATGACGGAACTGCCGCTGGTGATCGTCGACGTACAGCGCGGCGGCCCGTCCACCGGATTGCCCACCAAAACCGAGCAGGCCGATCTGCTGCAGGCGCTCTTCGGCCGAAACGGCGAATCCCCGGTAGCTGTCCTGGCGCCGCGCTCCCCCGCCGATTGCTTCGCCACCGCGGTGGAGGCCGCGCGGATAGCGCTGACCTACCGGACGCCGGTACTGCTGCTCTCCGATGGTTCGATCGCCAACGGGTCCGAACCGTGGGCCATTCCTTCGGTAGCGGAGCTCGCCCCGATCGACCCGGGGTTCGAAACCGGCGACGAGGACGACTTCCGGCCCTATGCCCGTGATCCGGAAACGCTGGCGCGTCCACTCGCGGTACCGGGCACGGCGGGCCGGGCGCACCGCATCGGCGGTCTGGAGAAGGCCGATGGTAGTGGCGATATCTCCTACGACCCGGCCAACCACGATCTGATGGTGCGGTTGCGGCAGGCCAAGATCGACGGGATCGAGGTACCCGCCGCCGAGGTGGACGACCCCGACGACGCGGCCGAGGTGCTGCTGGTCGGCTGGGGTAGTTCTTACGGGCCGATCGGCGAGGCGTGCCGCCGGGTACGGCGCCGCGGCGTATCGGTGGCCCAGCTGCATCTACGGCACCTGAACCCGCTACCGCCCGATCTGGGCGAGGTCCTGCGGCGTTATCCCACGGTGGTGGCACCGGAGATGAACGGCGGCCAGCTGGCGATGCTGTTGCGCGCGAAATACCTGGTGGACGTCCAGCCATGGACCAAGGTCGCCGGTACGGCGTTCTCCGCCCAGGAACTCGTCGGTGTCATCGACGCGGCGCTGGACGGCACCCTGGCCGGTCTCGAACAGGACAAGGCGCGCGCCGCGCGGGCCCGGGCCACATATCGCACGAACGGGGGCGCAGTATGACCATCGTCGAAACATCGCTGACCGGAACCGAACTCGGGCTCACACCCGTATCCGGCCTCTCCGGGGTACCGACCGCGGACGGCCCGCAGAAGGCCAAGGACTACACCTCCGACCAGGAGGTGCGCTGGTGCCCGGGCTGCGGTGACTACGTCATCCTCGCGACTGTGCGTGGTTTCCTGGCCGATCTCGGCCTGCGCCGGGAGAATCTGATGTTCGTCTCCGGGATCGGCTGTTCGAGCCGGTTCCCGTACTACCTCGACGCCTACGGTATCCATTCCATCCACGGCCGCGCCCCGGCGATCGCCACCGGCCTCGCGGTGACCAGGCCGGATCTGTCGGTCTGGGTGGTCACCGGAGACGGCGACGCGCTCTCCATCGGCGGCAACCATCTGATCCACGCGCTGCGCCGCAACGTCAATATGACGATCCTGCTGTTCAACAATCGGATCTACGGCCTGACCAAGGGGCAATACTCCCCCACCTCCGAACCGGGCAAGGTCACCAAATCGACCCCGATGGGTTCGGTCGACCACCCGTTCAACACTCTGTCGGTAGCTCTCGGCGCCGAGGCGACCTTCGCCGCCCGAGCGCTGGACTCCGACCGCACCGGCCTGAACGAGGTGTTGCGCGCGGCCGCCGAGCACCGGGGCACCTCGTTCGTGGAGATCCTGCAGGACTGCCCCATCTTCAACGACGGGTCCTTCGATGTGCTGCGCCGCGGCGACAGCGAATCGCGATTGATCCGCCTACGCCACGACGCCCCGCTGCGGTTCGGCGCCGAGAACGAATACGCGGTGGTGCGAAGAGGATTCGGGCTGACGGTGGTACCCGCGGCGAATATCCACGACGACGAGGTCATCGTCCACGACGCGCATACCGACGACCCCGCGTACGCCTACGCGCTCTCCCGGCTCTCCGATCAAGACCTCGACCATGTGGTGACCGGCGTTTTCCGGTCGGTGGACCGGCCCACCTACGACGACGGTGTGCGCGCGCAGACCGCGGCGGCCCGGGAGCGGTTCCCGATGGGCCCCGATTCGCTGCAGAACCTGCTCACCGGTTCCGAGACCTGGACGGTGGGCTGACACACTGCACGATCCGACAACGACCGTCCCGAGGCTTCCGGTCGGCTGTATCCCACGGCCGGAGGGCCCCGGCGGCGGCCACCGCCGAGATCCCGGAGCACTCGGCGGCCGCGGTCAGTACAGCGTCGTGATCTCTTGATCGGTGAGCACGATCGGCGCCACATAGTCCTTGGCCCGGGTCAGTGTGACCGCCCGGTACAGCGGCCGTTCCGGAAGCGGCGCGTCGCGCGCCTCCGCGCGTAGTTGATGGACGAGCAGATCGGCCACCGCGAGTGCCGCGGGGAGTTCACTGCGCGCCAGCGCGTCGGCGAGCCGACGCAGCCCCAGCAGATGCAGTTCCCGGCCGCTCCCGGCGTCGGTGTACATGGCCAGTGGCACGATCTGGCGATCGGGGCCGGCGGTGAGCCGCAGGACCAGGCGGCTCAGCCGGCCGGGGTATACGAGCAGTTCGGCCCCGCTGACCGCCGGAACCTCCAGCGACCGGGTATGCAGCAGGGTACGGGCGGCGATTGTCGTACCGCGGAGCCACAGCCGGCGCCGCCGGACCGACGCGACGTATCCCACGGCCGGTACCGCCACCACCGCTACCGCCACCAGACCCGCGACCGGACCGAACAGAAGACCGGCGAGCGCGCCGATACCGAGCGCCAGGCCGACCGTGACCAGCGCCAGCCGCCGCAGCACCGGGGCATAGACCTCGGGGGCGACGAGGTCCAGCCCGATCGGCTGGTCGGCATCGGGCGGGGGTTCATCGGTCACGGCAGGCGCATTTCGATCCGGGAACAGGGTCGCACCGGACAGTACTAGGCCGCGCCGGACAGGGCGCGTTTCACAATGGAGCAGCGACACCCCCGGGAGCGTCGGACCATCCGGCCGCCGGTCGGCCGGCGAACTGTGTGCACGGTTCGTTCGGTGCGGGAGTACCGAAGCGTTCGGTGGCGTTCGGCGTTCGTCGAACGCCACCGGCCGCTACCGATGTGGCTCCGGTAGCGGATGGCCGCAAGGTACCGGGCGGACGCCGGAAGGGTTCTCCGCGACGCTCCGCTCACCCGTGCCCGCCTGTTCGGCGGCAGGAACGAGCACTATGCGGTCAGGGTGGCGACGATATCGTCGAGCGGGATCTGGCGCTGGTCACCGGTCCGCATATCCTTCAGCCCGATGGTCCCCTCGGCCAGATCACGGTCGCCCAGGATCAGGGTGTACCGCGCGCCCGACCGATCGGCGGCCTTCATACCGCCCTTCACCCCGCGATCGCCGTAGACCAGGTCCACCCGTACGCCCGCCGCCCGCAGCTCGCCCGCCAGCACCACCATCCGCTGTTTGGCGGACTCACCGAGCGGAACACCGAATACTTCGCAGCGAGCCGGATCGCCGGCCGTGACACCTTCGGCCGCCAGCGCCAGCACGGTGCGATCGACACCCAGACCGAACCCGATACCGGACAGGGCCTGCCCACCGAGTTCGGCCATGAGACCGTCGTAGCGGCCGCCCCCGCCGATACCGGACTGCGCCCCCAATCCGTCGTGCACGAATTCGAAGGTCGTCTTGGTGTAGTAGTCCAGGCCGCGCACCATGCGCGGATTCAGCACATAGGGCACGCCGAGTGCGTCCAGGTACGCGAGAACCTGCTCGAAGTGGGTTTTCGCGGATTCCGACAGGTGGTCGATCATCAGCGGCGCCGCCGCGGTCATCTCCCGTACCTCGGGCCGTTTGTCGTCGAGCACCCGCAGCGGGTTGATCTCGGCCCGGCGCCGGGTCTCCGCGTCGAGGTCCAGTCCGAACAGGAACTCCTGTAGCCGCTCACGGTACTGCGGACGACAGGTCTCGTCACCGAGCGAGGTGATCTCCAGACGGAACCCCGTCAGGCCCAGACTCCGGAAACCCGTATCGGCGACCGCGATGACCTCGGCGTCCAGCGCCGGGTCGTCGACACCGATTGCCTCCACCCCGACCTGCTGCAGCTGCCGGTACCGGCCCTTCTGCGGCCGCTCGTACCGGAAGAACGGACCGGCGTAGCTCAGTTTCACCGGAAGCTGGCCCCGGTCCAGACCGTGTTCGATCACCGCGCGCATCACCCCGGCGGTGCCTTCCGGCCGGAGCGTGACGCTGCGTTCACTGCGATCGGAGAAGGTGAACATCTCCTTGCTCACCACATCGGTGGATTCACCGACACCCCGGGCGAACAGTTCGGTGTCCTCGAAGACCGGCAGCTCGATATGCCCGTACCCGGCGAGTCGGGCGGCGCGGAGCAGGCCGTCGCGTACCGCGACGAACTCGGCCGAACCGGGCGGAACGTAATCCGGGACCCCCTTCGGGGCGGAGAAGCTGCTGGTCTTGGTCACGGTGAACCAGTTTCCCCCACCCGGCCCGGTCGAGTCCAACCGGTTACGCCACGACCCTGCCCCGAGCGGCCGGTCCGCGCGATATCCGGGACCGGCGCGCCGGAGATGGCAGACTCTAGAGCCGGAAGCAACAGACCAGCCGCGACCGGCCGGACCTGCCGGGTCCGGCCGCCGCACGGGAGGAACGTGGTAGTGCCCAGCAACGAACAACGCCGAGCGGCGGCGAAACGCAAGCTGGAACGACAGCTCGCCAACCGGGCCGAACGCACACGCAAACGTAAGCAACTGACCATCGCCGGATCGGCGCTCGGAGTCGTCGTGGTGATCGCCGCGGTGACCGGGGTGTATTTTCTGACCCGCGGCGGCGACAACGCCGATACCGCGGCCCAGAGCAGCGCCTCGCAGACACCGGACGCCTCGCTGTCCAGTACACCGGGCGCGGCCCCGCCGCCGCCCGCGGCCGCCAAACCGGCCAGTGTGAACTGCACCTACCGCGACAGCGCCGAGCCCGCGGCCAAACCGGTGCAGAAACCGCGCACCGAGGGAATCGCGACCGGTGACGGCAACTCCTCGCTGAGTATCAGCGTGGACAGCAATCAGGGGCCGATGGGGCTGACCCTGAACAACGCGCAGTCGCCCTGCACGGTCAACAGCTTCGCCAGCCTCGCGGGCCAGGGATACTTCGACGGCACCGACTGCCACCGGCTCACCCAGGGTGAGGGGCTGAAGGTGCTGCAGTGCGGTGACCCGACGGCCACCGGTAGCGGCGGTCCGGGCTACGAATTCGACAACGAATACCCCACCGATCAGTTCGCGCCGAACGACCCCGCGCTGCAACAGCCGATCAGCTATCAGCGCGGTGTGCTGGCCATGGCCAACGCCGGACCGGGCACCAACGGCAGCCAGTTCTTCATCGTGTACGGCGATTCGATGCTGCCGCCGAACTACACGATCTTCGGCACGGTCGACGAGGGTGGACTGGCGACGCTGGACAAGATCGCCGGTCAGGGCCAGGACGAATCCAACGGGCCCGGCGACGGTAAACCCACGCAGCCGGTCACGCTGAATTCGGTCCGGATCGACTGAGCCGGGACCATCGGCCGTCCGGCGAGTTCCGCTCACCTCGGTTTCCGGCGATATATGCTGGTCGGCGCAACGTTGCGAAGACTGTGCCCCCATTTCTCGGGTAATCTCGAAAAAGGGAGTGCGCGTGACCGAGTCGTGCTCATCGGCCGCAGTTTCGGGCCGAGGCGCCGTTCGCGGGTTCTCCCGGTGTTCGCGTCGCGCCGGGCAGACCTTCGCCGGGCGGTTCGCGGGCCGGGCGGCGGGTTCCGATCCGCCGGTTCGGGCCGCTACGCCGGGGCACCACAACATCCAATAGTGCACACCGCAGTATCGGGGAGCAGCCATGTCCGAGGAACTGGACGACATCGGCCGGGAGACCGCGGCCATGATGAAGACGATGTTGCAGATCGCGACACTGGTCGCACTCAAGGCCCGCGAACGCGGTCAACGTGAGGCCGAGATGCGCGTCAAGATGACCGAGGCCCGGGTGAAAGAGGCCCGGGAGCTGCAGATCCGCGAGGCGCGTGACGCCAAGTCCAAGGATCCGCGCAATCTCGCTCTGTCCCAGACCATCTCGCGGTCGGTCGCGGAAGTCGGGCCACCGGGTGTCGCGGTGGCGCAGCGCGATGCGCCGGGCTATCGCGGGGTGCAGCTGGAGAAGGATCGCTTCTCCATCAGCTCGTTCGCCGAGAAATCGGAGCAGGCGAGCACTGTGGCCGACGCGGTGCGCTACGACTCGGTGGAGAGACGCGCGGCCCTGGCCGCACATCTCGCCAAGATCGGTGTCGCACCGGAACTGGCGGCGGCGCGGATGCTGGTCGAGGTGGGTCAGGCCACGCCGCCGAGCGAGGCGGTACGCACCCGGCCCGATCTGGCACCGTCGGTACAACGCGCCCGGGAACAGGAGCTGGCCCGCGGCCTCGAACGCAGTCGCTGAGCCGGATTCACGGAAAACGCCCGTCCGTCGGACGGGCGTTTTCCGTATCCGCTGCCGGTACGGCAGGTATTCAGTGCTGCAGCTCGCCGGCGGCCGACCGGAGGTCCGCGGACTCCTCGCCGTTGTCCGCGGGATCGCTGAACATGCCCTGTGGCGGAGCCGTCAGCGGGAGCGGGACGAGCATATCCTTGTGCCCGTTGCGCACACTGCAGTATTTGAACGGGCCCTTCGGATCGAGCAGCACGGCCATATGCTGGTCGGCGTGGTCGAGGAACCACACACTCATACCGGTGGCGCCGTCCTGGCGGAGATGCTCCCAGGCCCGCCACATGGCGTCGAGTCGCGCGATCGCTTCCGTATGCTTCCACCATTCGGGGCACCACACGGTATCGCTGAGATCACTGACCTGCCGGCGATAGACCACGCTGAGGTAGTTCTCGACGAACTCCACCACGTTCCTGTAGGTCGGTATCTGCTGTCGGGAAGTATCGGTCACCGCGGTCGAACCTCCTGCCTCTCTCCCGGCCCGTTCTCCGGACCAGGGGGTGTTGCGCCCGGACCGTTATCCGGTTCCGTGCCTGCCGGCTTCTTGTCCAGCGTCATGGGTGCGCCGACCGGCTCCTTGTCGAGCTCGGTGGGTGCGCCTGCCGGACCGTGGTCCGGTTCCGTGGCCGGCTGTTTGATCAGCGCCGGCGACCCGATGAGATCGGTCACCAGCGTTTTGCGTTGTGGATCGTGCTGTTCGATGGATTTCTTCACCGCGGACGAGTACTCACCCTCCCACCAGGGCACCGTGCGCACCAGAACCGGCGGGGCGCCGGAGGAGAACACGATGGCCCGGCCGCGCGGCAGGGTCGCGAGGGCCTGCACGGTGAAGGTCTTCGAGGAACCCAGCGAACGCGAATAGCTCTTACCGCCCTTGGATTCCGATACCGAGGCCGAGATGGCCGAATGCTCTCCGATGGCTTCCGAACGCTCCCGCAGGAAGTTCGTATCGTCGACACCGCTGCCCAGCACTTTGATATTGGCGGCCGACCACAGTGCGTTCATCCCGTCGTCGCCCCAGCACCGGGCGCCCTGCGCCCACGACTGCAGCACCGTCATGACCACGATGCCGCGGGAGCCGAAGTGGCTGTACTGCTTGGGCAGATCCTTCCACCGGACCACATTCGCAGCCTCGTCCAGTACCGCCAGCAGCGGAATCGGCAGCCGCCCGAATGCCGAACGCGACGCCTTGCGCATGGCCACATCGATCACGGCCTCGGTGAGCGCGCTGACCAATGGCGACGCCGAACCGCGGCCCTCCAGTGACAAGCTGTAGAGGGTTCCGTTCTTCTCGATGAACTCCAGTTCGTCGAACTGGACCCGCGGCAGATCCACACCTTCCCGGTGCGGCGTAACCCATTTGTGGACATTGCGCAGTTTCAGGCAGCGCACCATCTTCTTGGCGGTACCGAAGATACCGCTGCGGGTCCGCGGATCGGCGTTGTACTGCGCGGCCAGACCGGAGGCGGAGAAGTCGTGGCCCGCGTCGCGCAGGAACTGGATGGGTTCGATGTTCTGCGGTTCGGTCACCCATTCCCAGATCTGGGTGATCGGTTTGTGCGCGATAGCGGCGGCCAGGAAGAGCCCGGCCAGCAGATCCTCGGCCTCCGGATCGAAGAAGGCGTCGTTCCGCGAATCGGAACCGCTGTCGCTGTCGGCGAAATGACCGGCCAGGCGCGCGGCGCGCATCTCGCACCCGTCGCTGTTCGCATCCACCCAGGCCAGCGGATTCCAATACCAGGTGGGATCTTCGGCGGCCACGCCCTGCGGGTCGAAGACGAAGGTACGACTGCCCTTGGCCTCGCGCACATCGCGGGTCGCGTCCACCACATCGCGTTTGTTCGAGGTGGCCAGGACCGGACCGATCGCGGTGAGGATCGCCGGGATCACCCGTGAGGTCGATTTGCCCTGGCGCGGACCCCAGATATCGAGGTGCAGATCCTCATAGGAGCCGTACAGCATCGTGCCGTCGGCGACGGCGACCCCGATCGGCACTCCCGGCGCGTCGTTGTAGCCGAGCTTCACGCCCATGTTCTGGGCCTTCTCCCGCACGCCGGCTTCGGTCAGCGCGGCGATGGCGCCACCGTTGCCCATCACATCGGCTTTGTCGTCGACGGCGAGCCGGCCCACCAGGCGTTTGGCGGTCGACCGCCGCCGGTACAGGACGAACAGGGCCAGCGCGAGCAGTACGAACAGCAGGATCACCGTGGTGCCGGTGGGCCAGTGCACCTCGCCCTTGACCATTTTCGCCACGATATCGATCGGATTGACCGGCATGTCCTGCTTCTGCAGCGAGAGCATATTGCCCAGATGCAGGGCCACCCAGAGGGTTCCCAGAACGGCGCCGCCGACGTAGATCGCGATGAGGGTCAGATCGGGCCCGACCGCGGCCGGATCCTTCACCGGTTTCTTCTTCGCCATTCCTGCCTCCTGAATGATGCCTGCCGGGTCACCGGTAGCCGTCGAGACGCCAGCCCTGGGGCGTACGTACGACGGTCGCGATAACGGTGGACGGCGCCAGGGGTTCCTCGCGGCCGCCCGGGTAGACGACGGTCTGCTCTATTCCGATCTTGAACTGCGCAACGGCGGGATCCGGGCCGGCCGGAGGGCGGTCCCCGGACGCGAAGGTGAACGCCTCCACCCGCGCACCCGCGGCGGCCCAGTCACCCCACTGCAGCGAGACGGCCGGCGCACCGGTGGTGGCCGTCGACGCGTCCAGTACTCGGACCAGACTCGGACCCAGCCATTTCCGTGCCCGCTCCAGCGAATCACCCGATTTCTCGGTGGCGGGTTCCCACTGATAGATCTCACGCAACGCCGCCACCGCGACCCCGTCGGGGGTCACCGGATCCGGGGCGGGCACGGCCTCGAGCCGCCGGGGGGTCGAAGTGGCCGCTGCACCACTCGATCCCACGTCCTCGCCACTGCCGCCGCATCCACTCAGTACCGTGATGGCCAGCATCAGCATCACCACCAGTCCCGCACCAGCACTCGTCTTCTCGTTCCAGGCTAACCGCCCGGGCCTCGTAAACGGCGCCGATCCGCGCGTGTTCACAGCACCCTCCTCGCCCGGGCGTCACCGGGTACCGCGGTTTCGGCGACTCCACCGGGCGAATCCGCGGTCAGTGCGGGAGCCGCCTGGATCATCTGCCCGTTCCCGGTGTAGATCCCGACCCGCCCCGGACCGCGTGGGCCGAACTCGCTGAACACCAGATCTCCCGGCCGGACGTTGGCCACCGGTACCTCGGTCCCGGCCTCCCACTGCTGCTCGGCGGTACGCGGCAGGGATACCTCGCCGGCGGAAGCGGCGAACACCGCGGCCGAGGTCAGGCCCGGGCCGTCGAGCCCGCCCCCGCTGGGACCCTGCGGACCGCCACCGCCCCACACATACGGTGTGCCCAGCCATTCGTGCGCGGCCTGGACCACCTGGTCACCCGCCGACCCCTCGGTATCGGGTGTGAAACGGCCCGCGGCTCCGGGAGCGCGGTATTCCGCTTCCATGGCCAGGATGTTCGTGACATAGGGCTGGGTTTCGGAGTAGTGCGCGGCCACCTGGTTCGGCATCCCGCCGGAGGCCAGTACCGCTCCCTCGCCGGCGTTGTAGGCCGCCAGCGTCAGTGCCACCACATCGCCCTGAACCTGCCCCTCACCGATCCAGCCGTTGATCTTGTGCGCGATCGCGCACATGTACCGGCCCTGTCCCACGATGGCATCACCGTCGTCCCATACGCTGGCCACACCGTTGCCGTCGGCGTCGATGACATAGGGCTGACCGTCGTCCGGATTGATACTCGCGGCGGTACCGGGCAGGAACTGCGCCAGCCCCTGTGCGCCGGCCGGCGAGGTGAGTCCCCGCCGGAAACCGGACTCCTGGCGCCCCTGCGCGGCCAGCAACGACGGTGTGACCTCGGGGCACAGCGACCCGGCGCGGCGGTACCAGATCTCCAGTTCCGGCGGCACTTTCCCGTCGGCCAGGGAACCGCCCTGGGTACCGAAACCGCGCACGCATTCCGGATCGGTCGAATAGGCGCGGGCGCCACCCAGATCGGGGGTGGGCGCGCCGTCGAGCCAGGGCATCGGATCGATCTGCCGGCCACCGGTGAAACGGCCACCCGGCACGATCTCGAAATGCAGGTGCGGACCACTGGATTCACCGGCCGACCCGACCGCGCCGATATGCTGTCCACCCCGGACGACTTGACCGACCCGGACCAGTACACCGCTGTCCCACATATGTCCGTACACCGCGGAATACGCGCGCCCGTTGCCCGGATCGACCGAATCGATGACGATCCAGTTGCCGAAACCCGAGGCAGGACCCGCGGCCACCACGATCCCGTCGGCCACCGAGAAGATCGGCGTACCGTCGGGGGCCGCCAGGTCGACACCTTTGTGCCCGCCCCCACGGGAACCGAAGACATCGGATACCGAATATGTCCCGGCGGCCATCGGCCAGGTACGGCCCAGCGGTCCCGCCCCGGCGGCCAGCGACGGTGTAGCGGTCAGCGTGGGGTTGGTGGCCGAACCGTCCGGCGTTCCGCTTTCGCCCGCGGCGCGTGGATCACCGGGCGGGTAACCGCCCAGCGGCGGCAGGGTGGTCTGGTTCGGGTCGAGTACCGAACCGCCCTCACAGGGATCGTCCACCGCCGGCATCACGATGACGAGGATGACCGTCATCAGGCCGAGTACCAGGCCGAGGCAGGTCCACAGCACGGTTTTCGCGTTCACCGGGCTCCCGCGGGGTTCACGTGTCGCGCCGGGTGTCGTTCAGAGTGTCGGCCAGAGCGCGGTTCACCTCGGCTGCGGCGGCCAGTTGCTGCTGCAGCAGGGTGACCTTGCGACGCAGCGCGGCTGCGTCCATTCGTTCCAGGCTCGGTCCTTCGGCGGCCCGCACCCAGTTGCGCACCGAATTGGTGTGCACGCCGATCTGTTCGGCGACCAACCGGCACGCTTCCGACTCACTGCGCAACTTGCCGGTCAGAGCTTGGACCTGTTCCACCGCCGCGGCCCGGACCTCCGGCGAGACCCGGCGATAGGACCGATGCGGCATCATGAATCGCTCCCGCCTACCGGTCGTGAACTGTCCGGGGCGGCGGCCCGCTCGGCGGCGTAGCGGCCCGGGTAGGAGGTGAATTCCTCGAAGCGCTGGTTGGTGTCGTGGATCCCGCTGAGCTTCTCGGCGGGAGTGAACTCCATATGGAAGGGAATGCCCGGCCGGCGGTCCTCACCGATCTTCAACAGGAATTTGCCGGTACCCGGCGGGGAAGGTCTGACCTGGCCGGGTCTGAGCGCCTCCCCGGTCAGAGCCTGCGGTGCCGACCAACTGGTCACCATATCTTCTTCGGCCGCGGTGAACGGGACTGTACTGTCCAGCCGTTTGATCTCCTCGGCAGGCAGGGCGCCGAAGATCTTGGCCCGCGCCCGCTCCAGGAAACCGAGAGCCTTGGCGATGGCAGCTTCCGAACCCAGCGACTGCAGATCCTTGATCGTATGGCTGATCATGATCAGCGCGGTCGCGATACCGCGCTGCAGACGGGTCAGTTCGTCGACCCGGTCGACCATGAAATCCCCCAGGCCCAGCACTTGCCACAGCTCGTCCATCACGACCTGGAAGTAACGCTGCGGCGCCATCCCCGCGTCGGTGAGGGTATGCGCTGCCTCGACTGCGGCGAAGCCGTCTGCCCAGCAGGCCAGCATGACGGCGGCCTTGAGTTTCTTGTCCCCGTTGGGGATATGCGAAACATCGATGCACACCGCCACCGAATCGGTGTCGATCGGCACTGATGTCTGCCCGTTGAACACCGCGCCGAACGGGCCCTGGGTAAGGGCGCGCAGCGAACGCCGCAACCCGCGGATCGCCTCATGGTATTCGGTGGGGCTGTCGGCGCCGGCGTCGAGCATCATCTCCTCGCCGCCGGCGACGATGACTTCCAGCAGATTCTCCATGATCGGCGGCTGATCCGGGGTGTAACCGCTGCCCGGCCGGTAGAGGATGCGCAACGCCGTGGCGATGAGTGTCTCCTCGTAATCGCGAACCCTGGCCCCGCGCACCAGTTCCACCAGACCGGCGATCAGCGTGACCTGGCGGGCCCGCAGATCCTGCAGCACCTGGCGCTGCAACTCCGGGTGTTCCTCCAGACGCGGCACGATATCGCCGAGTACCCCACCGGCGAGCGGATTCAGTTTGCCGTGTCCGTAGCCCAGGTCGATGACCTGGCCACCGACGAGTTCCACCAGGCGGCGGTAATCGGGTTTCACGTCGGCGAGTACCAGCGGGGTGATGTTCTGTGCCACCCCGCCGAGCACGATCCGGCGCACCAGCGACGATTTACCGAAACCGTTGAGCCCAAGCACGAAAAGGCTGGGCGCGGTGATGAAACTACCGCGCATGAACCAGTTCATCGGATCGAAGCACACCGGCGAGCCGGTGTGCAGATGAGAGCCGAGCGGGGTACCGATCAACGGTGCGCCGGCGCCGACCGACCACGGCCACAGGCCCGCGACCTGCGCGGTGGTGGCACGATACTCGACCGGCCGGCCAACTACGTTCATCCGGCCGCCGCCGGCCCCGGCGAATCCGCGTTCGGTCAGCTGGGCGGTCTGCCGGTCGAATCCGTCCTGGTACTCCTGCTCGGCGCGGGCGGCGTAATTACGGCGGCGGATATCGTCGGTGCGGACCCGGAAGGTGGCCCAGGCCGCACGGATACCGGTGCCTTCCCGGCTGACTTCTTCCAACCGGGATCGGGTGGCGGGGTCCAGGAGCTGCGGGCCCGATTGCCGGCGCTTCTCGGCCCGCACTTTCGCCCGGCGGGCCGCCTTGTCGAATTCCGGCGTGCCCATTGCCCGGTCGGCGGCCGTATCGACCCGGTTGCGGCGTGTACGCTCCCGGCCGCCTGGTTCCCCGGACCGCGCGGTACGGGTCCGGCGACCGGCACGCGAACGTTCCGAATCGCCCCGTTCGGGGCCACCGGACATATGTTGCCCGTCCCGGACGCGTCGATCGTCGTCCCGGCCCGGATGCGCTCGATCGCCGGTGGCGACCCGGGTTCTGTTGCGCTCCCGTACGGGTGGCTCGTGCTCGCGTGCCATCAGTAGTTCACCCCGCCAATGCCTTGGGAATGGTCGCGTGCTCGGGCAGGATCACCCCGCAGCCGAGCGACGCCGCGAAGGCCGCCGCCTGGTAGCGGTAGCAGCGGCGGATCTTGAGCCGGGCCTGCGTGGACAGGTCCCGGGTGATCGCCTCGATCCGCGGCAGATCACCACGGTGCGGTTCGGTGATGGTGACCAGCGCGCCGAAACGGGTCACACCGTGACCGCGCGCTTGTTCCTCCCGCGCCTGCTGGGTCGCGCCGACCCGCAGAGTGGCCGACGCCGATACGACACCTCGTTCGCTCTGCTGGGCGACCAGGGCGTTCTTGAAATCGTCGTCGACGATCTCGGCCGCGTCGGCTGCCGAATGCGGCCGGTACACAATGGCGATCCGCTTACGCGGGACCTCCGGATTCGGCGCCAGCAGCCGCTGCAGCACTCGCTCGTCCACCGCGCCCTCCGGGGCGGTGTCCATTTCCCAGGTGACCGATCGGCCGCCGTCGTGCACGAGGTGGTCCCATTTCTCGTCGTGCGATACCGGACCGGCGTCGGCCCAGTCCAGGCCGTGCCCTTCCGGTTCGCCGGCCGCCACCTCGAGATCGGCCTGCGAGGCCGGGTCGTAGCTGCGCCGGATGAACGAGATCACCTCGTCGGCCGACATCGGCTGAGCGCGGACCCCCGCTTCGGCGAGCGCCGCGCAGATCCCCGGGAGCCGGCGACCGATTTCGACTGCTTCCTCGGCCGGGTTCTTTCGGCGTTCGGCCGTGGTGGCCTTGAACGTGATCGCGACCCGGGGCAGCAATTGCACCCGTTCCTGCGGCAATTCGGTGGCCAGTTCGTACATCACCTGCTGGGCCAGATCCGGCGCTTCCGGGCGGGTGATCGTGGAAACCTCGGTGAGCAGCCTGTTTCCGGTCTCCGGGACGGTATCGATCACCGGGACGACGGCGACGATATCGCTGGTCTGGCCGACCGAGGCCAAGAAGGTGCCCCACGCCGACACCCAGCGGTCGATCACCGGTTGATCCACCGCCTCGTGGCCCTGGGGCCACGCCCGCAGCACCACGGTGTACTGCGCGAACTGCGGAAGGTGGATCATGCCGAAGCTATAACCGCCGGCATCGATCCCCTCGTAGAGTTTGGAGGGAGCGAGCAATCCCGGCAGCCGGGTGAAACCACCCGGCACCCGGGAGAACCGGCCACCGCGGTACACGTGCTCACCGCGGCTACGCGAACGCATCCAGTGGAACATCATCAATCCCGTCTCGTAGCCCGATCGCCCACCACGTCGCATGACCAGGGGCGCCATGATCACCACACCGACCCCGCCCACGATGGCGCCCCACTGGAAACCGCCGATCATGGCGGTGAGCAGCGCGGTGATGACCACGGCGAATCCGAGTACGGTCTCTTCCCACCGCAGCCCGAAAAGACCGGCGCTACGGGGCTTCTGCCATAGGCCGTAGGAGCGGCGTTCGTAGGTTTCGGTGCTGGTCATCGTGGGATGGTGCTCCTACCGAGGTCGGGGGAACGGTTGGTCCAGCCGTCACCCGCGACATCGCCCATGGCCTGGTCCGCGCGGGTCATCCCGGAAGTCGCGGCGCGGGTTGCGCCCATTCTGTTGACCGCACGGGACGCACCGGACGGTACACCGCCCGTGGACCCGCTCGATCGAGGTCCCTGTCCGCCGGACGGCGCGCCGCCACCGCCACCGCCTCGCGGTGGGGGCATCGGCCGTGGTGCGCCCCCACCGCGACTGCCACCGGGCGGCGGCGGACCGGCCGCACCACCGACATAACCGGCGCGACCGGGCGCGGCCGCGCCCTTCGCTCCGACGGCCTTGGTACCCATGGCACCCAGACCGGCTGCCGCGATGAGGGTTCCACCGGTCGCGGTGAGACCGGAGCCGCCGCTGCCGACGATGGCGACAGCCGGCGTCACCAGTCGCATCAGGGCCGGCAGGACGAACGCGACACTGCACAGCAGCACGATCGCGACCAGCATGCGCTGAGCTTCCTCGGCCTCGGGCAGTCCACCCGCGGGGGTCATCTCGTCCACGTGCCCGGCGGTGGTGAACGCGATCATGTACACGATCGCCGCCACCGGCTTCCACAGCATGAAGGCGATGATCCAGCCGACCAGCTTCTGGTACGACTGCTTTCCGGTACTCATCCCGGAGGCCGCGGCCGCCAGCGGCAGCACGCCGGCGGCGATCACCAGCAAGCCCTGCCGAACGATCGCCAGCACGATCTGAGCCAGGGCGCCGAGCAGTCCGACAATGGCGATTATCAGCACCAGACCGGGCGAGAAGGCCTGCAGCTTACTGGTTTTCACCATGAGTTCGGCCATGTTGCGGGCATTGCCGTCGGTCGAGTCCTGGATGATCCACTCGGCGAATCGGTCCGAGGCCACGGTTCCGGCCACGATGACCGCGCCCAGCATCCAGGAACTGAACACCACCCGGGTGAACATGCGGAACGATTCCGCCGCCTCCTGCATGGCCCCACCGCGTCTGGCCTCGGCCAATCTGAGGCCGGTGATGATGATAGAGGCCATCAGCAGCAGTATCTGTATCTGATACGTGTAGTCGTTGATCTTGGTGAACAGCGAACCGGAATCGCTGGCCACCTCGTTGGGCACCTTCATCCAGAACGTGAGCGCCAGGATGATGGCCTCGCCCAGGCCGTTCATCAGCGAATCGACCACTTTGCCGAAGGTCGAATCCCACGCCTTGTCCTTGACCGCGGTGGCCGCCTCACCCGGATGCGTGGCGGCGTTGCCCGCCTTGCAGACCGCCGAGGCGGCGTCACCGAGCGAGATCCCGGGAATACCGAGCTCGTCCAGGGCGTCGTGTATCTCGTTACAGGTCTCGTCGAACCCGTAGGACTGGCCGTAGGCCACGACCGGTGTCGCCATCGATACGGTGAAGATCACCGCGAGGATGGTGACGAGCCGTCTGGCCAGCGATACCCGGTGCGATACCGCGGGGTTTCGCTCCCCGCGCTCGGACGGGCCGTCTTCGCGCACTACCTGAGCTTCCACATTTCGTCCCAACATCGGAATCACCATCGAGTCCACCCCTCGAGCGATTCGACATACTCGGTCTGTGTGTTCGGCGAAGTGGTCGGCTTGAGCCGCCAATCCCCCGCGTCCCACACCATGATCAGCCGCAATGTCACCCACACCGGCTTCGCGTCGAGCGCCGGAGCACGCAACGCCAACCGCACGATCGCCATATCGTCCGCGTAATCGTCGATCTTGAACGCATCGGATGCGACCAGGTACCGGGTCACCGATTCGGGCTGCTGTTCGGGCAGCCGATCCGCTTCCAGAGCCTGGTCGTAGGCCGCGATCTGCTGTGCCGAAACCCGTACCTGCCGGACATAGAGATCACGGTCCGCCGGCCGGGCGTTGAGCCGATAGGTGATCTGCGCCGCGGCCAGCGCGGCCCCCTGCGGGGTATGCGAATACCCCACGGCCAGACCGTCTTCGATCCGCAACGGGCCGTCGGAGCTGGAGAACGGCACCGACGCGCCGTACACGCGCTGCCAGCCACGCGGGTCGGTGGTGCCCTTCGGAGCGGCGGTCAGCCAGTCCGGGTCCGTCTGCTTACGCTGCGGGGACGGATCCTGGGGAAGGACCTGTCCGGCCGGGTTGTTGGGGATATCGATGCGCCGGTTGAACACATCCACCTCCGGATCGGCAAAACCCTCGCCCACCGCCGCTGCCGGCGCCGGACCCGATTGGGGCCGCTCATCGTCCCGACCCGTCCACATGACGACGCCGACCACCACGATCAGCGCGAGAACGGCCGCGGACGCCACGACGCCGAAGGAGACGCGGTCACGCTGGTAGGTCTCCTTCCCGCTCACTTCGGCGCCTCCAATTTCACAGTGTCACTCGGTAATTCGGTTACGGAATCGATCGGTCGCGTGGTCGATTGTGGATCCGGCAGCCGTAACCTCCAATCCTGCGCGAACCACTCCACGGTCGTGTGGTTCACCGCTTTCGAGCTGTCCGAGTACTCGGTGTACACATCCACCGTCGCGCGCTGATCGCTGTAATCGGTGATCCGGTACCCCAGCAGCCGGGGCGCGTAGACCGGATCCGCGGGCCCGGTGATGGACAACTGCACCCGGTTCACCGCCCATTCGTCCTTCGCCGGGCCCGGAACCACTTCCCGGGCCGCGATACTCGACCACTGTCCGTCATCGGCGATCGACAGGCGCACGGCGTGCACCACCGCGGCCACCCCGGCGCCGGCCGGAGTCTGCTCGAAACCCGTTGCGGCACCGCCGGTTTCCGCTGTCGGACCCTGATCGGTATGAGGTAACGATACGCCCTGGAACGGCACCCAGCGCACATTCGTCGGCGGCGCGGACAGATCGGGCGGTGCCGCGGCCTCCCCACCGCCGCAGCCCGCGGCGCCGGTCAGTAATGCCACGGACAGCAGTCGGGCAGCCCAGCGGGCAGACGGCCGGCCGGTCCGGCGGACAGCCGGAATCACGGTCGAATTCATGCGCAGGTCGTTCTCCTCGCCTCGCCCCGGCTCATCCGGGCAGGAATGCCAGGGCGATACCGGAGGCGCCGCTGGCCACGATCGCGCCGAGCAAGCTCATGAGCACACCGTGTGACGCGTCGTTCATCGCCAGATCGCCCTTGAAGGTCAACCACAGCTTTCCGGCCGAAACGATCATCCACGCCAGACAACCCATGAGAACGAACCACAGCAACCAGTTCAGCAACTGCATCAACGGTTCCAACACTTCGGCCGGCATCTGCTTGTACGCCAGAACACCGGCCGCCCCGACCAGATCCATCACAACCTCACGTTCCGATGACAGCGTTCATGATGGTGCCGGCACTTGTCGCGACCACGCCGCCGATCATCGCCCCGGCCACCATCTTCGGGGACTCCAGCCCGCCGCCGGTCCATTTTTCCCACGCGAACTTGCCGCCCGCGTAGATGATGCCGCAGATCCCGGAGAGCAGCACGAACCAGGTCAGATACCGGACCAGCTGCAGGATCTTCTCCGACCCGGGCGGTGCCTCGGGCGTCGGATTGCCCACCTGGGCCACAACAACGGTGTCGTAGACCTGGTGAACCGCAAGAAGTACGGTGCTCATCGGGTGCCTTTCTCGATAGCTGAGGTGCAACATTCGGTCCGCGCGTGCGCGGGGAGCACGACACGGTTCACCTGCTCGACGGCGGCGATCACGGCATCACTCCTCTACGAATCTCGATCGGCCCCGGGCGGGGGCGGCCTCCGATTCCTCCAGCGCGGCCCGGGCGGCCGCGACGATTTCCGAACCGAGCTCCCGGATATCGAGCGGGACCTCGTCGAGTGGGTCGATCCGGCGGCGGCGCTGTACGGAGGTCGCGACTCCCGGCGTCCACACCGGCAATTTCTCCGGTTCGACCAGCGTCCACTCCTCGTACCACGGCACCTGCCACACCTGTCCGGCCAGCGAGGCGACCACCTCCCGGTAGCGCCGGATCTCCGGCGCCATCCGGCCCGGCCGCGCCGCCACCGTGACCAGGCCGAGTACCTGGCTGGGCCCGGCGAATCCGGAATGATGCTGGCGCAGCAGATCGTGCGCATGGGTCAGTCCCGCGATGGTCTCCCGCGCCACCAGTACGACGAACGGCGATTCGCGATCGAACACACCGGGCCAGCGCCGGCCCGAATCCGCGGCCGGCGCCAGCACATGGGCGAGCGAACTCGCCCCGGCACCACCGTGGACACCCAGCAGCCACACCAGTGGCGCGCGACCGGCGCCCGGAACAGGACGGTCCCAGACCGCGGCACGGCGTGATTCCGGCGGCGGTACCACTCCGGCAACAGCGTTACGGTCGGGTCGGCGAGGAAGATTCATAGCAACAGACATTTTGCCTCCCCCCGAGACGGGGCGGGTAATCCACGGAGCCCGGAGCCGGAGCGCCGCATCCGGCCCGCGGAGCTCGAAACGAACCCGACCGCAGGCGATCCGCGGAGCGCGGAGCGATCGAGCCGCATACGATCCGCGGAGCCCGGAGCGAAGGCGACTGCATACGATCCCGCGGAGCTCGAAGCGAGGCCGATCGCATGCGTTCCGCGGAGCCCGGAGCGAAGGCGGAGGGATCGCATCATGAGGCCATCCCGGCGAGTAGGCGCTCGTAGGTCTGGCGCGTCTCGTCGGCGAGTGCGATGTGCCGGACCAGTTCGCCACGCGCCAGATGCGGGTCGTAGGGCACCTCGACGATATCGCGGACCCATCCGGACAGATGCTCTCGCAAATGATCGGCGACCCGCGAATCGGCACCGCGTTGCTGATGGGAGACCACGATGGTGGTGTCGCCGACGATACCGCCGCCCATCGGCTCCGACGCGTCGCCGTACTCGTCGTCGAGCCATTCGAGCGTCACCCGCAACCGGTTGGCCGCGTCGACCCGCGCCGGGATGGTCAGGACCAGTGCGACATCCGCGTCGTCGAGCAGCGGCCGCAACTGCCGGCTCGCGATCGGGTTCCCGCCGTCGTAGACCCCGGTGTACCCGGCCTGGTCCACCGCCCGGGCCACCGTGAGATAGCTCGCGCGGCGGCGCAGCGGCGCGGCGTCACGCCACAGCAGGCCGATACCGGATGTCGCCCGCGACATACATTCCTTCAAGGGGGCCGGTTCGTCGTCGCCCCGGCCGTACAGCCATTGCTGCATGCTGATCGGGTGCAGATGCTCGTCGGCGCCGCGCAGCGCGAGATCGCCGCCCGCCGGAGTCGCGTCCACCGCGACCGTTGCCGCCCCGGAGAGACCGAGTTCGCCCGCCAGGCCCAGCGCGGTGGTCGTGGTCCCGGCTCCCCCGCAACCACCTACCACCAGGATCGGCCGGGGCGCACCGGCCGCACGGGTCCGGGCACCGCCCGGCAACCGCACCACCCGCGCCTTCCGGTCTCCGTCGGTCCCGTCCGCGGCCGAATCCGGCCCCGTATCGAGCCAGCGGCTCCAATCCTCTCCCATCGCTGCACTCTCCTCTATCCGGCCGAGATACCCGTGATGAGGGTGCGGCCGTCGATCACCGCGGTGGTGACCGTTTGCCTGCTGTAGGTCGCGGGTTCGCCACCGGGCCGGAACTCGGTGACCTCGACCGTGTACCGGCCGTCGGCCACGGTAACGATCCGCACGCAGTGCGCGGTTCCGGGCGCGACGCTGTCGATACCGGCCTGGATGATCTCGGGGGCGGATACCGGTGCGTCGGGCGCGACCGCCGCCCGTGCCTCGGCACCGGAACGCTGCACGTAGTAGGCGTATTGGAAACGCAGGATGGCTTCGGGTCCGGAAGTCGTTCCGCCGGGCCCCGCCCCGCTCACCACCTGGGCAGTCTGTTCGGCCGGGCACGCCGCGGCGGTGGGATCGGTCCCGGTGCTGCCCGCGGTGAAACGTAGTCCGGCACCGCCGTCCGGCGCCCCACCGGAACCGGCGACACCGGGCGTACCCGGTGCCAGCAGGTACAGGACCACGGCCGCGGCGATACCGAGCAATACGACGGCGGCGACGAGGACACCGGCTGTCCGCCGCCGACGGGCACCGTCATCGGGTCCGGCGTCGCGCAGCCGGGACGGAGCACGGCCTATCCGGGCCGGTTCGGCGAGTTCGTCATCGGCGTCCGTCCAGGGGAACCGGACCAGCTCCGCATCGCGGTCGTCGTCCGGCACATCCACCCAGTCCGACCAGCCGCCGGTGAACTCGGTGCGCCGCCCGGAGAGTTCGGCGGGCGCCGGGTCGGGCCGTGCGGATGCGCTTGCGGCCCCGGCGATGTAGTCGGGGTACCTGGCAGGGCCGTCATCGGCCCCCGGCACGTCCTCACCGGTCGATTCGGGCGCGCTCGCCGACACGTTCGTATCGCGCGCCCCGTCCGGCTCCAACGGGTCGTACCATCGATCGAGCTTATTGTAGGACTTCAACATTCCCCCATTCCCGTGGCGCCGGGCGCGTGATCTGGCATCATCGATCCCTCTCGGCGATCAGTTCACGGAGAACGAGTCGGTTTCGGTTGTACCGGGAGCGGGAGCGGTGGCCGCCGGACCTTCCGGGGCACCATTGTTCACTCCTGTCCCAAATGGGAATTGTCCCGTACCGGAGGGAGCGGGCGCGGGAGACGCGCCGGGGTCGGAACCTGAGAATCCACCGGGAGCGGGCGATCCTCCGTCCGGCATGCTTCCGACCTGCGGCGCCGCCTTTTCCGGGGCGGGTTCGTTACCGCTGCCGTGGACGGCGGCGAGATCCCGCGCGGCAGCGGCGAACCAGTCGGCGATGAAGCGGGTGGGCGCATCGCCGGTGGCCGAAATGGCCGCGTTGCCATAGGCCTGGTGCCGCTGGATGGTGTCCCAGTACCGGACCCAGGTCGTAGTATCGAGCAGCGCGTGATTGTCGGTGATGTTGTCGATCACCGCGTTGAAAGACTGACTCACCAGCCGGATACCGGTGGTGGGCGGCACGAGCTGCGGAATCGCTCCGAGCAGTTTGACTCCCAGCATCAGCAGCGCCGCCGGTGGATTCGCCAGGCCGGCCGTCGCCAATTCGGCGATCGCCGTGGGGTTCAGCACCGTCCGGACCACCGTGACCACGGCGTTCAGCCCGATCATGCCCACTTTGAGCAGTGCGCGCATGGCACCCGGGATATCCAGCGGAGTGCGCGGATCAGCGGCGTCGGCGAGCCGCTCGGAGATGGACTTCTTGGGTGAGATGTTCAGTGTCGCCAGTGAAGTGCCCTGGACATCCTCGTTGACCACCTTGGTGGCGGTTTTGATCGAGGTGAAGGCGAGCGCCTGCGCGATCGAGGTGAGCGAGGCGATCGGATCGCCGCCGCTGAGTTTCATCTGCCCGACGACACCGGCGACCGCCTTGAGGATCGGTGCGCCCTCGGGTGCATCGCAGGCGAGATCACCCGCGGCACAAAAGCTGGCCACACGGCCGGTGAGCTCACCGAAATTCTCCGCGGTATCGCGGTCCGGCGCGATACCACCGCCGGTGGCGGGCGTCTGGTTCAGCGCGGCGATATGCCCGATCTCGGTGCCTTCGGTACCGGGTGCGGGATCGGGATTGGCCTTACCGGGCGAACCGGGGAACAGCGGCGCGCCCGCATTACGGGTGGGGTCGCCGATCAGGGCCACGGCGGCAACCTTTTCGGCGGGCAGTGCGCCCTGCCCCTGGCCTACCTCCTGTGCGAACACCGACGCCACATGTGCGCCCTGGGAATACCCGACGATCGCGAAGCGGGTCTCCGGGCAGCGCTGCGCCACCGAGTTCGCCATGCTGCGCAGCCGGATCAGGCCGCCTTTCACCGAATCCGAATACGGTGTGGCGCTACCGCCGTCGACCCCACCGAAACTGGATTCGTAGGGCACATACGCCCGCTCCACGAGCCCCTGCTCGGGTGCCGCCGCCATCAGCGGCCGGAACACGGTGGACAGCATGCCGGTATCGGTCGTCGGCGCGGCATCAGGGGACGATTCCCCGGTGCCCTGGATCCCCAAGGCGTACAGTGCCGGACACGATGTCACCGCGAGTTCGGTGGACGGGCCCGCCGAATTGGGTGATTGAGCGTACGCCGGGGCGACGAGTGTGCCCGCTGTCGCCGTCGCCACAGCGACGGTGAGTGCGATCAGCATCCCCGAGAATCTTGTGTATCCAGCCATAGCGACCCGCAATCAGTCCTACGCAGTTACCGAACGCGACGAAACGCAGTAAACGGTAACAGATTCCGGCTATGACCGCTGAAGCGGCGAAGAGTTTACGCGACCCGCCGGGCACATCCGTACGTGACGCGGCGCGCCGAAGCCCGAACGTTATATATTTCCGACAGACCCGGATCGCCTGCCAAGCCCCCGAAACACTCCCGTGGACAGGGTCGAACCGTGGGCGTATCCGCAGTCCGCGCACGGCCGAGGCAGAGGCCCCCAGGCGGAGCGAACGGGCAGGTGCACAGAGGACGCGGCTGGAACCGACGCGGAACTACGCGGGAAGGGTTCGAACGGAGCGAACACGGAGCTATGTGGCAACGCGGACAGCCGGACCGGAGGTACGCGGGCGGGGTGGACGGTGGGTACGCCGGACGCGCACGACCGGAGCGAAAGAGTGGGTACCCGTGAAGCGCACGACCGGCGCCGACCACCCGGGTACGCACGACGCGCACTACCAGAACGAACCCCGAGGTACGCACAGAGCGCAGGCCGGAGCGAACGCGGAGGTACGCACGAAGCGCAGGCCGGAACGAATGCGGAGGTGCGCTCAGGCCGCTGAGGTGATCCGGTACACGTCGTAGACGCCCTCGACATTGCGGACAACGTTCAGCAAATGCCCGAGATGCTTCGGGTCACCCATTTCGAAGGTGAATTTGCTGATCGCGACCCTGTCGCCGTGGGTGGCCACCGACGCGGACAGGATGTTGACCTTCTCGTCGGCGAGAACCTTGGTGACATCGGAGAGCAGGCGGGTGCGGTCCAGCGCCTCGATCTGGATGGCCACCAGGAACACCGAATGCGGTGACGGCGCCCACTCCACGTCGATGATGCGTTCGGACTGCGCGCGGAGCGAATCGGCATTGGTGCAGTCGATGCGGTGCACACTGACCGACCCGCCGCGGGTGACGAATCCCATGATCTCGTCGCCCGGTACCGGGGTACAGCATTTGGCCAGTTTCGCGACGGTGCCCTCGGCGCCGGGGATCAGGACACCGGCATCGCCGGTGAGCCGCTGCCGCGACGGTGTGGTCGACGGTGTGGACCGTTCGGCGAGTTCGTTCTCGACATCGCCGATACCGCCCAGCTGGGCCATCAGCCGCTGCACCACATGGTGGGCGGAGACCTGATGCTCGCCCACCGCGGTGTAGAGGGTGGAGATATCGCCGTAGTGCAGTTCGTGGGCGACGGCGGTCATGGCGTCGACGTTCATCAGCCGCTGCAACGGCAGACCGACGCGTTTGACCTCCTTGTTGATCTGCTCCTTACCGCTCTCCAGGGCTTCTTCGCGGCGTTCCTTGGCGAACCACTGCCGGATCTTGGCCTTGGCGCGCGGCGAGACGACGAAGGTCTGCCAGTCCCGGCTGGGCCCGGCGTTGGGCGCCTTCGAGGTGAAGACCTCGACGACCTCGCCGTTCTCCAGCTGGCGTTCCAGCGCGACCAGTCGCCCGTTGACCCGGGCACCGATGCATTTGTGCCCGACCTCGGTGTGTACCGCGTAGGCGAAGTCCACCGGCGTCGATTTCTGGGGCAGCGTGATCACATCACCCTTGGGGGTGAAGACGAAGATCTCCGGCGCCTTGAGGTCGAACCGCAGTGATTCCAGGAACTCGGCGGGGTCGGCGGCCTCCCGCTGCCAGTCCAGCAGCTGCCGCATCCACGCCATATCGTCGACCTCGGCGGCATCGCCGGAGTGGCGGCCCTTGGTCTCCTTGTAGCGCCAGTGCGCGGCGATACCGAACTCGGCGGTCCGGTGCATATCGTGCGTGCGGATCTGCACCTCGAGCGGTTTACCGTCCGGGCCGACCACGGTCGTGTGCAGCGACTGGTAGACGCCGTAGCGGGGCTGGGCGATGTAATCCTTGAAGCGGCCGGCCATCGGCTGCCACAGCGAATGCACCACACCGACGGCGGCGTAGCAGTCGCGCACCTCGTCGCACAGGATCCGGATACCCACCAGATCGTGGATATCGTCGAAATCCTTCCCCTTGACGATCATCTTCTGATAGATCGACCAGTAGTGCTTGGGTCGGCCCTCGACGGTGGCGGGTATCCGGGACGCCGCGAGGGTGTTGACGATTTCCGCGCGCACCTTTGCCAGGTAGGTGTCACGTGACGGCGCCCGGTCGGCGACCAGGCGGACGATCTCGTCGTACTTCTTGGGATGCAGGATCGCGAACGCGAGGTCCTCCAGCTCCCATTTGACGGTCGCCATACCCAGCCGGTGCGCCAGTGGCGCGATCACCTCGAGGGTTTCGCGTGCCTTCTTGGCCTGCTTCTCCGGGGGCAGGAACCGCATGGTCCGCATATTGTGCAACCGGTCGGCCACCTTGATCACCAGGACACGCGGGTCCCGCGCCATCGCGATGATCATCTTGCGGATCGTCTCGGCTTCGGCGGCCGCGCCGAGGTTGACCTTGTCCAGTTTGGTGACGCCGTCGACCAGGTGGGCGACCTCGGACCCGAAATCGGCGGTCAGTTGCTCCAGCGAGTACCCGGTGTCCTCGACGGTGTCGTGCAGCAGGGCGGCCACCAGGGTGGTGGTGTCCATACCCAGTTCGGCGAGGATGTTCGCGACCGCCAGCGGATGGGTGATGTAGGGGTCACCGGATTTCCGGAACTGGGTCGCGTGCCGTTCGTCGGCGACATCGAACGCGCGCTGCAACTGGGTGAGGTTGGCCTTCGGATACAGCTCCCGGTGCACCGTGGCCAAGGGTTCGAGCACCGGCTTCACCGCAGGTATGCCGCGCTGGCCGGTCATCCGCCGGGCCAGCCGGGCGCGCACCCGCCGCGAAGCCGAACTGGGCACCGCACCGGACGAGCGGACACCGTCGGATTCGGGCGCGGTCTCCGGGCGCGAACCGGCGGCAGGGGCGGGGGTGGCGGCACCGTTCGACTGCGAGCCGGACGTCTGCTCGACATTCGCCTCGCCCAGATGCTGAGTCATGCCACCACCTCTCCGTGCCGCGGCCGATCACCGCAACGTTCCAGACCACCAACTTTAACCCCCACAGCACCGTGGGAAACCCCCACCGCAACACCATCGACATCTCTCGATATACCCGGCTACCCGGTAGAACGCCAGACCACCCTCCCACGTTCCCCGGGCGGGCGGGGCCCGGATTCACCCCATCAGTCCGGCCGGGGTCAGTTCCAGCTGCCGGGTGACCCCTATCTCGTCCAGAAACCGCTGATCGTGGCTCACCACGACCAGCGCTCCCCGATACGCGGCGAGCGCCTGGCCGAGATGGCCGAGACTCACCAGATCGAGGTTGTTCGTGGGCTCGTCCAATATCAGCAGTCCAGGCGCCGGCTCGGCGAGCAGTAATACGGCCAGCGCGGCCCGTAACCGCTCACCGCCGGAGAGCGCCGCCGCCGGCACATCGGCGGCCGTGCCACGGAACAGGAACCGGGCGAGCTGGGCCCGGATCCGTTCCGGTTCGGCGTGCCGGGCGGCCGCGGCGACATTCTCGTAGACGGTCCGGTGCTCGTCGAAGATATCGAGGCGCTGCGGGAGCGCGCGCCACGTCACGCGCGGTGGTTCGGCGGTGATCCGCCGCAGCAGGGTGGTCTTACCCACCCCGTTGCGGCCGGTGATCGCCAGTCGCTCCGGCCCCTGGACGGTGAGCGATACCAGCGGCCCGTTGGCCAGCCTGACCTCGTGCAGGTCGATGACCTGCTGCCCCGGATACAGACGGGTACCGGGCAGATCGATGCGGATCTCACGATCGTCGCGCAGCATCTCCTCGGCCTGTTCCAGCCGGTTCCTGGCGTCTTCGACCTTCTCGAGATGGTTGTTGCGCAATTTGCCCGCCGCGACCTCGGCCTGCCGTTTGCGCTGCCCCATGATGATCTTCGGCTCACGCTTGTTCTCGAACATCTTCTGCCCGTAGCGCTGTCGTCGATCGAGCTTGATCCGCGCCTCCACCAGCTCCCGCGACTGTTTGCGCACATCGCTGCGGGCGTCACGGATTGCGGCGCGAGCGGTCTGCTGTTCCTGCGCGACGGTCCGTTCGTAGTCGCTGTAGTTACCACCGAACAAACGCACCGCGCCGGCACGCAATTCGGCGATGGTGTCCATTCGTTCCAGTAGATCGCGATCGTGGCTGACCACCACGACGGTTCCGGTGAACTGCGCCACGACTTCGTAGAGGCGGGTGCGGGCAGCGCGATCGAGATTGTTGGTGGGTTCGTCGAGCAGCAACACGTCCGGTTCGGCGAGCAGTTGCGCGACCAGACCCAGCAGGACGGTTTCACCGCCCGACAGTGTGTCCAGCCGGCGATCGAGTTGCCGCACCGTACCGGTCAGGTATCCGAGACCGAGCCGTCCGAGCAGCGCCACCGCGCGCTCCTCGATATCCCAGTGCGTCCCGACGACCTCGAAATCGGTATCGGTTCCACCACCGGACTCGATGCGGTGCAGCGCTTTTCGTATCTCGTCGATACCGAGCACTTCATCGACACGGTGACCGGCGGCGAGACCGAGATCCTGGCGCAGATAGCCCAGTTCTCCCGTCACCGTGATCGATCCGCGTGCGGGCACCAGATCGCGTGCGATCAGCCGCAGCACAGTGGACTTCCCGGCACCGTTGGCTCCGACGAGTCCGATATGGCCCGGGCCCAGGACCGCGTCGAGCCCGTCGAACACCGGAGTCCCGTCCGGCCAGGTGAAGGTGAGATCGGAAAAGGAAATATCTGCCACGGCTGCCCCTGGAGGTATCGATACGGAAGCGACGCGCTGACGCGGGCCGCACGAGCGACTACCTCATGAGAGCAACGGCAGCTCCGATCCTCGGGAACAAGACCCCGGCGACGATACACCCCTGACCACCGGGAACACCAGGACATTATGTACCAGGTCACATCCGGGGTCCGGTGACCGGCCCGATGAGATCGGGAGGCTACACCGTCACGATCGACGTGACCGGGTAGCCGCCCTGCCGGGCACGGCCCTCCAGCGCCGCGAGTTCCAGGACGACCGCGGCCGCCACCACCTCGGCCCCGGCACTGGCGAACAGATCGGCCGCAGCGGCCAGCGTGCCGCCGGTGGCCAGCACATCGTCGAGCAGCAGGACCCGTCGACCCCGCAGCGCCACACCGGTGGCCGGGATTTCCAGGGCCGCCGTACCGTATTCGAGTTCGTATTCGCGGGTGACCACGGGCGGCGGCAGTTTGCCGCGCTTACGGACAGCGAGGACGCCGGTACCCAGAGTGGCGGCGACGCCCGCGCCGAGTAGAAAGCCCCGGGCATCCACTCCGGCGACCAGATCGGCGTCCGGTACCAGCGCGGCCAGGCAGTCGACCACGGTCCGGAAACCTTCGGGATCGGCGAAAACCGGTGTGAGATCGGCGAATCGGACGCCGGGCTCCGGGAAATCGTCGGCCCAACGGGTGTATCTGCGTACCATCGCGGCGGCCTGGTCGCTACGTTGGGCGACCGTGCCCGCGGCTTCGACCGCCGCATGCTTGCTCATCGAAACCTCCATCATCGGCAACCCGCGCAGCTCAGCGCTGCAGGACCCACTTGTCCATATTCCAGCCGGATCCGGCCCGGGTGGGCCCCGCGACAGCGTTCTGCAGACCACCGCCGAAAGCGATGGTGCGCGGAGTCGCGAACAACGGAACACTCGGCAGCTGAGCCCACAGCAGGTTCTCCGCTTCGGTGAGCAGATTCAGCTGATCTGTCGAGTTGTCGTCGGCCGCAAGCTGATCCGTGATCGCATCGTAGCGGCCGTTGCGGAATTGACCGGCATTGAGTCCGCTACCGCTGCGCAAACCACTGACCGCGGCGACCCCGTCGAGCGAACCGGAGGGACCGGGCAGTCCGCCCGGACCACCGAGGACGGCGTCCACGGCACCGCCGGCCAATTGCGCGGAACCGAAATCCGGGGTGCTCGCATCCTCCACCGTGATTCCCGCCTGTTTACACGAATCGGCGATCATCGAGACCGTGCGCGCGCGCCGGGCATCCGGGGCGAGATAACCGACCCGGACGGTGAGCTGCTTCTTCCCGGTATCGGCGAGCGCGGATTTCGCGCCGGCCACATCGCCGCCGGCGAACTGATCGGCAGCACCGGTGATCGACGGATAGTAGGCCGAATCGGGCTGTACGGTCCGCGAATCCGACAGACCCGAACCGAGCCCGGTCTCCGGTGCGTCGGTCACCCGGCCGAGCTGATCGAACAGCGCCTGCCGGGGGACGCACAGCGCGAACGCGCGCCGCGCGGCATCCGATTCGAAGACCCCGCCGGTGCTGAGCACCAACTGTTCGACGCCGCGGCTGGGCAATTGCTGGACCGCGAACGCGTCCAGATTCAGCTCGGGCAGCGAACCGGTACCGATATCGACCACCGCGACCGAACCGTCCTGGATATGCGCGGCGAGATCGGCCGGCTTCGGGTACACGACGACCCGGCCGGTGGCGGGCGCGTTCCCCCACCAGCGTTCGTTGGCGACCAGGACCAGACCGTCGTCGAGATCGAAGGATTCGATCCGGTACGGGCCCGATGACGGGAACGCGGTGATATCGAGATCACCGGGCGCCAGATTCCAGCCGGTGTTCCAGAACTGGGCGAGCCGGTCCAGCGCGGGCCGGTCGTCGTTCTGGACGGCGGCGACGATATCGGGCACATTCGCCGCCTGAGTGGCCACGTGCGCGGGCATCAGTTCACCGGCGCCGAACAGGGTACGCCAGGGCAGATAGCGGCGACCCGGCCGAAACACCACGGTGCCGTCCTTGGAACCGGGCTGGCATTCCACCCGCTCGATATCCTCGTAGCCGGCTGTGCTCGCCGAATCGAACCCGGGGAACCGGCCGCTGCGCGCGGCCCAGGTGAACACCAGATCGTCGCACGAGGTGGGGACACCGTCGGAGTAGACGCCGGCGGGGTTGAGCCGGTACTGGATGGTCTGCGCCTCCCCGGGAACCTCCTTGGCGGTCCCGGTATCGGAATCGGCGACCGGCTGACCGTTCGGCCCGGTGTAGAAGAATCCGGTGAGTACCCGGCCGAACACCGCCTGCGCCGCGGCCGCGCCCGCGGTCGTCCCGCCGTTGTAGCTGGTGACGGTGGTGTCGACGGCGTACCCGATCGAGGGCACCTTGTCCTTGCCGGAACATCCGGCCGCCAGTGCGGCAGCCGCGGCAGTCGCCGCGAGCAGCGCGATCGTCCGGCGCAGAGATGAGTGTCGCATCGAACTACCCCTCGTCTGTCAGTGCCGCCTCTGTCGTTTTCCGGTGGGGCGGGCGCCGGGCGGAGGTCCGCCGGGCCCGGTCCTGCGTGGGTTGCGCTGTTCCCGGTCGTCGACGACGCCCGCGGGACGCCGTCCGGGGGCCGCCGCGGCCCGATCCGGGCCGGGGACGGGTCGTCCGCTCACCTGCGCGGCACGACGCGCGTGCACCTTCTTGGTATGCGCCGCCACCGGGCCCCAGCGTTCCTTGATACTCACCAGCAGCGGGGTCGCGAAGAAGATCGACGAGTAGGCGCCGACCAGTGTCCCGACGAGCTGGACCAGCGCCAGATCCTGCAGGGTGCCGACACCCAGCATCCATACCGCGATCACCATCAGGCCGATGATCGGCAGCGCACCGATGAGGGTGGTGTTGATGGAACGCATCAGGGTCTGGTTGATGGCCAGGTTCGCCTGTTCACCGTAGGTGCGCCTGCTGGTGTGCAGGACACCGCGGGTGTTCTCCTCGACCTTGTCGAAGACGACGACCGAATCGTAGAGCGAAAAACCGAGAATGGTGAGCATGCCGATCACCATCGCGGGTGTCACCTCGAAACCGACCAGCGAGTAGACGCCGGCGGTGACCAGGAGGTCGAAGACGAGCGCGGCCAGCGCCGCCAGCGCCATATCCCGTTCGTAGCGGATACCGATATAGACGCTGACCAGCACCAGGAACACCGCCAGCGCGATCAGCGCCTGCCTGGTGATCTGACCGCCCCAGGTCTCGCTCACATCCGAGGCGCTGATGGCGTTACGGCTCGGATTCCCGCTGTCGTCGCGCGGCTGGAACTGGTCGAACAGCGCGGTCTGCAGCGCACCGAGCTGCTGGGCGTCCAGGGTCTCCGAGCGGATCAGGATGGTCTTGCCGTCACCGGTACCCACGGTCTGCACCGATTCCGGATCCGAACCGATGGTGTCGCTGTAGACCTGCTCCACCTGCTCGGTGCTGACATCACCGGCCGGCAGCTGGATACGGGAACCACCGACGAAATCGATACCGAAGGTGAAACCGCGCACCGCCATGCTGATCAAGCAGACCAGCACGATCCCGGCGGTGATCAGGTACCAGCGGCGGCGGTTGCCGACCACGTCGAGTACACCGGTGCCGGTGTAGAGGCGGTTCAACCAGCTGTGCCGGGCGCCGGACGGGCGCGGCGCGGCGGGTTTGTCCATCGTCACGGGGCTGTTCATGGTCACGCCTTCCCGACCGCGGCCTCGGCCGCCTTGCGTTCACGGGCGAGCTCCTGCATCGCGCCGAGCCCGTTCACCGACGGTTTGGCCCAGAACGTGGACCGGGACGCCAGATGGACGAGCGGCGCCGTGACCAGGACCACGACCACCACGTCGAGGATGGTGGTCAAGCCGAGCGTGAACGCGAAGCCGCGCACCTGGCCGACCGCCAGCACGTACAGCACGGCGGCGGCGATGAAGCTGACGGCGTTACCGGACAGAATGGTCTTGCGGGCACGCTGCCAGCCGCGCGGGACCGCCGACCGGAAACTTCGGCCCTCCCGCATCTCGTCCTTGATGCGTTCGAAGAACACCACGAACGAGTCGGCGGTCATACCGATACCGATGATCAGACCGGCGATACCGGCCAGGTCCAGCGTGAACCCGATCCAGCGGCCGAGCAGGACCATGATCCCGTACACCGCGAAACCCGATCCGATCAGCGACAACGCTGTCAGGAACCCGAGCATGCGGTAGTAGACCAGGCAGTAGACCAGCACCGCGATCAGGCCGACCGCACCGGCGAGCAGACCCGCCTTCAGCGAGGAGAGACCGAGCGTAGCGGAGACCGTCTCGGCCTCGGAGGTCTGGAACGACAGCGGTAGCGAACCGTACTTCAGGGTGTTCGCGAGTTCTTTGGCGCTGGCCGCGTTGAAATCGCCGGAGATCGAGGTACGCCCGCCCAGCTGGGGCCCCTGCTGGACCACCGGTGCGCTGACCACCTCGGAATCCAGTACGAAGGCGACCCGCTGCTGTACGTACTCACCGGTCAGCGAGGCCCAGGCATCACTACCGCTGCCCTTGAACTCGAGATTCACTTCGTGCCGGGCCTGCTCGGTGTTCAGGCCGGAGGTCGCGTTCGCGATCTCCTGCCCGTCGATCCGGCTCTTGTCGAGCAGGAACACCTCTTTACCGTCGGTGGAGCAGGTGACCAGCGGCAGGTTCGGATCGTCGTTACCGGCCAGCGGATCGGCCGCCGCGCAGTCCAGGGAGGCCATGGCGAGCTGCTGGGTGGTGGGATCTGCGCTCTGCCGGATGGCCTTGGCCATCTCGATCTCCTGCTGTGCCTGCTCCTGCGGCGTCAGCGACCCTTCGGCGGGCGGCTGCTGGGCACCCGGATCCTGAGGTGCCGGAGCCGGGGTCGTCTCCGCGGGTGCCGAAGGCTCGGCAGGCGGTTCGCCGGGAGCCTGGGCCGGATGGACATCGATCTCGCTCTCCGGCAGGGGCGCGGCGGCGGGTGTCTCCTCGACCGCCCCGGCATCGGGCGATGTGCCGTCCCGAGCGCCGGTATCGGGGGTGGTACCCGCATCGGGAGCCGTACCCGTATCCGCGCCGGCGCCGGGGGCCGTGCCCTCCTCGGTCGCGGGAGCGGTGGGCGCCGGCGCGGGGGCGGTACCACCCGGAGCCGGGGTGCCGGCCGGAGCCTGCTGCCCCGGGGCGGCCTGCTGTGCGCTGGGCGCCGGGGCGGAGTTCAGGACCGGCCGGATGTAGAGCTTGGCGGTACTGGCCAGGGTGCGGGCCTGCTGACTGTCCTCACCCGGGACGGTGATGACCAGGTTGTCCCCGTCGATCACGACCTCGGAACCGGAGACGCCGAGACCGTTGACGCGGTTCTCGATGATCGCCTGGGCCTTGGTGAGACTGTCCTTGCTGGGCCGGTTCCCATCGGGCGTTCGCGCGGTCAGGGTGACCCGGGTACCACCCTGTAGGTCGATGCCGAGTTTGGGTGTCGGTGATTTGTCACCGGTGAAGAACACCAGCGCGTAGATCGCGGCCACCAGCACGCCGAACAAGGCGAGCCAGCGGAGTTGGTGCGCCGATCCCTGGGACGGTGGCACAGGTCGTCATCTCCTAGGCGGAAGTTCTGGGTGGAACGGCCACGGCACATGCCTATACCACCGGTCGCCCGGGATATCCGGTCCGGTGGCCGGGCCGTGGTGATCAGTCCTTGGTCAGCCGGGTTTCGGTCTGCTCAGGGGTCTCCTCGGCGGCGGGGGCGGTCGGCGAGTCGGTGGACTCGGCGCCCTCGGCATCCGTACCGGGAGTCCCCTCGGCGTCACCGGTGGCCTCGGTGGCCTCGTCGTCGGTCCGCACATCGCGGATCGCGGCGCGCAGCCAGGTCGTCACGACATCCTCGGCGATCTCGAGATCGACGCTGGTGTCGTCGGCCTCGACCACGGTGCCGTACAGGCCCGAGGTGGTGGTGACCCGGTCACCGACCTTCAGACTGTCCTGCATCTGGGCGACTTTGTCGGCCTCTTTCTTCTGGCGGCGCATGCCGAGGAACATCGGCACCAGCAGCGCGACCAGTATGAGCGGAAACAGCAGATCCATGGTCGAAGTCAGTTCCTGATCTGGGTGAGGAGGGGATAGGTACGAACACAGTCTGCCAGTTCTTCGGATCCGCGCCACACCCGCACGCCCGAACGAGCCGTGTCCGGGCGGGCCGGTGGTAGTGGTCACCCGCCCGCAAACCGGTGTCGGCGTGGATACATCTTCGCGATAATCGGCCGATGACTCCCGAAGATATTCATCAGATCGCTTTCGCGCGAGCACCATTCGGACGCCGCGGGTATCGGGAGCAGGACGTCGACGAATTGCTCGACCTGATCGCGGCGGCCCTCGCCGGACGGGCGACGCTGACCTCCGAAGATCTGCGACGCGGTGTGCGGACGGCGCCGAGTGTGTTCCAGCGCGGCTACCACCCCGACGAGGTCGACAGTTTCCTCGAACAGGTACGCCGCCGGTTCGGCCTGTAGACCGGGCCCCGGCTCAGCTGCGCCGACCGCCCCGTCCGGAGAGCCCCGCGACCGACACTCAGTCGAACAGGTCGAGCGTCGGCTGGGGTTCACGCCCCCGCACCTCGAGCGCGCCGAACGCGAGGTCGGGTGGCGGTGTCAGCCCCAGATGCGACCAGGCGGCGGCGGTGGCGACCCGGCCGCGTGGGGTACGGGCCACCATGCCCGCGCGCACCAGGAACGGTTCGCACACCTCCTCGACCGTGGCCGGCTCCTCACCGACGGCCACCGCCAGCGTCGATACCCCGACCGGTCCGCCGCCGAAGCCGCGGACCAGGGAACCCAGCACAGCGCGGTCGAGCCGGTCCAGCCCCATCGGATCGACGTCGTAGACCTCGAGCGCGGCCCGGGCGACGGCCAGTGTGATCAACCCGTCCGCCCGGACCTCGGCGTAATCGCGGACCCGGCGCAGCAGGCGGTTGGCGATACGGGGCGTCCCGCGGGAGCGGCCGGCGATCTCGGCCGCGGCATCGGTATCTATCGCCACGCCCAGGATCTGCGCGGAGCGCTGCAGGATCAGCAGCAGTTCGGCGGGTTCGTAGAAATCCATATGCGCGGTGAAACCGAACCGATCGCGCAGCGGGCCGGTCAGCGCGCCGGACCGGGTGGTCGCTCCCACCAGTGTGAACGGCGCGATATCGAGCGGGATCGAGGTCGCACCCGGTCCTTTGCCCACCACCACATCGACGCGGAAATCCTCCATCGCCAGGTACAGCATCTCCTCGGCCGGCCGGGCCATCCGGTGGATCTCGTCGATGAACAACACGTCCCCGGGCACCAGATTGCTGAGCATGGCGGCCAGATCCCCGGCCCGTTCCAGTGCCGGGCCGGAGGTGATCCGCAATGCGGTGCCCAGCTCACCGGCGATGATCATCGCCAGGCTCGTCTTGCCCAGGCCCGGCGGGCCGGACAGCAGGATGTGATCGGGGGTACCGCCGCGCGCCTGGGCGCCGCGCAGTACGAGCGCCAGCTGTTCGCGCACCCGCGGCTGGCCGATGAACCCGTCCAGCGAGGTGGGCCGGAGCCCGGAGTCGGCGTCGCCGTCGGAGGCCAGGTAGCCGGCGCTGACCGGGGATTCCGCGGAATCCGGGGTGTCGTCGTAGTCCATGGCGGCCTAGCGGTTCTTGCCCAGGACCGCGAGCGCGGCCCGCAGCGCCACCGAATTCCCGGCATCGGGGTTCTCGGCCAGCACGGCGTCCACGGTCGGTTCGGCCTGTTTGAGCGGGAACCCGAGACCGGTGAGCGCTTCCACCACCTGATCACGCACCGGAGTCCGCACCGGCGTGACGGTGGCTGCGCTGTCCGCCGGTACCGGGACCAGGTTCACTTTGTCCCGCAGTTCCACGACCATCCGTTCGGCCCCACGTTTCCCGATCCCCGGCACGCGGGTGAGCGCCGCGATATCCCCGGCCGCCAGCGCCTTGCGCAGCGCCTCGGGTTCCAGCACCGCCAGCACGGCCATGGCCAGTCGCGGGCCGACCCCGGATACGGTCTGCAGCAGGCCGAACAGATCGCGGGCCTCGGTATCGGCGAACCCGTAGAGGGTCATCGAATCCTCGCGCACGATCAACGCCGTATAGAGCCGGGCCTCTTCGCCACGGGTGAGCCCGGCCAGGGTGGCCGGAGTCGCGTTCAGCTGGTAGCCCACGCCCGCGGCCTCCAGCACCACATGATCGAGGGCGAGTTCGAGGACTTCACCGCGAATGGACGCGATCACCCGCGCACCGCCTTCCGCTGCTGTTCCAGTCGTTGTGTGTACTGCTGCCGCGCCTGCTCGGCCAGGGCCTCGGCCCGCGCCATCCGCTCCAGCAGCGGCGCCCGCCAGCAGTGACAGATGGCGAGCGCCAGTGCGTCGGCGGCGTCGGCCGGTTTCGGAGGTGTCGCGAGCCCGAGGATCCGGGTGACCATCGCGGTCACCTGTTTCTTGTCCGCGGTACCGCTACCGGTGACGGCCGCTTTCACTTCACTGGGAGTATGGAACATCACCGGGATCTCGCGGCGCGCGGCCGCCAGTGCGATGACCCCGCCCGCCTGCGCGGTACCCATGGCGGTACGGACATTGTGCTGCGCGAACACGCGCTCGATCGCCACGACTTCGGGCCGGTGGGTCTCCATCCATTCCTCGGCGGCGTCGGAGATCCGCAGCAGGCGCCGGGCCAGATCCATCTCGGCGGGAGTGCGGACCACATCGACCGCGATCGCCCGCACAGTGCGCCCCGCTCCCCCGACCACCATGCTCACCCCACACCGGGTGAGCCCGGGGTCGACGCCCATCACCCGCACCGACTGATCCCTTCCCAGAACGAACAGTTGTTCGAAGTCTAGTGCAGGACCGAATATCTCGGCGCCAGTGACACGGACCCCGCTCGCCGGGCCCTCAGCCAGCCAGTTGCGCTGCGAAGATGTCGTAGGCGGACGCGTCGTACAGCACGAACAGCACCTCGGCTACCCGCGTCTCGGCGGTACGGACCGTATCGAGGGCGATCCGCGCCCCGTCCTCCATCGGCCAGCCGAACACTCCGGTGGAGATCGCGGGAAAGGCGACCGTACGCGCACCCAGTTCGTCCGCGATCCGCAGCGACTCGCGATAGCAGGAGGCCAGCAGCGGAGCGAGTTGCGCCGCCCGGTCACCGCGGGCCGACCACACCGGGCCGACGGTATGGATGACCCAGCGGGCGGGTAACTCACCGGCCGTGGTCGCCACCGCCTGCCCGGTGGGCAGGCCGCGGGGGTAGTCGGTTTCCCGTAGCCGCCGGCATTCGGCCAGGATCGCGGGCCCACCGCGCCGATGGATCGCACCGTCCACCCCGCCGCCACCGAGCAGTTCCGGGTTCGCGGCGTTCACCACCACGTCGACCTGCTGTTCGGTGATATCCCCGTGCACGAGTGTCACAGCGACCATATCGCCATTGTGCCGCCGACCGGCGGGCCTTCCCCGTCGGCGCGCCCACGCTCTCCCGATCGAGACCTCGGGTCCGGGAAGTGTGGACAAACGCGTAACCACATGGTTACGCTTTTGCCGTGGACGAAGTGGCCGCGGCGATAGCCGACCCGGTACGGCGGGAGATCCTGGAGATGTTGCGCGGTACCCGCCACACCGCGGGCGCGATCGCCGCGAGATTCCCGATCAGCCGGCCTGCCATCAGCCGTCACCTGCGAGTTCTGCGCGACAGCGGCCTGGTCCGCGACGAGCTGGTGGGCAGGCAGCGGTACTACACGCTGGACACCCAGCCACTGCGCGGACTCCGCGCCTGGCTGGCGACTCTGGACGCACCGGCGGCCTGGGAACACCGTCTCGACGCGCTGGCCACCGAAGTCCACCGGACCCGGCGGGACCGCCGGTCCGCCGACCACCGGCCGGAGACAGGCCCTCCGGCTCCCGGTCACCCGATAATTCACGACGAGGAGAACACCGCATGAGCATTCGCCCCACCGGACGCCTGGAACCCACACCGACCGGACACGATCTGGTCCTCACCCGGACCTACCGCGCGCCCATCGAGGACGTCTGGGCCAGTGTCACCGAATCGGAACGCACCGCACGCTGGTTCGGGCCGTGGGAAGGCGCTGGGGGAACGGGCGCGACGATCCGGGTGAAACTGTCCTACGAAGAAGGGCAGCCGTGGAGCGAGTACACCGTCGACACCTGTGAGCCGCCACGCCGGCTCGCCCTGCGCACCGTCGACGAGTCCGGCAGCTGGCATCTCGAGGTGACACTCACCGAGCGGGACGGGCAGACCGAGCTGGTCTTCGTCCACCATCTGGATTCGACCGATCAGCTCCCCGATATCGGGCCGGGCTGGGATTACTACCTGGACGCGCTCGGGGCGTCGCGTACCGATACGCAACGCCCCGATTTCGACGACTACTACCCCGCGATGCGGGACTACTACACGAAGCTCACCGGCTAGTCGGCGTCCAACTCGGCGAGTACCTCGTCGGAGATGTCGACATTGGTGTAGACGTTCTGGACATCGTCACTGTCCTCCAGCGCGTCGACCAGTTTGAACACCTTGCGGGCACCGTCCGCGTCGACCGCGACGCTCACCGACGGCTGGAAACCGGATTCGGCGGAGTCGTAGTCGATATCGGCGGCCTGGAGCGCCTTGCGAACATCGATCAGGTCACCGGGCTCACTGATGACCTCGAACGATTCGCCGAGGTCGTTGACCTCTTCGGCACCGGCGTCCAGGACCGCCATCAGGACATCGTCCTCGGAGAGGCCGTTCTTCTCCAGGGTGACGAGGCCCTTGCGGTGGAACAGGTAGGCGACCGAGCCCGGGTCGGCCATGTTCCCGCCGTTACGGGTCATCGCGACGCGCACCTCACCGGCAGCCCGGTTGCGGTTGTCGGTGAGGCATTCGATCAGGACGGCCACCCCGTTGGGGCCGTAGCCCTCGTACATGATGGTCTGCCAGTCCGCGCCGCCGGCTTCCTCGCCGCCGCCGCGTTTACGTGCCCGCTCGATATTGTCGTTGGGAACCGAGGACTTCTTGGCCTTCTGGATGGCATCGAACAGCGTCGGGTTGCCTTCCGGATCGCCACCGCCGGTCCGGGCCGCCACCTCGATGTTCTTGATCAGCTTGGCGAAGAGCTTGCCACGCTTGGCATCGATCGCTGCCTTCTTGTGCTTGGTGGTGGCCCATTTGGAGTGGCCGCTCATTCCCTACTTCCTTCAGGTCGATGGCACGGTATCGGTCGATAACGCTACGCCACGCACGAGATCGACGAACATTCGGTGCACACGGTGATCACCGGTCACTTCCGGGTGAAAGGCCGTGGCCACGACCCGGCCCTGCCGTACGGCGACGATCCGGCCCGCGGCCGGACCGCCGGGGATCCGGGCCAGCACCTCGACTCCGTCGCCGGCCCGCTCGACCCACGGCGCGCGGATGAACACCGACCGGACCGGGCCACCGGGCAGGCCGGCGAACTCGATATCGGTTTCGAAAGAATCCACCTGACGCCCGAAGGCGTTGCGGCGCACCGTCATATCGATACCGTTCAGATGCCGGGCATCGGGCCGGGTATCGAGTACCTCGCTGGCCAGCAGGATCATTCCGGCACAGGACCCGAACGCGGGCATACCGTCACGCAACCGGGCACGCAGCGGCTCCAGCAGTTCGAAGATCTCGAGCAGTTTGCTGATCGCCGTCGACTCCCCGCCGGGCAATACCAGCGCGTCGACCGCGGCCAGTTCGGCCGGCCGCCGGACCAGTACCGGGCGGGCTCCGCATTCGGCGAGAACCGCGATATGTTCCCGGACATCCCCCTGCAGGGCCAGCACGCCGATGGTGGGCCCGGCGGGAGCGGCACCGGTATCCGGTGCGGCCACCGATTCCGGGGAAACCGCAGACTCGTTCACCCGTGCGAGCTTACGAGCCGGGCCGGTGTGCCCGGGGTCACCCCGGTCTCCGGTACGCACGGCCGGGTCACGTACGGAGATTCCGGATCAGCCCCTCCTGAACCACGGCGGCGACGAGACGCCCACCGCGATCGAAGATCTTTCCCCCGGTCAGTGCGCGCCCGAAACCCGCCGACGGCGAGGACTGGTCGTAGAGCAGCCAATCGTCGGTGCGGAACGGGCGCAGGAACCACATCGCGTGATCGAGCGAGGCGTTCTGAGTGGGCTCGTCGGGGTGGGTGACCTTCGAGGAGCCGAGCAGCGTCATATCGCTCATATACGCGAGCGTGCACACATGGAACAGCGGATCGTCGGGCAGCGGATGCCGATAGCGGAACCACACCTGCTGCGGGGATACCACGCCGGGGCGCCGGGTCACCTGTTCCTGCGGTACCGGGCGGATATCCCAGTGCTCCCATTCCCGCATGGCCCACAGCCGCTCCGGGTCCATCGAGGTCTTGGCATCGGGAAGATCGTTCGGCGGCTCAACATCGGCCATCTCGTCCTGATGCGAAGGCCCTTCGTCACCGATATGGAAAGAAGCCGACATGGTGAATATCGCGTCACCGTCCTGAACCCCGGTGACCCGGCGCGTGCAGAAGGACCGGCCGTCGCGGATCCGATCGACCATGTAGACGGTGGGCTCGGCCGGGTTCCCGGGCCGCAGGAAATATCCGTGCAACGAATGCACCTGGAACCGCGGCTCCACCGTGCGCACCGCCGAGACCAGTGCCTGGCCCGCCACCTGGCCGCCGAAAGTGCGCGGCAGCTGGGTCTTGGTGGACGCGCCGCGGAAGATATCCCGCTCGAGGCGTTCGAGCTCCAGTGCCTCTTCGATAGTCGCCATCCGCTGAGATTAGCCCGGACCGTCCGTTTTCCCTCGACCCGGTCGGGAGTGATCCCCGTCGCCGGAGCCGGCATCGGAACTGCTGTGATGGTCCGGTGCCGCGTTTCTCCCCGACCACCCCCGATGCGCTCGCCGATCTCGTGACCCGGAGTCTGCGACCGCTGGACGGCCGGCGGGTGGTCGGGATAGACGGGGCCGACGCGGCGCACCCGCTGGAGTTCGCGCACCGCGCCGCCGACCGGGTCCGGGCCGACGGCCGTCCGGCGGATACGGTCTCGCTACACGATTTCGTGCGGCCGGCATCGCTGCGGATGGAGTTCGGCCGCGACGAGACCTCCTACCGCACCGGCTGGTTCGACTACGCGGCGCTGCGACGCGAGGTACTGGATTCGGTCCACCACGCCGGTACCTGGCTACCCGCGCTGTGGGACGAGAGCACCGACCGGTCCGCACGGGCGGCCCGGCGCCCGGCGTCACCCGCGACCGTGCTGTTCGTCGCGGGCCCCATGCTGCTGGGGCGCGGACTCCCCTTCGACCTCACCGTCCGGCTCGACCTCAGCGCCGCCGCACTCACCCGCGGCACCCCGGACGAGGACGCCTGGACCGTACCGGGCCTGCTCGCCCACGATCTGGCGAACTCCGAGACACCGCAGTACTTCGCCCGCTGGGACCACCCCGACCGTCCCGCCCTGCGAATCGGCACCGACTGACCGGGCGGCAGCGAACGACTCCGCCGAACCCGGAGCCGGGCGGCGCCGGATTCGGGCCGGGCGGCGGCCACCGTCCGCGTGCAGAGCGGTTCCGGTACGCCCGGGATCCGCAGCGCCGCTCCCGCCGGGTCAGCTCGGTCCGGCGTCCGCGTAGAACCAGTGGGGCAGCCCGGTGGGGCCGCAGCTCTCCGCGCGGATCACCAACCGCGTTCGGCGAGCCGATGCGGCTGCGGGATCTCGTCGACATTGATACCGACCATCGCCTCCCCCAGGCCGCGCGAGACCTTGGCCAGCACATCCGGGTCGTCGTAGAAGGTGGTCGCCTTCACGATCGCGCTCGCGCGCTGCGCGGGGTTACCGGATTTGAAGATGCCCGAACCCACGAATACGCCCTCGGCGCCGAGCTGCATCATCATCGCGGCATCCGCGGGGGTGGCGATACCACCGGCGGTGAACAGCACGACCGGCAGTTTTCCGGTTTCGGCGATTTCCTTGACCAGTTCGTAGGGCGCCTGCAGTTCCTTGGCGGCGACGAAGAGCTCGTCGGCGGGCAGCGAGGCCAGCCGGGTGATCTCCTGCCGGATCTTGCGCATATGTGTAGTGGCGTTGGAGACATCTCCGGTGCCGGCCTCACCCTTGGAACGGATCATGGCCGCGCCCTCGGTGATCCGGCGCAACGCCTCACCGAGGTTGGTGGCACCACAGACGAACGGCACCGTGAAGTTCCATTTGTCGATGTGGTTGGCGTAATCGGCCGGGGTCAGCACCTCGGATTCGTCGATATAGTCCACCCCGAGGCTCTGCAGCACCTGAGCCTCGACGAAATGCCCGATCCGGGCCTTGGCCATCACCGGGATGGACACCGCTTCGATGATCCCGTCGATCATGTCCGGGTCGCTCATCCGCGATACCCCGCCCTGGGCACGGATATCGGCGGGCACCCGCTCCAGCGCCATCACCGCGACCGCGCCGGCGTCCTCGGCGATCTTGGCCTGATCGGGGGTGACGACATCCATGATCACCCCGCCCTTGAGCATCTCGGCCATACCGCGCTTCACGCGGGCGGTACCGGCCTCGCGGGTCGCCTCGGGGGTCTGGGTGGTCTCGGGCGTGGTCACGGCAGCTCCTGTGTCTGTTGCCAGGTGTGGATCGTCGATGAACACCACGATTCTAGGTGGGGCCGGAAACCGCCTTCATAGCCAGTTGGAGCGCACTGGACTGGTCTCAACCTGCGATTATCCGCCCGCCTCCGGACACTGGACCGGAAGACGGCACCGCCGGACCGGTGGGACACCGGCCCGGCGGGCACTTCGACACCGAATCAGATCGGGTTGACCACCAGCAGCTTCGCCCAGTATTCGGCGGCGCCGGGACCCAGAATCGGCAACAGGTAATCGAACAGGATGTAGGACACGTACTCTTCACCTCCACACACCGAATCGACACAACCTCGGTGTGTCAAACCGCCTGCGACCCTATCACGCCAGTGAGCCCGGTCACATTCAACGGATGGAGCGGACCTCCGGATCGCCCGCGGCGTCGGCCGCCCCCGCCGCCTCCGCCAGCAGTTCGTCCAGGTGGTAGGGATAGACCAGCTCACCTGCCGCGACCTGGGCCCGGATATCCTCCGGGTCGCACCATCTGTTGCCGGTGATGGACCGTTGCTCCACATAGGTCAGATCGGCCGCGTCCGGTTCGAATCGCGGTACCCGCAGTGCGAAGAAGAGCTCCTCCGAGCGGATCAGATCGCCGTTGAACGGGAACACCGCTACCCGCCGCCAGATCGGGCCGCGCAGCGCGGACGGATCAGCGGTGAGGCCGGTCTCCTCGTACAGCTCGCGCACCGCGGCCGCACGCAGGCTCTCTCCCGGTTCCACACCGCCGCCGACGGTGAACCAGAACGAGACCGCCGGAGCCAGTGGATCGTGTCCGCGCATGAGCAGGATCCGGTCCTGCTCGTCCAGGAGCGCGATCCGCGCCGATACGCGTGTGGTGTCCACCTCCAGGCCGGTCGACGCCGCGGGCGTGGCACGTTCGGCGATCTCGAAGTATGTGGGCATGGGCGCGGTACCGCCCAGATGCAGCCAGCGCACGGGGCGGCGGGTCCGCAACGCGAGGGTGTCGCGGACGGCATCGTTGTGGAAGCGGCGGGCGATCAGCACCCGGGCTTCGGCATCGGCCAGCTCCGCGACCTGCTGGGTCGGCAACCGGGCGATATCGACGGCCGACAGCGCCGCCGCCAGCTGGTTCTCCACGGTCTCCCGGTCCGCGCGACCGGTGCGCTCGGCGCGGTCGGCGAGTGCGGTGAGCCGCCGGGCCGATTCGCCGGTGCCCGCCTCCGGACCGGCTGCCGCGGACAGCGATACCGCGACCGCGCGGGCCACCACGGCTCGGCGGGCCAGGGCCGCCTCGAGCGCATGCCAGGCCAGATCGGTGCGCACGTGCAACCGGTCCAGCCGGTTGGCGGTGGAATACGCCCACACACCCAGTGCCACCACGAGCGCGGCGATCAGCGCGAGAACGAGGACCGTGGTCGCGGAGAAGGTGATCATCCGGCCACCCGGACCCGCAGATCGCCGACCACCACGGTTTCGTAGACGCGCAGGATCTGTTCGGCCACCACCGGCCAGTCGTAGGTGCCGACCACCTGTGTCGCGGTCCGCACCAGATCGGTGCGCCGCACCTCGTCGGTGAGCACCGTGTCCAGAGCATCGGCCAGAGCCGCGGAATCGCCGATCGGGACCAGCAGCCCGGCCGCACCGTCGCGCAGCACCCGCCGGAAGGCGTCCAGTTCGCTGGCGACCACCGCGGTACCGGCGGCCATGGCCTCGATCAGGATGATCCCGAAACTCTCGCCGCCCAGGTTCGGCGCCACGTAGACATCGGCGCTGCGCATGGCCGAGGCCTTCTCCGCGTCGGAAACCTGTCCGAGGAAACGCAGATGCCGGACCAGCGGACCGGCTTCCCGGCGCAACCGGTCCTCGTCACCGCGGCCGACCACCAGGACTTCCACCTCGGGATGGCGGGCGACCAGCGCCGGCAACGCCCCCAGCAACACCTGCATTCCCTTACGGGGTTCGTCGTAGCGGCCGAGGAACAGCACCGTGCCGCCGGGTCGCGGGTAACCGGCCAGCCGGGGTGCGCGCGCGAAAGCTTGTACATCGACCCCGTTCGGGATCTCCACCGCATCGGACCCGAGCGCCTCCACCTGCCAGCGGCGGGCCAGCTCCGAGACCGCGATCCGGCCGCTGATCTTCTCGTGATAGGGCCGCAGCACTCCCTGGAACGTCGCCAGCACCAGGGATTTCGTGGTGGAGGTGTGGAAGGTGGCGACGATCGGGCCCTCGGCGATCTTCAGAGCCAGCATGGACAGGCTGGGCGCGTTGGGTTCGTGGATGTGCAGGACGTCGAACTCGTTGCTCTCGATCCACCGGCGGATCCGGGTGTAGGCGGTCGGCCCGAAGGAGAGCCGCGCCACCGAACCGTTGTAGGGAATCGCCACCGCGCGACCGGCCGAAACCACGAAATCGGGGAGTTCGGTCGTCTCCGCGGCCGGCGCCAGCACACTCACCCGGTGCCCGCGTTCCCGGAAGACCTGGGCCAGTTCCACCACATGCGCCTGGACGCCGCCCGGTACGTCGAACGAGTAGGGACAGACCATGCCGATTCTCATGGGGCGCGGTCTCCACCGGCGTCGACGGGATGGATACCGCGCCGCGCCTGTTCGGCGTGAATCCGGTCCAGCCGCGCCTCGGACAGATCTGTTTCCCACAGCGGCTGCAACATATGCCAATCGGCCGGATGCTCGGCGATCCCGGCGGCGAAACAATCCGCCAGGGCCTGGGTGGCCGCGGCGACCCCGGCGGAGACGTCCAGCGGCTCCTGGGTACGCACCATCCAGCTTTCACGGCCCTGCTCGTCCACGGTGAACCAGACATGCACCGGCATCAGCGCGGCACCGGTCTCCACGGCGAGCGCGGCCGGGCCGGCCGGCATCCAGGTCCGTTCGCCGAAGAAGGTGACCGGTACACCGCGACCGGTGAGGTCGCGCTCCCCCAGCAGGCAGACGATCTTGTTGTCGCGCAACCGCTGCGCCAGCGCGGTGAACGGCGGCTGCTCACCCCCGGTCAGCGGGAACACCTCGAAGCCCAGACTCTCCCGGTAGGCGACGAACCGTTCGAACAGCGATTCCGGTTTCAGTCGTTCCATGACGGTGGTGAACGTGCCGTAGTTCTGCACCAGCCAGGTACCGGCCATATCCCAGTTGCCCGAATGCGGCAGGACGAACACCACCCCGCGGCCACGGTCCAGGGCGGCGTCCACATGTTCCAGCCCGATCACCGAGATCCGGCCCGACCGGACCAGCTCGGCGTGATCCATCGCCGGGAGCCGGAACGCCTCCCGCCAGTACCGGGCATAGGAACGCATACTCGCCCGGACCAGTTCGTCGGAGACTGCCTCGGCGGGCAACCCGACCACCCGGGCCAGATTGCGCCGCAACTGGAGTGGGCCCCCGTTGCGGGCCGCGAAATCGCCGCCCCGGTCGAACAGAGTGCGCGCCACCCGGTCCGGGAGGGCGCGCACCACCCGCCAGCCCGCGGCATATCCGCGATCGCTCACGTTCGCCCGCCACCCCGTCACGACGGCTGCTCCGTTCCCTTGTCCGCCGTACCCAGGATTTCGCGGGCGCCCGGCGAGTTACGCACCGCCAGCACCCGCTGCCCCACCGTCACGATGCTCAGGACCGCCAGGATCCACATCGCCACGTGCACGGCCCAGGTAAGCCATTCGATACCCCAGTAGCCGCCGATACCGGTCAATCCGGCCCCCACCAGCACGATGACCAGGCGGTCGGGGCGTTCGATCAGACCGCCGTCGGCGGACAGGCCGCTGGCCTCGGCACGGGCCTTGGCATAGGAGATGACCTGTGAGGTCACCAGCACCACCAGCGTGGCGACGAACAGCGGCCTGCTCTGTTCGTGGTAGACCGCCCACCATGCCAGTGAGCCGAAGATGGCGCCGTCGGCGACGCGGTCACAGGTGGCGTCGAGGACCGCGCCGTAGCGCGTACCACCGCCCCGTGCCCGGGCCATGGCGCCGTCGAGCATATCGAACATGACGAACAGCCAGATGAGGATCGTGCCCCAGAACAGGTGACCGGTGGGGAACAACGTGACCGCGGCGGCGATCGAGGCGGCGGTGCCGATCAGGGTGACCGCGTCCGGCGTGAGGCCGGTACCGACCAGTGCCCGGCCCAGTGGGGCGGTGGCCTTGGCGAAGGTCGCCCGCCCGAAGATGCTCAGCACCTACCCCTCCTCTGCCCTGTGATATCCGCGTACCGGGCCGATTCCGGCGTTCGAGAAGGAGCAGGCGTCACGAATCCCGGACCGGAATTCCACCCGGTGACGCGCGGTGCGCGTGCGGGGGAGGCTGCCGCGCATCTACCCCTCCCGCTCGGTCCGGCGGGAAGCGGCGCACGGCCGCGACGAGATACGCACCCGAATCCGGACAGGCCCGGCGCGGGTGGGAAGCGGACAGCCACCCATCTAAGCCTCCTCCCAGGCAGACGCGAGCAGCGCCCGCGTCTCACGCAACAACTGCGGCATCACCTTGGCGCCACCGATCACCGTGATGAAGTTCGCGTCACCACCCCAGCGCGGCACGATGTGCTGGTGCAGATGGTCGGCCAGGGAGCCGCCCGCCACCCCGCCGAGGTTCAGGCCCACATTGAAACCGTGCGGCCGCGACACCTTCTTCATCGTCCGGATGGCCCGCTGCGTGAACTCCATCAACTCGGCCGATTCGGCGGTGGTGAGATCCTCCAGGTTCGCGACCCGGCGGTAGGGCACCACCATCATGTGCCCCGGGTTGTACGGGTACAGGTTCAGCACCGCGTAGACCTGTTCGCCCCGGGCGACGACCAGCCCGTCCTCGTCGGACATGGTGGGAATATCGGTGAACGGATGCCCGGTCGCGCTCTCGGTCGCGGCCGTGGCGGCCTCGGCGATATAGGACATCCGATACGGCGTCCACAACCGCTGCAACCGATCCGATTCGCCCGCACCGCGATCCACGATCTCGCCGGCCCGCCGGTCGGTCGTCCCGGACTCCTCGGCCAGACCGTCCGGCACCGTGCGCTCACTCATGTTCCATACCCTTTCCCCGCCCGGGCCGACCCGGAATCACTCGGGCGCACCACCTTCACCGTCCACCAGGGGGCGAACCGTTTCCGCGGTGGGCGAGGAATTGTCGCGGCGGCGGACCCACTCCACGACCGTTCGCACCGCGTCGCCCACCGGCACCCCGTTGACCTGGGTGCCGTCCCGGAAGCGGAAGCTCACCGCGCCGGCCTCCACATCCCGCGCGCCGGCCAGCAGCATGAACGGCACCTTCTGCGCGGTGTGGTTGAAGATCTTCTTCTGCATCCGGTCGTCACTGCGATCGACCTCGGCCCGCACACCGGCCGCGCGCAGCTGCGCCACCACCGCGTCCAGATGCGGAACGAAGGTGTCGGCCACCGGGACGCCCACGACCTGTACCGGCGCCAGCCAGGCCGGGAAAGCGCCCGCGTAGTGCTCGGTGAGCACACCGAAGAAACGCTCGATCGAGCCGAACAGCGCCCGGTGGATCATCACCGGCCGCTTCTTGGTGCCGTCGGAGGCGGTGTACTCGAGTTCGAACAGATCCGGTTCGAAGAAATCGAGCTGGATGGTCGACATCTGCCAGTTACGGCCGAGCGCGTCCCTGGTCTGCACCGAGATCTTCGGGCCGTAGAAAGCGGCGCCGCCGGGATCGGGAACCAGTTCCAGCCCGGATGCCTCCCCGACCCGGCGCAGGGTTTCGGTGGCCTCGTCCCACAGTTCGTCGGAGCCGACGTACTTGTCCGGATCCTTGGTGGACAGTTCCAGATAGAAATCGTCGAGACCGTAGGCCTTCAGCAGATCGAGCACGAACTGCAGGGTGCCGGTCAGTTCCTCGACCACCTGCTCCTGGGTGCAGTAGAGGTGCGCGTCGTCCTGGGTGAAACCGCGGGCGCGGGTCAGGCCGTGCACCACACCGGACTTCTCGTACCGGTACACCGAGCCGAATTCGAACAACCGCAGCGGCAGTTCCCGGTACGACCGGCCACGAGACCGGTAGATCAGGTTGTGCATCGGGCAGTTCATCGGTTTGAGGTAGTAGTCCTGCCCGGGCTTGCGCACGGTGCCGTCCTCGTCGAGTTCGGCATCGAGGTGCATGGGCGGATACATACCGTCGGCGTACCACTCGAGGTGCTTGGAGGTCTCGAACAGATGCGCCTTGGTGATGTGCGGAGTGTTGACGAACTCGTAGCCCGCCGCCACATGCTGCTGACGCGAGTAGTCCTCCATCTCCTTGCGGATGATGCCGCCCTTGGGATGGAAGACCGGCAGACCCGAGCCCAGTTCGTCCGGGAAGGAGAACAGATCGAGTTCCAGGCCCAGTTTGCGGTGGTCGCGCTTCTCGGCCTCCGCGAGCATGTGCAGGTAGTTGTCCTGCGCCTCGGTGGACTCCCAGGCGGTGCCGTAGATCCGCTGCAGACCCTCACGGTTCTGGTCACCGCGCCAGTACGCGGCCGAACTGCGGGTCAGTTTGAAGGCCGGGATGAACTTGGTGGTGGGGATGTGCGGACCGCGGCACAGATCGCCCCACACCCGTTCGCCGGTGCGCGGGTCGAGGTTGTCGTAGATGGTCAGCTCGTTACCGCCGACCTCCATGATCTCCGGATCGTCGATCCCGGATTTGTCACCGATCAGTTCGAGTTTGAACGGTTCCTTCGCCAGTTCGATCCGCGCCCGGTCCACCTCGACCACCCGGCGGGCGAACCGCTGCGCCCCCTTGACGATCTTCTTCATCCGCGATTCCAGTTTGACCAGATCGTCGGGGGTGAACGGACGGTCGACCCGGAAGTCGTAATAGAAACCGTCCTTGATCGGCGGGCCGATACCCAGGACCGCCTCGGGGAACTCCTGCTGGACCGCCTGGGCGAGGACGTGCGCGGCCGAATGGCGGATCACGCTACGGCCGTCCTCGGTATCCGCGGCGACCGGAGTGACCTCGGTATCGAGTTCCGGGGTCCAGGAGAGGTCGCGCAGCTGCCCGGCCGCATCGCGGACGACGACGACGGTATCGGGGCCCTTGGTGGGCAGGCCCGCCTCACGCACCGCGGCACCCGCCGTCGTCCCGGCAGGCACCCGGACGAGGGTGGCTGGGCTGCGGGGGGCTGTGGTGGTCACGGTTGCGCTCTCCTCGGGGTCTGCACGGCCGGTTCCGTTCCGGCTCGTTCGGGCTTCGGACCGCCGGCATCACACCGGCTCGGTCCGGTTCGGTGACGGTTCGATCCGTCTGTCGGTGACCGGGCACAGCCCGGCCGCGACCATGCTATCGGCACCGCCGGACACGCGTGTCGATGGACCGGGCGAGGTCGCTCGCGGCCCCCGGACGCTCGCCCGGCCGACGGCCGCCGCGCGGCGGTACCGGTTCCTCACCCACGCCGCGCGTAGTCCGCGAGCAGCGCTTCGCGCTCCGCCGGGCGGCGTTTGGGGCAGCTCACGCATTTCTCGCAGCCCGGCGCCTCGTACACCAGGCAGCAGGAGGCACGGCGGACGAACGTCCGGCCGCCGATCTCGACGAAGCGGGGTTCGGGCAGTACCGCACCGATGGCGTCGGCCAGCCGCCGTCCGACGACCGGTCGGCCGGCATCGACGGCCCAGCTGGCCACCACATCGGTGACCACCGCCCACAACGCGGCTTCCCGGACACCCGATACCGCCGCCAGCCGGCCGATCACCGTGGTGAGGGTCTCCCGCAATACCACCGCGATATCGGCCGCGGCGGCCGCGGCGTCGGAGCCGGTCCCGAGCTCCGCGTCGGGTACCGCGCTCGACCCGGTCGCCTCGATCCCGACCCGTTCCACCGTTCCGTCGGCGCGCAGGGTCAGCGCGAGCCGGTCCAGGGTGGGCGCCGGTATCCGACGGTCCTGCGCCAGCGCTCGCACCACCTGCTCGACCAACGCCGAAGCGGTCATACACCACCACAGCGTCGCGCCCACCCGCAGCGAATCGGTCCGCCAGGAGGCATTGAGGTCCGCGATACGCGCCGCGAGCCACGATTCGTCGGTGAGCATCCGGCCGCGCACCGGGTTCACGACATCCGGGTTCACGACATCAAGGGGCTGTGCAACCACTGCCAATCGACTCCGATCAGGTCACCGACGAATCCGAACGTCCCGAGCACCCACAGGGTGGCCACCACGAGTGCGCAGGTCGCCAGGAAGGCGATCACCTGCACGAGCGGCCCGCGCGAGATGTACCAGGCCATCCCGCGCCGATATTTGTCCCGTAACCACACCAGCGCACGCCGCGCCACCGCGAATTCGGTGGCGAGGATGCCGATACCGGCGAATACCAGCGCCCACCCGGGGCCGGGGAACGGAATGGTGATCACCCCGACCACGAACACCGCGGTACCGACGACAGCCACCCCGACCCGGTAGACGAGCTCGAGGGTAGGGCGTCGCGCGATCCGGTCCCGGTAGGCACGCCAGAAGGCAGGACCGGACCCCGCGGAGTCCTGGGGGTCGGTGGCGATATCGACCTGTGCACCGTTTTCGGCTCCGGGACGATCCGCGACGGAATCGGAACGACTTTCCACGGAAACCAGCCTACGAGGAGCCGGCTCCGGCACACGCGAAGATGACCCGCCCGGGGCATCCGGGCGGGTCATGTTCGGGTACTTCACCGGGAACTCTGCGCCGGTGCTCTCTGTAACTGCGCCAGTAAACCGTCGTTGTCCTCGATGGGGGCGATCCCGTCGTCCCGGACCTCGATCACCCGGGCGCTGGCGATATCGAAGAACAGACCGGAGACAGTGAGCCCACGCTCCGCGACGGCCCGGCGGACCGAGGGATGCCGCCGCAGGTTCTCCAGCTGTACCGCGATGTTCACCATGCTCAACTGCTCGACCGGACCGAATCCGGCGGCTTCGGCGGCACAGCCGACCACATGTCCGGCCCGGTACTGCTCCATACTCGGCTGCCCGTGTTCGAGCCACCGGTCGATACCCGGCCCCGCGGACTCACCCGAATGCAGCGCGCCCATGGCCCCGCAGGAGGAGTGGCCGCAGACGACCACGGACCGCACATTGAGCTTCTCCAGCGCGAAGACCAGTGCCGCCTCCACCGAGGCGTCCCCGTGCTCGGGCACCAGATTGCCGACATTGCGGACAGTGAACAGATCTCCCGGACCGCTGTTGGTGATCACATTCGGCACGATCCGCGAATCCGAGCAGGTCAGGAAGAAGGAATCCGGATCCTGTCCGTCCCGCAGCTCGTCCAGGTGCGGCCGCACCAGATGCGCGGCGCTGCGGTGGTACGCGGCGATACCGCTGACGAGCGGATCGCTGCTGTCTCCCGGTCCGTCCGTCGAGCCGTTGCGATCGACCTGCCACGGCCCGAGGACACCGTCGAGGGCGACCCGGCTCATACTGCGCGAAGGCGGCGCTGCCTCCACGTTCGCCATGCGCGCGGCTCCGATCTCCACGAAATCGACAGTGCCACCGTTGCTCTCGTGCTGGCGTGCCCATTCGGTGATGGCGTCGTAGGCGGCGTGATCGAGGAAATCGACCGTCATCTCCACAGTCACCGGGATACCCTGCGGAACCTTCGCGAAGGTGGCGGACAGCTTCGGCAGCGACAGGAACGTGCACGATCCGTCGACCTGGATGAGCCAGCGATCGGTGCCGCCGAGCGGTTCGGCGGTGATCGTGACCCGGACCACCCGCCAGAGCAGGAGCGCGAACGCCAGCGCCAGGCCGATGAGCACGCCTTCGAGCAGGTTCAGGAACACCACCGCGGCCAGCGTCACCGTGTAGACGAAAAGATCACCGGTACGGTGCGCGAGCCGGATATGCGCCATTTTGACCAGTTGTACGCCGATGACGATCAGCAGGCCGGCCAGTGCGGCGAGCGGGATCTGCTCCACCAGTGCCACCAGGGCCACCGAGAAGACCAGAATCCACACACCGTGCAGTACCGCCGAGGCGCGACTGCGCGCACCGGCCGCGACATTGGTGGAGCTGCGCACGATGACGCCGGTGACGGGCAGGCCACCGAGCAGACCGGACAGTACATTCGCCGAACCCTGACCGATCATCTCGCGGTCGAAATCGGCACGCGGCCCGGTGTGCATCTTGTCGATCGCGACGGCCGACAACAGGCTCTCCACGCTGGCGATGAGGGCGAAGGTGAGGATCATCATCGCGACCCCGGCCCAGTCACTGCGGGGCAGTTCGGGCAGCCCGATCGCGTCGAACAGCGAACCGTCGATGCTGACCCGTTTGACATCGAGCGAGAACACCAGGGACAGCACTGTGGCGACCACGATCGCGGCCAGGGCACCGGGGACGACCTTGACCCGTTCGGGCAGGTACTTCCAGCCGAGCATGATGGCGATGACGACCACGCCGAGCAGGACGGCCGGCCCGTGCAGCGATGCCAACTGGGCGGGCAGTTCGGTGATGTTGATCCACGCGGTGCTGTTGGATTCGCCACCGAGCAGTACGTGCAACTGCTGCAGCGCGATGGTGATACCGATTCCGGCGAGCATGGCGTGCACCACTACCGGTGCCACCGCCAGTGCCGCTCTGGCGATCCGGCTCAAGCCGAACAGGATCTGCAGGACCCCGGCCGCGACGACGATGAACCCGGTTACTCGCCAGCCGAATTGATTGATCGATTCGGCGACGATCACGGTGAGACCCGCGGCCGGGCCGCTCACCTGGAGGACGGAGCCGCCGAGCGCGCCGGCGACCACACCGCCGATCACGGCGGCGATGAGGCCGGCGGCCACCGGGGCACCCGAAGCGATCGCGATACCGATGGACAGGGGAAGCGCGACCAGGAAGACCACGATCGAGGCCGGTACGTCGTGACGCAGGACCGAGGTCAGCCAGGCCGGGCTGGGTCTTTGTCCGGACTCGGCGGGTTCACGCCCGTCCGAGTCCGAACCAGCATCCGGCGCAGTGGAATTCGTACTCTGGGTTGCCATCGTTCTCCTTCGCGAGCCCGGCCGGAGCCGAGGTCGGTTGACGATCAACATGTCGACGTGGACACAGACCGCGAACCGGCATCTCGCGGTGAAGTAGGTACCCGGCACAGCAACGGGCCGAGTCGTAAACCGTTCCCATGGTAAGGGTAATGACTTATCAAAGTCTGAGAGCCACCCCCACCGCTGGCGATAACGACCCGACCACGTCGTCCGATCGCTTCCCGACCCGGATCAGCGACGAAAAACGCTGCGGAGCGGAAGATTACGAGTGCCGTCCGACAGCGCCGGAACGACCGGCCGGAATCCGCCGGCCGTTGCACCGGCGGACCGATCCGGGCCTCGAGTTCGGTGCATCCGGTATCCCGCACCCGATGATGCCGCGCCGGTCGGCACGGCGTCCTCCCCATCGCCACCGGGGAGCCGAGCGGGCCGGGGCGCGGCCGTACCACCTGCACCGCACCACCGACCCTGCACGACATCACGCCTACACCTCACGCAGTCCCCGCCGACGCCGGTTCGCGCTGCAATTGCGCCAGCAGCCCGTCCGCGTCCTCGATCGAAGCGATCCCGTCCACCCCGACCTCGATCAGCCGGGCGCTGGCGATATCGAAGAACAGACCGGAGACAGTGAGCCCACGCTCCTCGATCGCCCGGCGGACCGACGGATGCCGCCGCAAATTCTCCAGCTGCACCGCGATATTCACCATGCTCAACTGCTCCACCGGACCGAAGCCGGCCGCCTCCGCCGCGGCGCCCACCACATGTCCGGCCCGGTAGCGCGCCAGGCTCGGCTGCCCGTACTCGAGCCACCGGTCGATACCCGGACCCGCCGATTCACCCGCGTGCAGGGCGCCCATCGCCCCGCAGGACGAATGGCCGCAGACCACCACCGTACGAACGTTGAGTTTCTCCAGCGCGAAGACCAGCGCGGCCTCCACCGAGGCGTCACCCTGCTCCGGCACCAGATTGCCCACATTGCGCACCGTGAACAGGTCACCCGGCCCACTGTGGGTGATCACATTCGGCACGATCCGCGAATCCGAGCAGGTCAGGAAGAAGGAATCCGGATCCTGCCCCTCCCGCAACTCGTCCAGATGCGACCGCACCAGATGCGCACGGCTGCGATGGTAGGCGGCGATACCGCTGGCCAGCGGACCACCTTTGGTATGGGAACCTTTCGACGCACCGTTTCGATCGAATCGCCACGGCCCGAGTACATCGTCGAGCGAGACCCGGCCCATCCCCCGCGAGGGCGGAGCCTCCTGCACATTCGCCATCCGGGAGGCACCGATCTCCACGAAATCGACAGTGCCACCGTTGCTCTCGTGCTGCCGGGCCCAATCGGTGATGGCGTCGTAGGCGGCATGGTCGAGGAAGTCCACGGTGAGTTCCACCGTCACCTCGACCCCCGGTGGGACCTCGGCGAAGGTGCTGGACAGTTTCGGCAGGGAGAGGAACGTACAGGACCCGTCGATCCGGACCAGCCAGCGATCGGTGCCGCCGATCCGCTCCGCCGTCACCGCGACCCGTACCACCCGCCAGACCAGCAGCGCGAAAGCCAGCGCCAAACCGATCAGGACCCCTTCGAGGAGATTCAGGAATACCACCGTCACCAGGGTGACGACATAGACGAGCAGATCGCCGGTGCGGTGCGCGAGCCGGATATGCGCCAGTTTGACCAGCTGCATACCGATGACGATCAGCAGGCCGGCCAGTGCGGCGAGCGGGATCTGCTCCACCAGCGACACCAGGGCCACCGAGAAGACCAGCACCCACACACCGTGCAGGATCGACGAAGCCCGGCTGCGGGCCCCCGCGGCCACATTGGTGGAGCTGCGCACGATGACACCGGCAACGGGCAGACCGCCCAGCAGGCCGGTCAGCACGTTCGCCGAACCGAGGCCGATCATCTCGCGATCGAGGTCTGTCCGCGGACCGGTGTGCATCTTGTCGATCGCGACGGCCGACAGCAGACTCTGCACACTGGTGATCAGCGCGACGGTGAGGATCATCATGACCACGGCGGCCCAATCACCGTGCGGCAGTTCGGGCAAGCTGATCGCATCGAACAACGAACCGTCGAGCGCGACCCGCTGCACGTCCATCGAGAAGGCCAGGGAGAGCCCGGTCGCCACCACGATGGCCCCCAGCGCGCCGGGCACCACTTTGACGCGCTCGGGCAGATAGTTCCAGCCCAGCATGATGACGATAACGGTCACCCCGAGAAACGCCGCGGGAGCGTTCGCGGAGCCGATCCGGCCCGCCAGTTCGGTGATGTTGTCCCAGGCGGCGCTGCTGGATTCACCGCCGAGCAGGATATGGAGCTGCTGGAGCGCGATGGTGATCCCGATACCCGCGAGCATGGCGTGCACAACCACCGGCGCCACCGCGAGCGCCGCGCGAGCGACCCGGCTCAAGCCGAACAGGATCTGCAATACGCCGGCGACGGCGACAATGAAACATGTTACGCGCCAACCGAATTGATGAATCGACTCGGCGACGACCACGGTGAGACCGGCCGCGGGGCCGCTCACCTGCAGGGCGGAGCCGCCGAGCATACCGCCCACGATACCGCCGACGACCGCGGCGATGAGCCCCGCGGCCACCGGCGCACCCGAGGCGATCGCGATACCGATGGACAGGGGTAACGCGACCAGGAAGACCACGATCGAGGCCGGAACATCATGGCGCAGGATCGATTTCAGGTCCAGCGAGGGTAGGCGGGATCCGGGCCCGGCCGTAGTTACGGACGAACCCGATCCAGGCGGTGACGCAGCGGAATTCGGGCTTGTGGTTGCCATTGGTCTCCTTCGCCGACTCGGCACGGGCCGAGGTCGGTTGACGATCAACATGTCCAGTCGGGCACAGACCGCGAACCGGCATCTCGCGGTGAAGCAGCTCCTCGGCACGGCAACGAGCCGAGTTTCAAACCATCGCTATGGTATTGGTAAAGACTTAGCAAAACCTAAGAACAGCCGTCCCTGTCGGCGACAGCGCCACCACGAAGACCGAGTGGCGGCGATCCCGCCGTCGAGTCCGCCGCTATCGAACGGTCTCGACTATCAGAATACTGTTGAAAACCCATGCAGGACAGCTGATCGAAGCTCGGCCGACAGTGAGCGGACGCACTCTTCCCGTTCACCGTCACAACCTTGCCCGTGACGTCCCATCGATATGAGATGCCACAGTCCGGCTCCACATATAGTAAAGAACTACCCAAACTCGGCAATAGAGGTAGTGAGACGAAAACGACAATCGCTACCCAATCGATACGTGTCATTGAGACTCGGTAAACCACACCGTCCCGCGACCACTCCCGTGTGGCCGGGCCATCGCTGCGATCGACTCGCCTCGATGGATACGCACGACTCTATCGAAGATCGCCACGCGTTGACCAGCGGAAACACAATGTTTACCGAGGTTGCGGGTCCGGCGGACATCTCCCGGACGGGGAGCGTAACCTCCCGGCGATATCCTCCGCGCAATGTCGGACCGGGGCATAGAGTTCGAGCCGGATATCGGCGATCCGTTCCGCGTGAAGCCGACTTCCGGACTGCCGGAGGATGTTTCACGGGCGGAGATCTCCTATCGAGTGAAGGGCGGCCTCCGGGGCACCCGTGCGGTGCGCCGCTCCGGCGCCGAGTTCGCCCAGCTGCGCACCGCCGCCCGGAGCGGCTACAGCGGATGGGGCACCCCCGAACAGCTGACGCTCCGCGGCGCGGAGCACTACCTCGAACAGGTCCGGAAGCGAATACAGGAGCAGGACAACGAGATCCGCCGGATCTGTGCCTCGATCGACCTCGGCTGCCCCTGGTGCGAACGGGAACGGACCTATCTCGGCGTACTCGGCTTCATGACCGGGGTCGCGGGCATACTCACCGACCGCCCCGCCGAATGGGGCCCGGAGTTGATCCATCAGCACGCCTACCGCTGCGATCGATGCGGCTCGATGCAGTACTTCGCCGACGGATACCTGACCCGTCCGCTCCCCGGTCGGCCCCGGGCCTGAGCCGGACCGCGTCGACCTGCTCGGCCCGGCTACCCGGGCGACTCCGGATCCCTGCGCGCCGGCCGGACACACCCCTGGTTCACGAGCCCGATACAAGTGGCCGCGTCCGGCCCCACCCCGGAGTGCCGGGCAGCCGCGATACCGTCGGATCAGCCGAACAAGGTGGTCAGCGCACTGCGGTCCACTTTGCCCCGGGGCGTACGCGGCAGTCGCTCCAGCATCATGATCCGATCGGGCAGGCTCGGGCTCGGCAGTACCGCGCGCAGTCGCTTCCGGATCTCCGCGGGGCCGACGGCATCGTCGGTCACCACGACGGCGGCCACCGGGACCTGCCCCCAGCGCTCGTCGGCGATCCCGATACACGCGGCCTCGGTGACCCCGGGGATCGCGGCCAGCGCGGCTTCCACCGCCGCCGGTTCCACATTCAGACCACCGCGGATCAGCATTTCACCGTCGCGGCCGAAGAGACGTAATCTGTTGCCCGACAGTGTTCCCCGGTCACCCACCGAGAACCACCCGTCGACCGGACCGTCCACCACACCGGCCTCGGTCAGGTAACCGGTGAAGACCATATCGCTGCGCACCTGGACGATACCGTCCCGGATCCGCACCTCGACGCCGTCGAACAACTCACCCGCCGAACTCTCGTCACACTCGCCGAGGCCGCGATCGAACGAGACGAAACTCAACTCCGAAGCGCCGTAGAAATGAGTGAGCGTGGCGTTCGGCAGTACCTCCCGCAATGCCACCCGCCCCGGCCGCGGCCAGCGGGCCGCGGAGGACAGCACCTCGCGTACGCTGCCGATCGGCCCGGCCCCCGCCCGCACCACCTCCCAGGCGATGGCGGGCACCGAGTACAGATGTGTCGGGCGATCGGCCAGCGCCACGGTGACCGGACGCAGGTCGACCGCCGCGCCTCGGGTGAGCGCGTGCAACGCGCCGTACAGGAAGTGCGTGTGGTCGAGCACGCCCGGCGCCGAGACCCGGTCCCCCGCCCCGATATCGAATGTCACGTCGGACCGGTCGAGGGTCGCCGCCCACGAGCGTTGATCACGGACGAACAGTTTCGGTTCACCGGTGGTTCCCGATGTGATCCCGGCCAGGAGTTCGCTGCCGGGCCGGGCCCGGCCGGCCGGACCGGCCGATTCCAGATCCACGGCAGTGCGGATCGGACCCGCCCAGCCGAGCCGGCGCAGCAGCCGATGATGCCGGCCGGCGGCACACACCTGCGTCGGCCGGCTCAGCGTCAGCACCCGGTCCAGCTGCCGCGGCAGCAGATGCCGGTGCAGCAGCACCACACCGACCCCCGCGTACATCGCCGCCGCCACCGTGACCAGCGAGTCGATATCGGAGGTGGGCAGTACCGCCACCCGGTTCGCGCCGCCGAGCCCGGCGGCGGTACGGCCGACCCGGTCCCAGAACTCGCCGTAGGCGATCCGGTCCCGGGTGTCGACGACGGCCGTCGCCGACGGGTACCGCGCCGCCTGCCCCGCGATCCGGTCGGCGAGCAGTTCAGTCATCGTCCACCCCGCGGGCGGCGAGCGCGTCACCCATCGCGTCGGCGGTGCGCAGGGCCCGGACCAGTACCGGGGTCGCGAGCGCGGTCACCGACCACTGCAGACCGCGGGCCCGCCGGGCGTCGGCGACCTCCCGGACTATCCCGGCCAGCAGCGGCACACAGCGGATGGCCAGCGCCAGCATCAGGCCGATCCGCTCCGGGTCGGCACCGAGATACCGCAGCGGGCCGAGCGCGCGGGTGACGGCGTCCAACATATCGGTCACCCGGGTCGTCAGGGTGACCAGCGCGGCCAGCGCGACGGAGAGCAACAACAGTCCGCAGACCACCGCGGCACGCGCGGGTGAGGTCGTCAGCACCTGCACGACGGCGATCAGCGCCAGCATCCAGACCACCGGCCGCAACTGTGCCAGGGCGACCCGCCACGGGATCCGGGCGAGCCCGAACAGTCCGGCGACGACAACCGCGAGGATTCCGATCTGTACGGGGGTCCGTACGAGAACGGTGGCCGCCACGATGGCCGTGACGAGCGACAGCAGTTTCACACCGGCGGGGATCCGGTGCAGCAGCGAGCGGCCGGGAAAGTACAGCCCGATCACTCGATCAGCTCCCGATAGGCCGGTACCGCCGCGGCGGGGGTGCCGTCGAATACCACCGCGCCCTCGTCGACGACGATCACCCGTTCGAAACTGTTCAGCAGGCCGAGCTGATGGGTCACCACGATCACCTGCTGGTCCACCGAATCCAGCGCGGCGGCGACAGCACGCGCGTTCCGCAGATCCAGCAGGGTGGTCGGCTCGTCGGCGACGATCACCTCTGGATGCCGGATCAGTACGGCGCCCAGCGCCAGCAACTGTTTCTGCCCACCCGACAGCAGATGGGACGGATGTTCGGCGTGCGCGGCCAGCCCGAACCGGTCGAGCGTCCCCGCCACCCGCTCGGCGACCTCGGCTCGGCTCAGCCCGGTACGCCGCAGCGAGAACGCCAGATCCTCGGACACCGTCGGCATGACGATCTGGGAATCCGGGTCGGTGAAGACGAAGCCCACTTTGCGGCGGACCTGGGCGCCCTTCTTCGAGGCGTCGATACCGTCCACGGTCACGGTGCCCGAGCTCGGGGTCAGCAGGCCGTTGATCATCCGGGCCAGCGTCGATTTACCCGACCCGTTGGCGCCGATGATGCCGACCCGGCGTTCGGTGATCCGCAGATCCACCTCGCGCAGTACCCGGCGCTCGCCGTAGCGGTGACTCACTCCGTCGAAAACGATCTCGCTCATCCTGCCCGCTCCACGAGTACGGCGATTCCCTGCCCACCACCGATGGCACAGGCCGCGAGTCCGAGCGCGGGCCCATCCGGCCGCAACATCTGGCTCGCCAGCCGCACCAGCAGCACCGCGCCCGACGCACCCCAGGGATGGCCCATGGCGATCGCGCCGCCCTCCGGGCAGAGCACGGATTCGTCCAGGCCCAGCTCGTCGGAGACGGCCAGCACCACCGATGCGAAGGCCTCGGTGATCTCGACTATCCCGAGATCACCGACCGAACAGCCGGTGCGCCGCAGCACTTTCCGGATCGCCGGGACCGGCCCCAGTCCGGGCAGCGCGGGATCCGAACCGCAGACCGCCGAACCGAGTACCCGGAGCGCGGGCAGTCCGGCCGCCCGCTGTTCGCTCGTCACCGCCAGAACGGCCGCACCGTCGGAGATACCGCACGAGTTACCCGCCGTCGCGGTTCCCTCCGGTCCGAAACTGGGCCGCAACCGGGCCAGCCGCTGCGCGGTCATCCCCGGGCGGATGCGCTGATCGCGGCTCACCCCGGCCACCGGTACGATCTCGGCGCCGAAATCGGCGGCCGCGGCGCGGGTATGCGATCGGGCCGCGTAGGCGTCCTGGCGTTCCCGGCCGATACCGCGGATCCGCGCGAGGTCGTCGGCGGCGGCACCCATATCGGGGTCCGGGAACCCCTCGGGAGCGAAAGGGGCCCGCGTGTAGCGCACGGGCTCGTGCTCGGGCTCCGGCGGCCAGAATCGCCACGGCGCGGTACTGGCGGATTCGACACCACCGGCCAGGATCAGTTCGTCGCCGCCGCCGCGCACCCGTAGCGCCGCCTGCATCACCGCGTCCAGCCCGGAACCGCACTGCCGGTCCACCGTCACTCCGGGCACCTGCACCCCGAGCCCGGCCCGCAGCGCCGCCACCCGCGCCGGATCTCCACCGGGACCCAGACAATTGCCGAGCACTACATCGTCGATCTCGTCGTCCACCCCGGCCGCGCGCAACGAACCGGCCACAGCTTCCAGCACCGGGGCGGCCAGATCGATCACTGTCGACGCGGCGAACCCGTGACCGGCTGTGCCGATCGGGGTGCGTCGCGCGGCGACCAGAACAGGAGCGGTATTCACGCCAGCAAGTCTTTCAATCGGCCGCGTGCGACCTTTCCCGCGGTCGTGGTGGGCAGCTCACCGACCCGGACCCAGCGGCGCGGTACCGCTTCGCGGCTCAACAGCCCGCGCGCCCGCCGCCGTACGTCCTCGATTTCGATACCGTCCAATTGCACTGCCGCCGTAATTGTTTCACCGAGCACCGCATGCGCGGACCCGATCACCGCGGCCGCCACTACACCGTCTATACCACCGAGCACCCGTTCCACATCCTCGGCGACGACGGTGGTGCCTCCGACATTGATCGCCGCCTCGCCCCGTCCACGAACCTCGAGTTCGCGGTCGTCGCCGAGCACGGCCAGATCGCCGACACAGAACCATTCGGGCGCGCCGAGCACGGTGTAGGGCGATCGGACGTAGAGCAACCCGGCGCGGATCTCGGCGTCCACCTCGTCGAGCAGACGCAGTGGACCGGGTACGTGGCGCGCCGCGACCAGCGAGACCTCGGAGGAACCGTAGTACTCGACCACACGTAGCCGGTGGGCCGCCGCCAGCGCCCCGGGGTCGGGAGCGATCCCGGCGACGACAGCGGTACGCAGCTCGGGCGCAGCGCGCACCACCTCGCGCAGCACCGCCGGTACGGCGTGCACGACGGTGGCGTGCCGCGGCTCGTCGGTCACACAGGCACCGCGCCAGAGTGCGTGCAGGGCGCCGAACAGATGCATGGTCGCGTGCAGCGGGCCGGTGAGCAGGACTCGATCAGTGGCCGTCACACCGGTGATCGCGGTGAACGCCGGGAAACTGTCGTACCAGGAGGCCGCCGTACGGGCCAGCGGGCGGGGCCGCCCGGTCGACCCCGAGGTGGCGACCAGCAGGAACGCGGTGTCCGGCCATTCGGTCCGGACCGGCCGCGCGACAGGGTCCTCGACGGCCACCGGGACACCGCGACGGGCGGCCGCGCAGATACAGACCAGCGCCTCGGCGAGCGGCAATGTCGAGGCGTCGTATCCGGCCGGGCCCGGTTCGAACCGATCGATCCAGCGGTCCACGGCGCGATCGAGTCCGGCGTAGGTCAGGACCCGCCCGCCGATATCGAGTGCGGGCGCGGCGGCGGCCCCGCCGAGTTCGCGACTAGGCACGGATCAGCCCGGGATAGGCACGGTGTACGCCCTGGGCCACCACCGTCGCGACGACCACCTTGAGCGAATCCCCCGGCAGGAATACCCCGTTAGAGGCGATCGCCGACCACAGCCCGAGATCGGTGCGCAGCAGCAGCCCCACAGTGCCGAACGAGTAGATGACCACAATGCCGCCGATCGCGTTGATCACCAGCGCCGGCATTACCGGATACTTCGGCATGATCCGGGTCGTGCACAGACCGATGAACAGCGCCGCGGGGATCCAGCCCACCAGATATCCGGCACTCGGACCGGCCAGTGCGGTCAGCCCGGTCCGCCCGCCCGACAACAGCGGCAACCCGATGATCGTGAGCGCGACGAACACCGCGACGGCGGCCGTGCCCTTACGCGGCCCCAGGATCGCTCCGGCCATGATGACACCCAGGGTCTGCACGGTGATCGGCACCGCGCTGAACCCCAACGTGACGGCACCCGGTAACCCGAGCGCCGCGATCAACGCGGCGAACACCGCGATCTGTGCCATATCGCGCGCGGTGACACCGGCCCGCGGCATCCGCTCGTTTTCGACACCGCTCACCGCGATACCTCCGCCACACCAAGACTTGAACGACGTTCAAGATAGCAATCGCCTCGACCGGCTCACTCGGGCGCCCCCGGCACTCCCCGCACCGGTACCCCCACGTCGCGACGCCAGGGGCGCGCGAACTCCGCAGCACACCGGTTCCCCGACCCGTGCCCGCCCTCGACACACCGCCCGGTCGTACCGTGATCGGTGACCGGGATCGCCGAAAGACCGCTGGAAGGAACACGATGCCGCAGCCACTGCCGACCGCGACGCATTGGGGGAACTTCCTCATCGATCGCGACACCTCGGGTGAGATCCGCGTCACTCCGTCCGGGCACGATCCCGATCCCTCGCCGATCGGCCGTTCGCTGAGCGCGCTACACGACCCCGACCATCGCGTCGCCCGCCCCGCGGTCCGGCTCGGCTACCACCGGGACCGCGAGAACAGCGATACCTCGCGACGGGGCCGGGAACCGTTCGTCGAGGTCGACTGGGACGAAGCGCTCGATATCACCGCCGGCGCGCTGCGGTCGGCACAGCAGCGCGCGGGCAACCGCGCGATCTACGGCGGCTCCTACGGCTGGGCCAGTGCCGGCCGGTTCCATCACACACAGGGACAGATCCATCGCTTCCTGCGCATGTTCGGCGGCTACACCGCGTCGGTGGACACCTATTCCTTCGCCGCCGCCGAGGTGACGATCCCGCATATCCTCGGCATGAACGCCTATTTCGCGGCCCGGCAGTCGCCCACCACGGACGAGATCGCCCGGCACTGTGCCCGCATCGTCTTCTTCGGCGGCGGGGCTGCCCGGAACTCGCAGGTCAATCCGGGCGGTTACGGTGCCCACCGCTACCGCGACCAGCTCGCGACCCTGCGCGCCGCCGGAGTCGGCACCATCAATATCGGCCCCGTCCGCGACGATCTCGACCCGGCCCCGGCCGCCCGCTGGATCCCCTGCCGGCCGGGCACCGATACCGCGATCATGCTGGCGATGGTGCACACCCTGGTGGTGGAGGATCTGCACGACCGTGCCTTCCTCGACCGCTGCACCACCGGTTTCGACCGCTTCGCCGATTACGTGACAGGTCGCGCGGACGGTGAACCGAAAACCCCGGAATGGGCGGCCGCTCTGTCGGAGGTGCCCGCGCACGAGATCCGCGACCTGGCCCGGCTGCTGGCCCGCGAACGCTGCCTCATCGGCCTGCCCTACGCGTTGCAACGGGCCGAACACGGCGAACAGACCTACTGGGCCGCTTGGGCACTCGCCGCCGCATTGGGCCATATCGGGCTGCCCGGCGGCGGTGTGCTGATGGGCACCGGCGTCGGGATGACCAACAGTATGCAGCGCCGCTACCCGCCGTTCGAGATCGCCGCCCTACCGCAGCCCGCGAACCCGGTCTCGGATGTGGTGCCGGTGGCACGGCTCACCGAAATGCTGGAACGCCCCGGCGAAACCGTCGACTACAACGGCCGCGTCCTCACCTACCCGGAGATCGACCTCATCTACTGGGCCGGTGGTAATCCGTTCCATCACCACCAGGACCTCAACCGGCTGCGCCGGGCCTGGGCGCGGCCCCGCACCGTGGTGGTCAACGAGATCAGCTGGACCTCGACCGCCCGCCTGGCCGATATCGTGCTACCCAGCACCGCCGCCGCGGAACGCGAGGATTTCGCCGCCTCCCGCACCGACCACTGGCTCTCCCCCATGCCTCCGGCTCTGCCGCCCTACGCGCAGGCACGCGACGACTACGCCGTCTTCGCCGCGCTCGCCGACCGGCTCGGGTTCGGGGCACGGTTCACCGAGGGACGCACCGCGCGCGAATGGGTGGAACACCTGTGGCAGGTGACCGCGGAGAACGCGGCGGCAGCCGGTACAGCCCTCCCCGGCTACACCGAGTTCCGGTCCGGGCAACCGATCGATCTACGACCGTCGCTGCCGGAGAGCCGTCATGTCCTCGAACGGTTCCGCGACGATCCGGACCGCCACCCACTCGCCACACCGTCGGGGCGGATCGAGATCTTCTCCGAAACCGTCGCGGCTTTCGGCTACCCCGACGCTCCCGGCCATCCCGCCTGGTTCCCCGCCCGCGAATGGCTCGGCAGCCCACGCGCACAACGCTTTCCACTGCACCTGCTGTCCCACCAGCCCGCGACCCGCCTGCACAGCCAGCTCGACTACGGCGTCACCAGCCGGGAATCCAAGATCCGCGACCGCGAACCCCTGCGCATGCACCCGGCCGACGCCGCCACTCGCGGCCTGCACGACGGCGATATCGTCCGCGTCTTCAACGACCGCGGCGCCCTTCTCGCGGGCCTCCGGCTCACCGACGCCGTCCGGCCCGGAGTCGTGCAGATGGCCACCGGCGCCTGGTACGACCCCCTGGACCCCGCCGACCCGGATTCACTGGATGTACACGGCAACCCGAACACCGTCACCAACGATATCGGCACCAGTTCACTGGCCCAGGGCCCCTCGGTGAACAGCTGCCTGGTCGAGATCGAACGCTACGACGAGGAACTCCCACCTGTACGCATTCACCGGCTGCCGGAACTGCTCGAGGCGGACGCCCGCCGTCGCTGACCGATCGGTCGTGCCGGAGCCGGAGGCCACAGCTCACGGCGCGACCACCCACGAGTCGAACACGATATTGTCCGCTCGCGGTGGCGAGTTGGTCGAACCACTCGTCCGGATCCGCGTACCGCAGCCTGTTGTACGGCGGGGAGTACTCCGTGTAGTGGAACATCGCCCGGAAAGCGTCGGGATCGAGGCGGTCCCGGATGGGACCGAGAACCCGCTCTCCGTAGGCGACTCCGGACTCGTTGGTCGGGAAATGCGGGAATCCGTTCCGGATGGGCAGGTCCGCCACCTGTCCCACATTCGGATCGAACGCCGACGATCGCGTTAGTTCGCCTGTCCCCCAACGTATCTTGTCCTGTGCCCGAACCAGGCTTTCGGTCGACTTCCGCAATCCGCCGCCGAAGCCCTCGGCCCGCTCGCGCTCGGCCACCACTCGAAAATCTCCGGCGAGCCGGGCGGCGATCGCCCGAAAATCCGCCGCGGCTTTCATCTATCCGGCCGTGCCATCGAATGCGGCGACGCGCACGGAGCGTCCAGCCGACGGCCCACGGGTGCGCGTTCCCGGCTCCGGACAGTGTGAGCCCCAGTGCACTCGAGGAGTACAGGCCGGAATCACACCATCCCATCGGGTTCGTGGCCGACGGTGACAGCGTGCGTCGGCTCCCTCGGCCACGGCGACACCCGCTACCGAACGCGGACACCCCGCGCTTCCGAATCCGACCATGCCGCGCACGCACCCGCGGGGGCAACGGGCCCGCGAGATCCGGCGGCCCGGCGGAGTCCGGCCCGGGTCCGTCCACGCCCGGTGTCCGGCGACGATTCCGGCCGGGTGCCGCGCCGGAGGCACTGCTCGACGTGGCAACCTGTCATGGCCTCGGCCGGCCGGTGGCGCCGAGACCTGAATATCGGTACGGCGACCGCGGCCCGGCCAACAGTGGGAAATTGTCGGCGCTGAAGAAATAGGACTTTCGGGATACCCTGTTCCGTGGTGGACAAATTGTGCGATCAGATCCCACATCTTGTAGACCGCCCCCGGAGCACCGGCGCACAGTTATCGCCGGTGGCCATTCCTGTTCCCGAAGGGAAATGAACATGATCCGTACCGTTGTAAAATTCGTCGGTCTCCCGATAGTTGTCGCTTCGGCTGCAGTCGCTCTTTCGGCAACTACAGCCTCCGCGCAACGCCACGATATCGCCCCGCCGCGCCCCGACCTTGCTACCGTCGCCGGTCAGTGTGTACTCAAAGCAGCAGGTCACAGCCCATTCCAGGCTTGCGTTATCGCGGCGCTCGAGTCCTGAGGGTAGTCACTGCGGCGCGCGCCCGAAGACTCGCCGGAAGCTTCGGGCGCGCGCGTCCCATGCAAACCGGAAACGCATCGAATCTCCCGACGACACGTCGAAGGCGACCGCGTCCGACAGTCCGGTGGTAAATCATGGATCGGGTCCGTACCCCGACAATCCTCCGAGACAATATAATTTTTACAAATAGTTCACCGGATATATCCATCGACATGTGCAGATGTCACAATTCGCAGAATTGACATTGTTCCCGATGCACAAATAATGAATAGCCGAAGCAGAAACTGTTCGTCGCGGACTGCGCGCCCCGACGAGCCGACCCGCAGCGGTAGCGCGCCGGCGCGGAGGCAACCGAGATCGGGCCTGCACAGCGACCGACCCCGGCAATGCCCGTGCCGCGAGCCGACCCGCGGCGAATCCGCGTGCGACACACATACCACCGAGGCCGGACCTCGGCGGTATCCGGCGGCCGATCCCGTTCTCCCAGCCGGGGCGGACACGAAAAAATCCCCCTGACCCGCATACGGGACAGAGGGATTTCAGTGGTCCCAGCTGGGATCGAACCAGCGACCTTCCGCGTGTGAGGCGGACGCTCTCCCGCTGAGCTATGAGACCGGGATGAACCGCTCGGGAGCTTTCGAAGCCCGCCGAACGAGTACGAACCTTAACACGCACCACCCGCTCGCCACCAAATCACCCGGTTGTCATTCGGTTCCGCGAGATCACCGGCCGCGCGACACCCCGTACCCGCGGGAGCCGGCGCCGATATGCGATGCGCCCGCCGGGCGGCGCAGCCCACCTCGGCCGGAAATGACATCCATGTAATTCAGGTGCCCCTACCAGGCGATTTGTAGGTTCCGCCGAACGTGGGCTAATGTTCTGTCTCGCACCACGGAGGACAGAACAGCCCCCGGGGATGCGAAATGCGGATGTAGCGCAGCTGGTAGCGCATCACCTTGCCAAGGTGAGGGTCGCGGGTTCGAATCCCGTCATCCGCTCGAGAGGTAGGGCCAGGCGCATTGAATGCCTTCCCCCTTTGCGCGGTGGAGTGGCCGAGTGGTGAGGCAACGGCCTGCAAAGCCGTGCACACGGGTTCGATTCCCGTCTCCACCTCGCGCGATTAGCTCAGCGGGAGAGCGCTTCCCTGACACGGAAGAGGTCACTGGTTCAATCCCAGTATCGCGCACCAGTTCAGAACAGTTGAGAGGCACTTTCCGGTATCCGGAGAGTGCCTCTTCGCTGTTGCCGGAGCTCAGGCCGCGTAGCGGAGAATCCCCGCGATCTGCGCACCGTCGGGCAGATCGCCGGCGCGGACGGCCAGTACCCGACCACCGGTCATCAGGACTCGGCGACTGATCTCGTCCAGGATCCCTGGGGTATCGGTGGCGTCCGGTTCGCCGAAGGTGACCGAGCCGTCGGCCGATACGGTGCCGGGGACCGAGGCGTCGATATCGACGAGCAGAGTGTCGACGGCGCCGGCGACAGCCGCCTTCGCGAGATCGGAGACATCGGTGGCGGCCCGGCCCGCGCTGCGACGCTCGTTCAGCAGATCCGTGAGTTCGGCCAGCTCGGCGGCGTAGTGGCGGTCCAGAATCGCTCGGGAACGCTCCGCCAACTCCTGATCGGACGCATGCTCCGGATTGCCGGGGATGCTCTCGGCCAGTAGGTTGTCGTAGCTGTTCACCGAGCGGAACAGGGAATCGATCGGTTCGGTCGCGGCGAGGATCAGCGGAACGCGCCGACCGGACAGGAAATCACGGAGTTCGGTATCGATGGCACGGGCGTACTGACGGGCGCGCATTTTGCGGCCCTCTTCGCCCTGCACCCGCCGTTTCGGAGCCCGGTCACCGAGGCTCGCCTTGCCGGCGTGATCGGCCGAGCTGCTCGGCAGACCCGGGATCCGCACCGTGTACGCCGGTTTGTCGGCGGTGACCTCCACCAGGCGGACGCCGCCTTCGGCGAGGGCCAGGACGAACGCCGACTGCGGGAACGTCACCGCGCGGAGCAGGCGTTTCAGGTAGAAGCGGTCGCCCACCGTTTCGGAGGCGTTCAGTTCGTTGGGTAACCGGTAGGTACGGATCCGGGTCGGGGTGGCCAGGGCGACCAGGGTGCGCGACTGATAGCGCCAGAACTCGGCGTCGTCGATGTGGAGGTCGAACTCCTCTTCCAGGGCGGTCCGCGCCGCGGGGTCGGTGACCTTGTCGAGAGCGCGCCGGACCTGGTCCCAGAACGCGATCCGGTTGCGGTCCGGATCGGCCGAATCGGATTCGGTGGGGGTGTAGATCGAGACGCACCAATCGTCGGTCAGGGCCGCGAGCGCTTCGATTTCGCCGCGGGTCGGGATATCGGTGTGCAGCACGAAATCCTCCACATCTGTCGGTCGGATCAGCGCGCCGATATCCGGTGCAACCGTGTCCGAACTCTCGGCGGCCGGTCGTAGCGGGATCTTCTCCGCTGCTGTCCGCACACGTCGGCCGGTGGATCGATGCCGCTTCGGCAATTGCTCGGCAAACCTCATTAGATCACAGGTCCTGGGCGCAGATCCGCCTCGTCGGAATCTCCGCGGCACCCGGGTCGGACGCACCCGCAACACCGGCTTCCGGCACCGCGTACCTATCAGCCATCCAGCCGCTACCGGCCCCGGAAGCCGGTGGGCGGAAGTCCCGGCCCGGCCCGCCGCAGACGATTCCCGGCCGGTCGGGGTGCTGCTACCGGTGGGGGCGCGCCGGTGGCGCCTCCCGGCGGCCGCCGGGATTGTCGGCGGACGAGGTTAAGCTGACCCGCACGAGTTCGAGCCGACCGGTCCGCCGGGTCCCGACAGGGGGTGTGTGTGCAGACGGAACCAGCCCGCGACGTGCTGCCCGACGATCCGGCCGGGTCGGAGATCGGGGACTCCTTCCCCGATGATCTGCTCGATCACCTGTCCTTCGAGTTCGAGGAATGTATCCACGAATTGGCCGGACTCGTCGACGATTACGCCGTCGACCGGGAACGGGCCGGGACGATCCTGCGGCTGCGGCTCGGTATCTCCGGAGACCGCCCGGAAACGCTCACCCGGATCGGCGCCCGGCTGGACTTCTCCCGTGACCGCGCGCGCCAGTTGCACACCAAGGCGGCGGGCGAACTGCTCCGGCACACCGCGCGCGCCGGACGGCTACCGGTCCCGGAGTACGCCCGGCGCTACCCCGTGGGCACCCGGGATTCGGTGCTGACGCGCGCGCTGCTGGCCGAAACCTATGCCACCGATACCGATATCGCGGTGAACGATCTGTCGTACCTGAAATTGCGCCTGGCCGGCCATACCGCCGCCGACGCGAAACGGGTCGCGGGCTTCGTCACCCAGCGCATCGTGGGCTGGCGCAAGAAGACGAATCATCTGCTCTCCCGGCTACGCGCCGACGGGGCGCCCGCCGGACCACCGCCGCCGTGGCCCAACCGGATCGACTGGCCCACCGGCTCCGGTTCACCCGCTCCACTGCCCACCACGCCGGCGCGCACATTCGACCTGGACGACGACGGCCGCGGCCGGTTCTATCTGCACAAGCCCGGACGCGACATCGGATTCGATTCGGGACTGGAGGCCCGGCTGCTGCGCCTGCTCGACACCGACGACCGGATCCGCACCTTTCAGGAATACCCGGACGCCGTCGGGTATCGGGTCGACGGCGAGGAATATCTGCACTTTCCGACCGTGGTCGCCGAACTCACCGACGGACGCCGGGTGCTGATCGACGAACAACCACTGGGGCATATCGGTTTCCGGATGAACCGGATGAAGTCCGCGGCCGCCCGGGCCCGGGCCCACGAGAACGGATGGGGCTGGCTGCTCTGGACGGGCAGCTCGGTCGGCGAATCGGAGCTGGCGGCCCGCCGGGTACCCGCCGGGATCGAGAACCGGCTCGCCGAACTACTCGCCGAGGGCCCGGTCCGGCTGCCCGCGCTGCGACAGTTGCGGGCGAACACCGGTTTCGGCCTCCTCGACCTGATCACGCTGGTGGTCCGCCACGAATGGCAGTGGGACCGGGCACCGTTCCGGTTGGCCGCCACCTAGCCCCGGGCGGTACGGCATCGCGCGGGTGGCGGCGCGGCAGCGGGTCAGGGTTTGACCAGCATGGTCGCCGCGATGAAGGTCCCCAGCAACAGCATCACGAAAACGACTATCAGCTGCCAGTTGTCGATGGTTTTGTGCAGGCGGCGGATGGTGTCCTCCAGCGCGCGGTGCACCCGCTCCTGATCGGCGATCCGGCGATCCACCGCGGCTACCGCCTCGGCCTGGTCGCGCGCACGCTGCGCGGTACGTTCCATCCGGGCGACCATCCGGGCGAGCTGCTGCTTCTTCTCGCGCACCGCCTGCCGCGTCACGGCCAGGGTGGTCCGCTGCGTCATCAGTTCCAGTCGCTGCTGTTCGAGCAGCTGCGCCTGGGTCCTGGTGTGCTTCTCCCAATCGGTCACGGCCGCCCATCCCTTCCGCACATGGTCGCGGTATCCCCACGCCACCTCACCTGTCACCCACTGCCGGAGGAACTCCCGCAACTCGTAGGGTCGTTCACCCGGCACTGCCAGACCGGTGGGGCCGGTTTCCAGCATGCCGGACACCGCGCGGTACTCACAGGAGACGGGAGCGAGATCGGCGATACCGAGGGCGGGCAGCTGGGACACCCAGAAACCGGGGGCGCACAACCACAGCACGCCCGAATAGCCCAGTGCGCGCAACCGGTCCGTATGTTCCTGCGCGAGTTCCTGGGTCAGTGGGCCGGTACGCACCTCGATCGCGAACTGCTCGGTACCGCGCCGCCACCACACGTCGACCGTGACGGGACCGCAGCGCCGGTCCACCACCGCCTCGTCCGCGCCGAACGCGAGCAGCCGGCTCGCCAGCCAGTACTTCAGCCGCTGCGCGTCCCACTGTGCCTCCACACAGCGAGCACAGCCGCAACCGTAACCCGATGTGGTCTTCTCCGCGGTGTCCGTACCCACCGGACCGTCGGATATACCCAGGTCGGACAACATCGTCCGGCGCCCACACCGCATTTCAGTCCGCCGCTTCGTCTGCATGCGACCACCCATCTAACCCGTCCCACCATGTCGGCCCGGCACCATGCCGACATATTCCAGGGTGCTCCACAGATGCCGGTCAACGCCAGGTTTCTGCCCAGCAGTTACCCAGATGGGACCCACGGAACCCTCACGTCCGGCAGTGTCCCGGTCACCGGATCCGAGGCCGCCAAGACCGTGCGCACCAGTGTTCGCAACCACGCGTGCGCGGGATCGGGGGTGTTGCGCGGATGCCAGGCCAGGGAGATCGTGACTTCGGGCAGCGGCAGCGGGATCTCGAAGGAACACAGACCCAGGGCCGGCAGCGCGGTCGTCGCGACGACCGCCGGGGCCGGGCACACCGCGGCACCGGAGCGCACCGCCAGCAACGCTGTTGTCAGATCGGGGACAGTGGCCACGACGCGGCGGGTACGGCCGTGCAGGGCGAGCCGGTCGTCGATGGGTCCGCGCGCGATACCGCGTGCGGAGATGCTGATATGGGCCGCGGCGGCGTAGGCGGCGACGGTCACCCGATCGGTGACCAGTGGATGTCCGGCAGCGGCGACACCGATCAGCCGGTCACCGCGCACCCGTTCCACCCGGGTCTGTGGATCGGCCTGTGCGATGACCCCGACCTGGACGTCGATACTGCCGTCGCGCAGCGCATTGGCCGAGGCGGCGGTATCACCGGGGACGAAGCGCAGGGTCACCCCGGGGGCCTGGGCACGGACCTCGGTGAGCAGCCGGGCGGCGAGTTCGGGAAGTACCGCGTCGTCGACGTGCACCGCGAAACCGCGCACCAGGGCGGCCGGATCGACGGTATCGGGTTTCGCCAGCAGCGCCCGGCCCTGTTCGACCAGCGCGCTCACCTCGAACCGCAGTTCGAGCGCCCGCGGGGTCGGCACGAGTTGACGCCCCGCACGCACCAGCAGCGGATCGCCGTACACGCGACGCAACCGTCCCAGGGTGCGGCTCATGGCCGGCGGTGAGGTGTTCAGCCGTTCGGCGGCCCGGGTGACACTGTTCGTCTCGAGCAGGGCGTGCAGCGCCACCAGCAGATTCAGATCCAGATCCGGCACGGCCGGATCAGGTGCGCGAGGACGCGCCGGTGGCCTGCGTTTCGGGCTCGGTCGAAACCGAACCGGTATCGGCGCTCACCGACTTCGCGGGCTCCGATTCGCCGGCGGCGGACGCCGAATCCGTGGACTTCGAACTGCCGGTCGGCGAAGCCGGAGCTGTGGACTTCGGCTCGGCAGCCGAGGGTGCCGCATCCACGGACTCGGGTTCGACGACAGCGGACGCCGTATCCCCGGACTCCGACTCGACGACAGCGGACGGTGAGCCCGGAGACTCCGACTCGGTGGCCGACGGTGCCGCATCCACGGATTCCGTTTCGGCGGCCGGGAAGGCCGAGTGCGCGGACTCCGTACCGGACTTGTCTTCGATACCGGCCGGCGCTGCGGTATCGGATGTCACGTCTGTATCCGCGGTCTCCGGTTCGGCCGGACCCGGTTTCGATTCGGGCGAATTCGGTGCCGGCGCGGCAGCGGATGCCTGTTCCGGGGTACGCGGTGTCGCCGGGGCAGCGGACGGCTGCTCGGGCATCGCGGCGGGGTAAGCGGCCGCGGCGGCCTGGGCCGCCCGCATATCGAGCCGGACCGTGGGGCTGTTGGATCGCGCGGCGATACCCGCCGCACGCTTCTCCGCGGCGGCCCGCCGCGCGGCATCCGGGTCCCGCACGGCATCGGCCGACGCGGCACCGGGCGCCGGTGCCTCCGCGGATTGTCCATCGGGCGCGGGTGCCGGAAACTCCGGCCGCGGCGTGTTCGGAGGTTGTGGCGCATTCACGGGCCACCGTGTGTGCACCGGCTCGGGGGCATTACCCGGGTGAGGCCGAGCCGCCGGTTGCGGGGTCTTCCCCGGTACCGGTTGCGCATCCCGGTTCTGTTCCGGACCGGACGGGCGGCCGGCCGGTACCTGGAGAATCTCGGTGCGATCGGCGGCGCCGGGAAGCGCCGAACCCGGCAACTGCACGGTCGGGGATTCGGATGCCACCGGCTGTCCGCCCGGCGATCCGGCCCGTGCCGGACCGGTGTGGATCGGTTCGGTCGCACCGCTCTGCGCCACCGTCGGCTGCGGTGGTGCCGCGGGCGCGGCACCGTACGCGGCGGAGCCCGGATCATGCGCCACCGGCGCCCGCTTCCGCCGCGACACCGCCTTGTAGTCACCGGGCCGGGCGGGGCGCACCCATTGCGCGGCGCGGGCCGCGAGCGGCAGTTTCACTCCGAGATCGGCCAGCAGTTCGTCGATATCCCGCAGTGCGTAGGGGGTGACCGAGGTGCCGTGCGCGTGATGCCCGCCGGTATGTTCCTGCATCCAGTGCAGCCGGGCCTCGATCCGCTCGTTCATCGTCTCCGCGGGCGGCAGGGACAGGTTCCGGGTGAGCAGGGCCGAGGTCCAGTGCGCACCCACTTCCGCACCCACCGCGCTGAGCAGCGACGAGTTGTAGCCGGCGAAGGTCAGATGCGGTACCTGGAGCGGCAGGATCTGCCGGTACAGCCGGAAATTGCCGTTGTCGTCGGTGAGCTGCCGCTGCACGTACGGGGTCAGGAAGGGTACACGCTGCTGGAACCCGGTGGCACAGACGACGATATCCGCGCGGACCAACCGGCCGTCGGACAGTTCGGCGTAGGGCGCGCCCTGGGTGCCGCCCAGCGCGACCACATCCGTCCCGCCGTGGACAGTGATCCGGCCGGCCGCCACCTGTTCGGCGAAACCGTCCGCGGCCAGGCCGAACGCGGCCTCGTGTGCCTGTTCGAACCGCACGGGCGGTACCAGCCCGAGTTCGGCGGCACCGGAGCGCTGCGCCACGAGCGCTTCGACCAGATCGAGATTGCTCTCCCGGAAGGACCGGCCCGGACCGTGCAACAACCGCTCGAACCGGCCCGGTTCGGGATGCGGGAAATGGGCGGCGCCGGTACGGGTGAGCAGCACCCGTTCGGCATCCAGTCCGGTGGCGAGACGGCGCGGCATCTTCCACAGCAGCCGGCGGGCGACCACCGTGGTCTCGGCGGCCACCCGGCTGATCTCGGTGGCCAGATCGCAGGCCGCGGCGCCGTAGCCGACCACGACGACCGACCGGTCGCGCACCGCGTCCACATCCAGGAACTGCGTGCTGTGACCCAATTGACCACCGGCGCGCCCGAATTCGGTCGCACCCGCGAAATCGGGAAGCGCGGGTTCGCTGAACACACCGTTGGCGATGACCAGGTGATCACAGGAGGTGCGGTGCACCCCGTCGAGGTCGCGGATTTCGAGCAACCAGCCGCCGTCGACCGGATCGGCCGCGACCACCTCGGTGCGCAGCCGGAGCCGATCGGTCAGGCCGAACGCGCGCACATAGCTCGCCAGGTACTCCTGCATCCGCGCTCCGTCGAGCACCCGCGGATAATCCGCGGGCATCGGATGGTCGGAGAAGTGGTAGGTGTTCTTGCTGCTCTGCGCACGTAAGCCCGGGTAACGGCGAGTCTCGCTCCACACGCCGCCGATATCGGGGGCTCGGTCGAACACCTCGACCGCGAACCCATCCTCACTCAGGACCTTCGCGCAGACCAGACCCGCGATACCCGCACCGACGATTGCGATGCGGTTCCCGCTCCTCATGGGCGAGAGATTACGTCGGATGTGTCCGGCAGCAAAGCTGAAGGCTCCATTACGCCTATCGCCGCAGGTCGCGAGAGGCCGGGCGCGAACCCGGACGACCTGCCCGCATGCGGCACCCGCACCTGCCGGACCTGCGGACACGCCGGTGCGCCACCGGCCTGTGGTCTCATTGGGATATGACCACTGTCACCGTGGACCGGGCCGGACTGTGGGACGCCGAAGCGCTCAGCGATGTCGCCGCCGCGACCTTTCCGCTCGCCTGCCCACCGGGTTCGGATATGGACGATATCGAGGTGTTCCTGGCCGAGGTCCTCTCCGGTGAACGCTTCGGCGAATACCTGTCCGATCCGGCACGCACGGTTCTCAAAGCGGTTGCCGACGACGAGATCGTCGGATACGCGATCCTGCACAGCGGCTCACCGGCCGACCCCGCGGTGGCGGCGGCCGTGGCGCTGGAACCGGTCCTGGAGATCAGCAAGATGTACGTGCTGCCCGGCCATCACGGCGCCGGGGTGTCCAGTGCGCTCATGCACGCGGCCCTGGCACAGGCGCGCGGTGGGGGCTGTGCCGGGGTCTGGCTGGGCGTGAACCAGCAGAACCTGCGTGCGCAGCGTTTCTACGCCAAATACGGCTTCCGGCAGGTGGGTACGAGAACTTTCACCGTGGGGCGGCAGGTGCACCACGATTACGTACTGCGCCTCGAATTCTGACGGGCACCGTTTCCGGCCCGATCGCGTTCAGCTCAGCATGCGTTGTTTCAGCGCCTCGATCTGCGCCGGGCTCAGGCCCAGGCCCTCGCTCACATAACGATCGAAACTGCCGTAGCTGCGTGCTACCTGATCGAAAGCGGCGTCGAGCCATTCCCGCTGGACCCCGCCCACCGGGTCACCGGGGGCCGCGGCGCGGTAGTGGTTGGACAGCAGATAGTCCTCGGTGACGGTGGCCCGGTCCACACCGAGCACCGTGAGCAGAACCGCGGCGGTCCAGCCCGTCCGGTCCTTGCCCGCCGTGCAATGGAACAGCACCGCCCCGGGTTCGGGGTCGGCACCGGACTCGGCGATATCGCGCAGCACTCCGGCCACTGCCCGATCGGCACCGGGGGCGGTGATGAACGCCCTGTACAGATCGCTGCCCCCGGCGAGAGTCGACATCAGTTCCGGCAGCGGGGCCGCGCCGATCATGTCGTACCAGTTGGCGCGCGCGCCGGCGGGAATCCGGTCCGGGCCGAGGGCGCGCTCGTAGACAGTGCGCAGATCGTCGACCTCACGGACCCCGAGGCGGGTCAGCTCGGCCAGATCCGCGGGGGTGAGGTTGTTGAGCTGATCGGTACGGAAGGCGATACCGGTACGCACGGTGCGCCCGTCGGCCGTGCGATAGCCGCCGAGGTCGCGGGCGTTGGGCGCACCCGCCAGATGCAGGGACCGGTCGACGGTGAGCAGATCGGCGGCCGCCGGCGGCACGGCGATACCCACCGCCGCGACGGGTCCGAACGCCATCAGAGCTCCGGTGAGAACAGCGGCCGGTACGCGCGCCGAACGATGAACCATGGCGGAACTCCCATCGTGCTCGCCGGCACCCCCGCGCGGCGTGCCCGACTCAGCAAACCAACCCGGGAGTCCCGGGTCAACCCGGAAACGGCGCGTCGCGGCCTGTCGTCCGCGCCGGCGCCACCGTGGTCCGGCGGGCCCGGCTACCGCCGGGCTGCGATCAGGCCGGGACCTCGAAACGTGAGAGCGCAAGCAGCCGGGAGATCGCGCGCAGGTACTTCTTGCGGTATCCGCCGTCGAGCATCTCCTGGGAGAAGATCTCGTCCAGTTTCGCGCCGGAAACGGTGACCGGTATGCCCGCGTCGTAGAGCCGGTCGGCCAGCACCACGAGGCGCAGTGCCACCGCCTGATCGTTCACCGGGTGCACCCCGGAGACGAACACCGCGGACACACCGTCGATCAGCGCCCCGAACTTGGAGGGGTGCAGCGTGCTCAGATGGCGGAGCAGTGCGTCGAACTCGTCGAGCGTCGCGCCGGACGTGGCCGATGCCCGCTCGTTCAACTGCGCGTCGGTACTGGGTTCGGGAGCGGGCGGCAGGTCACGGTGGCGGTAGTCGGGGCCGTCGACCCGCACGGTATCGAAGATGGACCCGAGCTTCTTGATCTCGCGCAGGAAATCCTGGGCCGCGAACCGGCCCTCACCCAACTGGCCGGGCAGGGTGTTGGAGGTGGCCGCCACCGATACCCCGCGCGCCGAGAGTTCGGTGAGCAGCCGGGAGACGAGCATGGTGTCGCCGGGATCGTCGAGTTCGAATTCGTCGATGCACAGCACACTGTTCGCCGACAACCGCTCGACCGCGCCGGCGAACCCGAGCGCGCCGACCAGATTGGTGAGTTCGCCGAAGGTCCCGAACGATCGGGGCGCCGGGGCGCTGTGGAAGATCGAGGCCAGCAGGTGGGTCTTACCGACGCCGAAGCCACCGTCGAGGTACAGGCCCGCGCCCTGAGTCGGTTTCTTCTTCCCGAAGAGGGACTTCTTGTTCACGGCCTTGTGGATGGCGGTGACCTTGTCCGCGAACGCGCGGGCCGAGGTGACCGCCGCGGCCTGGCTGGGCTCGTTCGGATCGGGAATGTAGGTATCGAAACCGACCTCGTCGAACATGGGCGGCGGTACCATCTGGGCGACCAACTGGTCGGCGGGGACCTCCGGACGGCGGTCGACGAGGCGCATCGGCATGGACGTAGCCTAATGACGTGGTGTGAGCTGTCGGTATGCAGCGTATCCCCGATGCGATCCAGCTCACAGACCTCGACAACGACGCGCTCGCCGATCTGTACGCCTACCCGGGCGGACGGGAAGAGAGTTGGCTGCGGGTCAATTTCGTCGCCAGTATCGACGGTGCCGTCACCGGTTCCGGCGGCGTCTCCGATGCCCTCGGCACACCGGCCGACAAACGGGTGTTCCATCTGCTGCGCGAGCTGTGCGACGTGGTGCTGGTCGGGGCGGGCACGGTACGCGCCGAGAGCTACGGGGGCGCGCAGACCGATACCGAGCTGCGCCGCGATCTCTTCGCCCGGGGCATCGGCGGTCATCCCGACGGCACCCCGCCCCCGATCGCGATCGTGACCGCGTCCGCCGCGCTGGACCCCGGCCACCGGGTGATCACGACCGCACGTACGCCGACCCTGATCCTCACCACGGCGGCCGCACCCGCCGAGCGGGTCCGTGCCCTCACCGACGCGGGTGCGGAGGTGATCGAGACAGGCGACGAGGCCATCGCACCGCACGCGATACCGGAAGCGCTGGCCGCGCGCGGGCTGCGCCGCGTGCTGTGCGAGGGCGGCCCGCAACTGTTCGGATCACTGGCGGCCGCGGGCGCCGTCGACGAACTCTGCCTGACCACCGCGCCGCTGCTCGTCGGCGGTACGGCACGCCGGATCTCGTTCTCCCACGAGGAATTCGGGCTCCGCATGACCCCGGCGCATCTGCTCTACGACGCGGACGGAACGCTGCTCACCCGCTGGGTGCGCGGGTGAGCAGCGGCGGCGGGAGCTCGCGGCGGTGACGGCCGCGCGGGCGTGGGACGTCCCGCTCGGGCGAATCCGATCCGGACCTGGCAGGGTGTAGCGCATGCGCTGGACTCGGGCAGTGGTGCCGGCCTCGGCACTCTTGATCATGATCGCCGGATGCGGTGCCGGTCCGTCGGACCGCCCGCACGTGGCCGTCGAACGTCCGCCTGTACCAGGCGATTCGACTACATCGGCCCAGGTACCGCCGCCACCCGCCGCCGAAGTACCGAAGCAGGATCTGCCCTGGCGTGAGTGCACCCGTGAGACATTCGACCAATCCGGGATGGGTCCGGGACCGGCCGGGCTGGTGCTGGAATGCGCCGACTTCTCCACTCCGATCGACAGCGCGGGTTCGGTCCTGGGCAACTTCCGCGCCGGTGCGGTCCGCGCCCGGCTACCGCAGACCCCGCCCGACGCCACTCCGGTGGTACTGACCTCCGGAGTGGACCGGTCCTCCGGCGCCACTCTCGCCGGACTGGCCAGCGGTCCCGCGAACGCGCTGCTCACCGCGCACCCGGTGGTCGCGGTGGACCGCCGCGGTATCGGATCGTCCCAGGCGATCGATTGCCTGCCCGCCGATATCCGCGGGGGCCTGCAGGACAATGCCCAATTCGGCCCGGGTGGTGATCCGGTGACCGGAATGTCGGACCTGTCCCGCAACGGAACCATCGCCTGCCGCGATTTCCTCCAGCCCTACGACGGCACCTTCGACGCCGCCCACGCCGCCGACGATATCGAGCAGTTGCGGCGGGAGTGGGATGTCGAGCACATCGCGCTGCTGGGTACCGGAAGCGGCGCCCAGGTCGGGCTGGAGTACGCCCGGAAATACGGTGACCGGCTCGCTCGGCTCGTCCTCGATTCCCCCACCCCGGTCGGTGTGGACACGATCACGCGGACCGAAACGGCGGTCCAGGGCGCCGAAGCAGCGCTGTCGGCGTTCGCGCAGCAGTGCGCCGGGATCTCCTGCTCGCTCGGACCCGACCCGCGCGCGGCGGTGACCGCCCTGGTGCAGAAAGCCACCGACGGACAGTTGGGCGACATCTCGGCAAACGCGGTCCGCACGGCCGTGACCGGGTTCCTGGGCAGCCCCCGCGCGGATCAGACCGGCCGCGTCGGCGAATTCGCCGACGCGCTGTCGGCCGCCGGCCGGGGCGATACGGGGGCCCTGAAGGCGATCATCGACCAGCAGGAAGCCGATATTTCGAGCGACGGACAGTTCGTCAACGGCTGCACCGATATGCCGCAGAGCCCGCCCGCGCCCCAGATCACCGATCTGACCGGTATCTGGGGGCAGAAGTATCCGGCGTTCGGACGCGCCACCGCGTTGTCGATGCTGGCCTGCTCGGCGTGGCCGGTCACCGAGGCACCGCCGGCGCTGGAGAAGCTGGAGCTGCCGGTACTGGTGCTCACCGGCATCGCTGATCCGGTCACCGGAACCGCTCAGGCGTCGGTGACCGGCGCGCTGGGCGCCGCGGGGGCCCGCAGCTCGACCATGACGTGGCAGGGCTGGGGTCATCCGGTGAGCACCCATTCCGGATGCGCGCAGACCGCGCTCGTGAACTATCTGAAGGACGGCCGGCTGCCCGGCGACGGCACCGCCTGCCCGGCCTGATCGCGGCCCCTGGACGCTTCTCGAGCAGGGCCTCCATGTGCGTCTGACCGGCGCGTCGAGGGTGGGTCCCGGCAACACCACGGCACCGCCCGGTGTACCGTGCCGTGGTGTTCCTTCGACAGCTCGAGCCCCGCACTGCTCGAACAACCGCCGACGTGATCCGGTTCGCGCTCTGGCCGCTGGCGGTCATGACCGTGCTGAACCGGGTGTTCATCAAGGCTGTCAACGGTTTCATCACCGATGACTACAAGCCGGTCTACCAGGCCTCGCTGGACTTCCTGAACGGGCGTGAGGTCTACACGGCGAATTTCGACTGGGTGGATCCGCACTATCTGTATCCGCCCAGCGGCACCTTGCTGATCGCGCCGATCGCGGTGATCGACTACGAGAAGTCGCGCTGGCTGTTCATCCTGCTCAACGCTGTCGCCATCCTGATCGCCTGGTACCTGCTGCTGCGGTTGTTCAACTACACGCTGCGCTCGATCGCCGCGCCGGTGCTGCTGCTCGCGATGTTCCTGTCCGAGACGGTGATCAACACACTCGTGTTCACCAATGTCAACGGATGCCTGCTGCTGGCAGAGATCCTGTTCCTGATCCTGCTGTTACGACGCCGCGATGTATGGGCAGGTGTAGTGCTCGGTCTCAGTATGGCCGTGAAACCCACGCTGGCGCCGCTCCTGCTGATCGCACTGGTCCGCAAACAGTGGACCCTGGTCGCCACCGCGGTAACCGTTCCGATCGCGCTGACCGCCGTCGCCTGGCCGCTCTCCCGTGACCCGGAACGGTTTTTCACCCGCACCGCGCCGTATCTGTTCGAGACCCGGGACTACTTCAACAGCGCCATCCCCGGTAACGCGGAGTACTACGGTCTGCCGCCCTGGCTCACCTGGACCATCCGGCTCACCATGGCCGTGCTGGTGCTGGTCTCGCTGTGGATCCTGTACCGCTACTACCGCTCCGACGAGCTGTTCTTCGTCACCACCGCCTCGGGCGTACTGCTCACCGCCTCGTGGCTGCTCGCCTCGCTGGGGCAGATGTACTACTCGATGATGCTGTTCCCGTTCCTCATGTCGGTGGTGTTGCGCAATTCCGTACTGCGCAACTGGCCGGCCTGGCTGGCGGTGTTCGGATTCATGTCCTACGACAAATGGCTGTCCGACCGCTGGCCCGATATCGGCCGCAACCTCGAGTACCTGCGCATCACCTTCGGCTGGGGCCTGCTGCTCGTCGTCGTGTTCTGTGTACTGGGCGAGCGGTACCTGGCGGCCCGCCGCGAGGGCCGGTTGCCGAACCTGGATCCGGTATGGATCGCGGACGCACCCGATTCCCGGGACGGCGGCACGGACGATTTCGCCGCACCGGCACCACCCGACCGGTCCCAGGTTCCCGCCGCACCGGTGGACCCGCCACCGGCCGGTACCCGGGTCGCCGAGACGCAGAGCGTCCACGGCTGAGACGCGGCGGCACACCGACCGCGTAGCGTGGGGGTATGAGCTCCGAAACGGACGCGACCGATACCTCCCTGCCCGCCCCGAAGATCCAGTTGAGCCCGCAGGAATGGCGGGCGAAACTGGATCCCGCGGAGTACGCGGTGCTCCGCGAAGCAGGCACCGAACGGCCGTTCACCGGTGAATACACAGATACGAAGGCCGAGGGCGTGTACAGCTGCCGCGCGTGCGGCGCCGAACTGTTCCGCAGCACGGAGAAGTTCGAGTCCCATTGCGGGTGGCCGTCGTTCTTCGATCCGGCGGACTCGGACGCGGTACTGCTGCGCGAGGACGATTCGCTGGGGATGCGCCGTGTCGAAGTGCTGTGCGCGAACTGCCACAGCCACCTCGGACACGTCTTCGAGGGCGAGGGCTACCCGACACCCACGGACAAGCGGTACTGCATCAACTCGATATCCCTGCGGCTGCACCCCTCGACCAGCACAGCGGAGTGAACTCACCGTTTGCCGAGCGGTACATTACGTAACCGCCACCCGGCGGGCATGCCCCCAGTTCCGGGGGGTCGCGCCGGGTGGCCGGGAAGATCAGGGCAGCGCGGCGACGAGCTGGTCGAGTTCGACCCGCGGCCCGGTGTAGAACGGGGTCTCCTCCCGGACGTGCATCCGAGCCTCGGTGGCGCGCAGATCACGCATCAGATCGACGATCCGGTGCAGTTCCGGCGCTTCGAACGCCAGAATCCACTCGTAGTCGCCGAGCGCGAACGAGGCGACGGTATTGGCGCGCACATCGGGGTAGCCGCGCGCTTCCTTGCCGTGGTCGGCGAGCATTTTGCGGCGTTCGTCGTCGGGGAGCAGATACCACTCGTAGGACCGGACGAACGGATACACACAGATGTAGTTCCCGGCCTCCTCACCGGCGAGGAATGCCGGGATATGGCTCTTGTTGAACTCCGCGGGCCGGTGCAGCGCCACATTGCTCCAGACCGGGGTGCTGGCCCGGCCGAGTTCGGTGGTGCGCCGGAAATCCGCGTAGGCCGCCTGCAGATCCTCGACCCGTTCGGCGTGGGTCCACACCATGAAATCGGCGTCGGCGCGCATTCCGGCCACGTCGTAGACTCCGCGTACCACGACCCCGCGGTCGGCCAGGCCGTCGAAGAACTCGCGGGCCTCCTTCAGCGCCGTCGCGCGGTCGTCCCCCAGGACTCCGGGCCGCACCTGGTACACGGAGAACATGAGATAGCGGATGGTGGAGTTGAGAGACTGGTAATCGAGTCGCGCCATGACCCCATGGTGCCACTCGCCCCATCTCACACAGGGCGGGGCCGGGTGATCGGGCACCTGCCCGCACCGCCTCCGTGCCGTGACTGCACCGCTTTCAGGCCGATGCCGTGCTCCCGGCCGCGGCGATACGGGTCGCGGCGTGCGTCGCCGCGGCGACGCAGGCCGGTACTCCGACTCCGTGCAGATAGGCACCGGTCACCGCGAGATCATCGAAACCGGCCAGCGCGGACTCTATTTCGGCGACTCGTTCGGTATGCCCGGGCGCGTACTGGGCGAGCCCACCCGGCCACCGCTGCACGATCGCGGAACGCGGGCCGATCGGGACCCCGGTCACCGTCGCGAGATCGGCGGTGGCGGCATCGATGAGTTCGGCATCGGACAGCCCCAGCACCGCGTCGTCCCCGAAACGGCCGAAGGAGACCCGCACCAGCGCGGTATCGCGGGCGGCCAGATGCGCCCATTTCCGGCTGGACAGGGTGAACGCCTTGGCGCGCAGCGGCTCCCCGGTCGCCACCAGGACACCCGAATTCGGCGGCAGCGCCGTATCCTTCGGCAATTCGAGCGCGACCAGCGCCGAAGAGGACAGCTCGATACCGGCGGCCGCATTCGCCGCCGCGGGCGCGATATCGACCAGCAACCGGGCCGTCACCGGAGCCGGGGTCGCGAGCACTACGGCCTCGAACTCCCCTATCGGCTCCACTGCCCAGCCACCGGGAATCCGCCGGAGACCGGTGATCGCGGTATCCCGGACGGTCGTCGCCGCCGTACGCACGGCCAAGGCATCCAGCAGTGCGCCGTAGCCGTCGCGCAGCGCGCCGAAGACCGGTGCGTCCGACGGCGGGGGCAGCACGGCCGTGACCGCCTCGGTGAGACTCGCGGCGCCCCCGTCCAGCGCGGCCGCCAGTGCGGGCAGGGCCGCGCGGACCCCGATGGAGCGGGCACTCCCCGCGTACACACCACCGAGTAGTGGGTCGACGCTGCGTGCGACGGTCTGCTCCCCGAACCGGTCGGCCACCAGCGCGTGGACATCAGTATCGGCGCCGGGCCGCCAGGTCAGCGGGCGTTCGGGTTCGGCCGCGATCCGCGCGACCGTCTCGTCGTCGACCAGCCCCGCCACGGCTGCCGCGGAGGCCGGGATACCCATCAGGGTCCGGTCGGGCAGCGGATGGGTTCGCCCGCCCGACCAGATCAGGGGCCGCAGGCCCACCGGGTGTACCAGCTGCTCGGCGATACCGAGTTCACGCAGGAGTTCCGGCACCTCCGGGCGGCGGCCGACGAACGCCTCGGCACCGAGATCGACCGGTTCTCCGGCGATCTGGCTGGTCCGCAGGACCCCGCCGATCCGGTCCCGGGTGTCGGCCACGGTAATCGCGGCCGATTCGCCCAGCAGGCAGCGCAACCGGTACGCCGCGACGAGCCCGCTGATCCCCCCACCGACCACTGCGATTCTCATACCCCGACCGTATCCGGCGTGACCACGCCGGGAGATCCCGCCCTCCGGGCACGGGAACAGTCCCCCTCGGCCGCCGGACGAGCAACTGGTCTGTGAATCCTTGCGATAACGAGCAGGTTTCGACCCGGTACGGCATGAAGAAGCCGTGAGTTCCGCCGGGTACCGACGCACCCGGCGGTGGTCTCACAGTTCGTGGATCAACTCGACCAGCGCGGTCAGCACTCCCGGATCGGTATCCGGGAGGACTCCGTGGCCGAGGTTGAAGATATGGCCGGCGGCCCCCATGGCCATGGCCGCGTCCGCCTCCTCGGCGATCCGGCGGGCCTCGGCCTCCACCACCGGCCAGCCCGCGAAGAGCACCGCCGGATCGAGATTGCCCTGCAACGCCTTCCCGGCCCCGACCCGGCGCACTGCCTCGGTCAGCGGCACCCGCCAATCGACGCCGACCACATCGGCGCCGGCCTCGCCCATCGCGCCGAGCAGCTCTCCGGTCCCGACCCCGAAATGGATCTTGGGCACCTCGGCCTCGGCGAGTTCGGCGAACACCCGCTCCGAATGCGGCAGGACATAGCGGCGGTAATCGACCAGTGAGAGCGCTCCGGCCCACGAGTCGAACAGCTGCACCGCATCGACCCCCGCCGCGAGCTGGGCACGCAGGAACACGATGGTGATATCGGTGAGTGCCCCGAGCAGCGCGTGCCAGGTCGTCGGATCACCGTGCATCATGGCCTTGGTGCGCTCATGGTTTTTGCTCGGTCCGCCCTCCACCAGATACGACGCCAGCGTGAACGGCGCACCCGCGAAACCGATCAGCGGCGTCTGCCCGAGCTCGCCGACCAGCAGCCGCACCCCCTCGGTCACCGCGCCCACTTCCTCGGGTCGCAACCGCGGCAGGGCCTGCACATCACCGGTCGTGCGCACGGGCGAGGCCACCACCGGGCCGACGCCCGGCACGATATCGAGATCGACTCCGGCCGCCTTGAGCGGAACGACGATATCGGAGAACAGGATGGCCGCGTCGACTCCGTGACGACGGATCGGCTGCATGGTGATCTCACAGACGAGCTCCGGGTCGAAACACGATTGCAGCATCCCGGTACCCGCCCGTACCTCGCGGTATTCCGGCAACGACCGGCCCGCCTGGCGCATGAACCACACCGGCCGCCGAACCGGTGCGGCGCCGGTGGCGGCGGCCAGGAACGGGGCATCGGACAACCGGCGGCGCGTATATGTGCTCATCACCCGCCATCGTATGCGGCGCCCGCGTAACCCGGTGCGCATGCCCGCACCCCACAGCGGGGACCACCGGCCGCCCCCGATCCGCCGTCCCGGGCGGGCGGCCGGCGGCCGTCCCGAACGGGTTGCGCGGTGTTTACCACGAGTGGGCGCGCACATGCAGCAACAACGGTCGCCCGGCGCGCCTCCGCACGCCCCGGGTGCTTCGGGTCTACCGTCATTCCCCGTGACACCGCTCGATATCCGCGACGGCGCACCCGACGACGGGTCCGGCGACGAACCCGCATCGTTTCGTGCCGCCGTCTCGGCGATGGGCGCCGCGTCCGTACACCCGCGGATCGAGCTGTCCCCGATCCGTCCGCCGCAGCGTCTCGCCCCCTACTCCTATGCGCTCGGCGCCGAGGTGATCCACGAGGACTCGCCCGTCGTACCGATCGATTCCGACGGGGACGCCTTCGGGCGCCTCATCCTGCTCCACGACCCCAACGGTGACGAGGCCTGGCACGGCGTATTCCGCCTGGTCGCCTATATCCAGGCCGATATCGACGGCGCGCTGGCCGCCGATCCGCTGCTGCCGGAGGTCGCCTGGAGCTGGCTGGTGGATGCCCTGGAATCCAGGGAGGGACCGTTCACCGCGCTCGGCGGAACGGTGACCTCCACCAGTTCGGTACGTTACGGCGATATCGCCGGTCCGCCCCGCGCGCACCAGCTGGAACTGCGGGCGTCGTGGACCGCCCGCAGCACCGAGATGCGGCCCCATGTGGAAGCGTTCGGGGAAGTCCTGGCCTATGCGGCGGGTCTGCCACCGGCCGGGATCACCGATCTACGTCCCTCCCCGGCCGGCGATACCGACCGTGGTTGAATCTCGGACGTAGCCCCGGCCACGTAGAGTGGCCCTTTATGCCGGTAGTAGAGGAGCCCGAACACCTGTCCGGTGACCACCCGGATGGTGGCACCGGCCTGCCTCCGGCGTCCGGTCCGGAGCCCCAGGACCACTCCGGCGCGGCGGCGCCCGAGTCCGAGCCGTCCGAGCCGACGGCCGTTCCGTTGCTGGTACCCGCCGAAGGAATACCCCCGATCTGCCGCACCGCTGAGGACGTGGCCGCGGCCGCGGCCCGGCTGGCCGCCGGTTCCGGGCCGCTGGCCGTGGACGCCGAACGTGCCTCGGGGTTCCGGTACTCGTCGCGGGCGTATCTGATCCAGCTGCGCCGCGCGGGTGCCGGCACCGTGCTCATCGATCCGATACCGGTGGCCGACGCGTTGGCACCCCTGGCCGCAGCGATCAACGGTCTGGAATGGATTCTGCATTCGGCCGACCAGGACCTACCCGGACTCGCCGACCTGGGGTTACGGCCGACTGCGCTGTTCGATACCGAACTGGGTGGGCGGCTGGCCGGATTCCCCCGGGTCGGTCTGGCGGCCATGGTCGAGCAGTTGCTCGGCCGGGCACTGCGCAAGGGTCACGGGGCCGCGGACTGGTCCACCAGACCGCTTCCGGAGGCCTGGCTCAACTACGCCGCGCTGGATGTGGAACTGCTGATCGAACTCCGCGCGGCCGTGGCCGCGTCATTGGCCGAACAGGGCAAAACCGAGTGGGCCGCGCAGGAATTCGAACATATCCGGCTACTGGAACCCGCCGCGCCGAAACCGGACCGCTGGCGGCGCACCTCGGGTATCCATACCCTGCGCCGGGCGCGTCAGCTGGCGATCGTGCGCGAACTGTGGACCACCCGCGACACCCTGGCCCGCGGCCGGGATATCGCACCGTCGCGGATCCTGCCGGATTCCGCGATCATCGCGGCCGCGAAAGCCGACCCCGCGACCATCGGGCAGTTACGGGAACTACCGGTCTTCGGCGGCCCACGCCAGCGTCGCTACTCCCGCGAATGGCTCGGCGCGGTGGAACGAGCCCGCCTGCTGCCGGACGAGGACCTGCCCCGGATGAGTCAGCCCTACGACGGTCCGCCCCCGGTGAACCGCTGGGATCGCCGCGATCCCGCGGCCGCGGCCCGGTTGACCCGGGCCCGCGCGGTGATGACCCGGATATCCGAGCGGGTCGCGATACCGGTGGAGAATCTGCTCTCCCCCGATCTGGTGCGCCGGCTGTGCTGGGACGGTCTGCCCGATTACCGCGGTGGCCCGGAGGCCGCCGGTGAGGTCTCCGCGGCCGTGGACGGTTTCCTGAAAACCCACGGCGCCCGGCCCTGGCAGCGGGAACTCGCCGCCGAGCCGCTGGCGACAGCTCTGCTCGACCAGCCCGAGGACTGACGGGCGGACGACTCCCCACGTACCCGGGAGGTGCCGGTCCCGCAGGATCAGGGTGCGTCCAGCCAGCCGGTGATACGACGGGCGATATCGGGGGCCGTGAGGCCGAGTTCCTGCCGGACCTGGGAGATACTGCCGTGATCCAGGAACTCCTGCGGGATACCGATATCGCGCGCGGGCACGTCCAGTCCGGCGGCACGCAGCCGAGACGATACGGTCGCGCCGATCCCGCCGTGCAGGCCCCCGTCCTCCAGCGTCACCACCAGCCGGTAGTTCTCGGCCAGTTTGACGACGGTGTCGGACACCGGTAGCACCCAGCGCGGATCGATGACCGTGGCGGTGATCCCGTCGGCCTCCAGCAGCTCCGCGGCCTGCAGTGCGGCCGGCACCAGCGCACCGACGGCGACGAGCAGCACATCACCGCGCTGTGCCTGCGCCGACGGTCCCTCACGGTCCGGCAACCACAGCACGTCCACCCCGTCGAGCCGTTCCATCGCCCGGATCTCGGCACCCACGTTGTCCTTGGGGAACCGCAGAACCGTCGGCCCGTCGCTCACCGCCAGCGCCTCGGTCAGTTCCTCGGCCAGAGTCGCGGCATCGCGCGGGGCGGCGACCCGGATGCCCGGCACGATGCCGAGCAGCGACAGATCCCACATACCGTTGTGGCTGGCGCCGTCGGCGCCGGTGATACCGGCGCGGTCGAGCACCAGCGTAACCGGCTGTTTCAGCAGGGCCACGTCCATCAGCAGCTGATCGAAGGCCCGGTTGAGGAAGGTCGAGTAGATGGCCACCACCGGATGCAGCCCACCGAGCGCGAGACCCGACGCGGAGGCGAGCGCGTGCTGTTCGGCGATACCGACATCGAAGAGCCGGTCGGGGAAGCGGTCACCGAACGCGGACAACCCGGTGGGCCCCGGCATGGCCGCGGTGATCGCGACGATATCCGCGCGGCGCTCGGCATGGGTGATGAGTTCGGAGGAGAACACCGAGGTCCAGCTGACCGCGGTTCCGGTACTCACGGATTCGCCGGTGAGCGGGTCGATCGGACCGCAGGCGTGCATCTGATCGGCCTCGTGGTTCTCGGCCGGTTCGTAACCGTGCCCCTTCTGGGTGACCGCGTGCACCACGACCGGTCCACCGAAATCCTTGGCATGTCGCAACGCCGATTCGAGCGCGACGAGATCGTGCCCGTCGACCGGACCCACGTATTTGAGACCGAGATCGCTGAAGAGCTCCTGTGGGCTCACCGCGTCCTTTATCCCGGCCTTCACCGCGTGCACCATCGAATACGCGGAATCGCCGACGCCCGGAATACTTTTCAGGAACCGGCGGCCGGTGTCGAGCATATGCTCGTACACCGGCTGGGTACGCAGCGCGGTGAGCCGGTCGGCCAGACCGCCGATGGTGGGCGCGTAGGAACGGCCGTTGTCGTTGACCACGATGACCACGGAACGGTCCGGGGCGGCGGCGATATTGTTCAGCGCCTCCCAGCACATACCACCGGTGAGCGCCCCGTCACCGACCACGGCCACGACGTGCCGGTCCTGCCCGGTGAGCGCGAACGCCTTCGCCAGACCGTCGGCGTAGGACAGCGATGCCGAAGCGTGCGACGACTCCACCCAATCGTGTTCGCTCTCGGCACGGCTCGGGTACCCCGACAGCCCGTCCTTGCGACGCAGGGTGTCGAACCGGTCCTTACGACCGGTCACGATCTTGTGCACATAGGCCTGGTGCCCGGTGTCGAAGATCAACGGGTCCGCGGGCGAATCGAAAACCCGGTGCAGGGCGAGGGTGAGTTCCACCACCCCGAGATTGGGCCCCAGGTGCCCGCCGGTGACAGCGACCTTGTGTACCAGGAATTCGCGGATCTCGGCCGCCAGCTCCCGCAGTTGCGGTGCCGAGAGCCGACGCACGTCTTCGGGCGTATCGACCCGGGAAAGCACTCCCACCTGATTCGCTCCCTCCGGATAGCGCAGTTGATCCGACCAGTCTAGGAGCCGCGGCCGACTGCACCACCCGGGCGGCGGGCCGTATGCACCTCCGTACCGGGCCGGAACCGCGGTCCGGCGTATCGGTCCAGCCTAAGGTGAACGGCGGGTGCCGCGCGAACCGCGTCCCGCCGCGGACCCCGGGACAGCGGCATACCGACGAGCGCCGGAGACCGAACGCGAGGAGACCGGATGACCCAGCCACAGGCGGGAACAGTGACCGTATTCGGGTACGGCAGCGTACGCGCCGCCCCCGATCTGATCGTGCTGACGATCGGCGTCGAATGCCGCGCGAGCACCGTGGCCCTGGCCTATGACCGGGCCGGCCGGAGTGTGACGGCATTGACGGCCGCACTACACGAGGACGGGGTCCCGGGTTCCGATATCGGCACCGGGATGCTCTCGGTGCGCTCGGATACCGCCTGGCAGGACGGCACCTCCCGGGTGGTCGGCTATATCGCGACCAGCTCGCTCACGGTCGCCCTGGCCGCGGCGGCCGATCCCGGGCGGCCCGCCCCGTCGGAGATCGTCGCCCATGCCGTGACCGCGGGCGGCGACGATGCCCGGCTGGGTGGTCTACGGCATACCTTCGCCGACCGGGAGCGTCTACTGGAACGCGCGCGCGACGACGCCTGGGACGACGCACTGGACAAGGCACGGCAGTACGCCCGGCGCGCCGCTCGCGAACTGGGGCCCGTGCTCGAGATCACCGAACACACCGCCGCGCCGCCCCCGCAGCAGTTCGCCGAACCCGGCGGTATCCGCTTGGTCGCCGCGTCCGCACCCACCCCGGTGCCCATCGAATCGGGGGAAACCGAGATCACCGCGTCACTGCGCGCGACCTGGCAGCTGAAGTAGACGTGCGCCGTGTCCGGGCGTACTCACCGTTCGAGGAGCGCAAGACATTCCACGTGATGGGTCGCGGGGAATGCGTCGAACGCCCGCAGCGCGGTCAATTCGTATCCGGCATCCGAATAGAGGCGCAGATCGCGGGCGAAGGACGCCGGATCACACCCGATGTGCACGATCCGGTCCGGTCCGGCGGCCGCCACGGCGTGCACCACGGGCTTTCCCGCCCCGGCCCGCGGCGGGTCGAGTACCACGACCCGGGGTGGTGGTACCCGGTGCTCCGCGGCCCACTGCTCCACCCGGCCGGCCCGTAGTTCGAGCCAGGGCAGATCGCTCAGGGCGGCGTTGCCGTCGGAGACCGCGCCCGGCGCGGATTCCAGGGCCAGCACCGCACCGGTGGATCCGACCTGTTCGGCGAGCCGGGCCGCGAATACCCCCGCACCGCTGTACAGATCCCACGCGGTTGCGCCGGTACCCGGATCTGCCCAGTCGGCGACGATATCCGAATAGCACTGCGCGGCACCGCGATGCGCCTGCCAGAATCCGGCGGCCGATATCTCCCAGCGACGTCCCGCCACGTATTGCACGGCCCGACCGCTGCCCTCGACCACCCATTCGTCGCGGTCGGTCCGGGCGGCGGCCCGCCGGGCCGCGGTACGCCGGCGCCGCGCACCCGGTGTATCCGGCTCCGTACCCGCCACCTCCGCGCGATCGGGAACGGAACGCGGGCCCCGCGCACCGCCGGTGCGCCGGTCCGCCCGGCCGCCCGGCCCGGATCGGCCGCCGTGCCGGTTACCGCCGCGACGTCCGCTCCCCGGCGCCGGTGGCGCGATTTCGACGATATGCCGCGCGCCGGTGTCGTCGATCGCGATCACCAGCTCCGCCCCCGGCGTCCAGCGGCCTCGTTCGATCCCGTCCAGGGCACCGGGCACCGGCTGCGGACAGCGGAGATCGGTCAGGACACCGGTACTGCGGTAGCGGTGCACACCGGCCCGGCCCGCGGCGTCGACCGCGAGCCTGATCCTGGTACGCCAGCCCCCGGTCTCGTCGCCGGACCCGGTGATGGGCTCCACCTCGACCGCGCGCTCGATTCCGGTGATGCGGTTCAGCTGCTCGGCCACCACCGCGGCCTTGAGCCGCCGCTGCGCCGCCGGGGTGGCATAGGAGAAATCACAGCAACCGGCCCCGCCCGGACCGGATACCGGGCAGGTGGCGGGCACCCGGTCGGGCGAGGACTCGACGATCTCCACCGCCTCGGCCCGGCAGAACGTGCCGCCCCGATCCTCGGTGACCAGGGCCCGCACGAGTTCCCCGGGCAGCCCGTGCCGCACGAAAACCACCCGGCCCTCATGGCGGGCCACGCAGAACCCGCCGTGCCCCGGCTGCCCCAGCCGTACCGTCAGCACACGATCACGCCAGGAGCTCATGCCACCTCACCCGTTGTCGCCGTATCCGCGCCGGACCGCGCCCGGCGCCGCGGGTTCGCCCGCGGTGCGCGCGCGGGCCGAGGAACTGAGCTGCCACGGCACACTGGTGACCATCACACCCGGTTCGAACAGCAGCCGGCCCTTCAATCGCAGCGCACTCTGGTTGTGCAGTACCTGCTCCCACCAGTGTCCGACCACGTACTCGGGGATGAAGACCGTCACCACATCGCGCGGCGCATCCTTGCGCACCCGCTTCACGTAGTCGAGTACCGGTTTGGTGATCTCGCGATAGGGCGATTCGATCACCTTCAGTGGTACCGGGTTGTCGCTCTTCTCCCAGTCCCGCACGAGCACCCGGGTATCGTCCTCGTCGACGTTCACGGTGATCGCCTCCAGTGTGTCCGGCCGCCCGGCCCGCGCGTAGGCCAGGGCCCGGCGCGTCGGCAGGTGCAGTTTCGACACCAGGACGATCGAATGGGTGCGGCTGGGGAGCACACCGTCCCATTCGTGCTCCTCCAGTTCCCGGGCCACCGAGTTGTAGTGGTGGTGGATCATCTTCATGATCACGAAGATCACCGCCATCGTGACGATCGCGATCCAGGCACCCGCGAAGAATTTCGTGATCAGCACGATCACCAGGACGGCTCCGGTGGCCACCAGACCCAATGCGTTGATGGCGCGGGAGCGCATCATCCGGCGCCGTTCGGCCGGATCGGTTTCCCGGCTCAGCAACCGGCTCCAGTGCCGGAGCATCCCGGTCTGGCTGAGCGTGAACGAAACGAATACGCCGATGATGTAGAGCTGGATCAGCCTGGTCACTTCCGCGTCGAACGCGATGACGAACGCGATCGCGCCGATGGCCAGGAACAGGATCCCGTTGCTGAATGCGAGCCGATCCCCGCGGGTGTGCAACTGGCGGGGCAGGAACCGCGCCTGCGCCAGGACCGAGCCGAGGACCGGGAACCCGTTGAACGCCGTATTGGCGGCGAGGACCAGGATCACGGCGGTCACGACGGCGACGAAATAGAAGCCCGGAGTGAAACCGCTGAACACCGCGTGCGCGATCTGCGCGATCAATGTTTTCTGGTGATATCCCTCGGGCGCGCCGACGAGTTGCTCCGGACGTTCGGCGAACACCACATGCGCCTGCCGGGCGAGCACGATCATGCCGAGCAACAACACGATGGCGATCGCACCGAGCATCAGCAGCGTTGTCGCGGCATTACGCGATTTGGGTTTGCGGAAGGCCGGTACCCCGTTGCTGATCGCCTCGACCCCGGTGAGCGCGGCACAACCGGAGGAGAAGGCCCGGGCGAGCAGGAAGATCAGCGCCAGCCCGGCCAGATGATCTTCCTCGGCCCGCAGTTCGAAGGCCGACGATTCGGCGCGCACCTCGTCACCCAGTACGAAGATACGGATCAGACCCCACGCGAGCATGGCGAACATACCGAACAGGAAGGCATACGACAGCAGGGCGAACGTCCGTCCGGACTCGCGCACTCCGCGCAGGTTCATCGCGGTGATCAACGCGATTGCGGCCACCGCGAACAACACCTTGTGAGTGGCGATGAACGGGATCGCCGAGCCGATGGTCGACGCGGCCGACGATATCGAGACCGCGACGGTCAATACATAGTCGACGAGCAGGGCGCTGCCGACCGTCAGCCCGGCCGTGGCGCCGAGGTTCGTGGTGACCACCTCGAAATCACCGCCGCCGGACGGGTAGGCGTGCACGTTCTGCCGATAGCTGGTGACCACGATGACCAGTACGACCGCGACGGCCAATCCGAGCCACGGGGCGTAGGCGTAACCGGCCAGTCCGGACACCGACAGCACGAGGAAGATCTCCTCGGGCGCGTACGCGACCGAGGACATCGCGTCCGAGGCGAACACCGGCAGCGCGATTCGTTTCGGCAGCAGGGTGTGGCCCAGGGAGTCACTACGGAATGGCCGCCCCAGCACCAGACGCTTGGTGGCGGTCGTCAACTTCGACACTGGACGGAGCATAAGCCCCCGCGTCCCGCGGCGCCGCGAGGCATCACCGGAAGGCGGGGTTTGACCGCCACCTGCGGGGGGAACGTGGCTGAGGGCGAGAACCAGCGAGTACGGTTCGTTTTCGCAGCAGCCACACGGCTGTTCCACATGCCGTAGGGCAGACCGAGTCAGGAGCGAGGTTCACCGTGTACGTGGTGATCATGGGATGCGGCCGGGTGGGGGCGTCGCTGGCCCGTGCCCTGGTCCGGATAGGCCACGAGGTCGCCGTGATCGACCGCAATCCGGATGCGTTCCGGCGGTTGGGCGCGGATTTCCCGGGTGAACGGGTCGTGGGCGTCGGTTTCGACCGCGACGTCCTGCGCCGGGCCGGAATCGAGCGGGCCGGAGCCTTCGCGGCGGTCTCCTCGGGTGACAACTCCAACATCATCTCCGCGCGGGTGGCGCGGGAGATGTTCGGTATCGAGCGGGTGGTCGCCCGGATCTACGACGCCAAACGCGCCGCGGTCTACGAGCGGCTCGGTATCCCGACCATCGCGACAGTGCCCTGGACGACGGACCGTTTCCTGCACACCCTGATCGGCGACGCGGGCACCACCACCTGGCGCGATCCCACCGGCACGGTGGCCGTCGCCCAGCTGCTCCTGCACGAGGACTGGTACGGGCGCACGGTCAGCGAGCTGGAGGACGCCACCGGAGCGCGGGTCGCGTTCGTCATCCGGTTCGGGCAGGGCATCCTGCCGGACGCCAGGACCGTGGTCCAGGCCGACGACATCGTGTACGTGGCCGCCACCTCCGGTTCCGCCGGTGAGGCCGTCGCGCTGGCCGCGAAACCTCCAGCTAGCAAGGACTGATCATGAAAGTGGCCATTGCCGGAGCCGGGGCCGTCGGCCGCTCCATCGCCCGTGAACTACTGCGTTCGGGACACAGCGTGATGCTGCTCGAACGCCAGCTCGACCATATCGACCGCGAATCGGTCCCCGAGGCGATCTGGGTACACGCCGACGCCTGTGAACTGCAATTGCTCGAGGACGCCGGTCTGCAAGGCTACGAGGTGGTCATCGCCGCGACAGGTGACGACAAAGCCAATCTCGTACACAGCCTGCTGGCGAAAACCGAATTCGGCGTCCGCCGGGTGGTCGCGCGGGTCAACGATCCACGCAACGAATGGCTCTTCGACGATTCGTGGGGCGTCGATGTCGCCGTCTCGACACCCCGCCTGCTCGCCTCGCTCGTGGAGGAAGCGGTGTCGGTAGGCGATCTGGTCCGGTTGATGACCCTGCGGCAGGGCCAGGCCAACCTGGTCGAGCTCACCCTGCCCCCGGATACCACGCTGGCGGGCAAACCGGTACGCAGCCTGACGCTGCCGCGTGATTCCGCGCTGGTCACCATCCTGCGGGGCGGCCGGGTCATCGTGCCGCAGCCCGACGACCCGTTCGAGGGCGACGACGAACTGCTGTTCGTGGTCTCCGCGACCGCCGAGGAGGAACTCCGCGCGGTACTGGCACCGCACGGAGTGGAATCGGTGAGCGGCGGCACCACCACCGGTCTGACTCCCGCGCAGGATGCCGAATACTGACCACCCGACAGCATTCGGCCGATTCGCCGGCCGGGTTATCAGGCCGCGACGGGTTACGCGGCGCGCGCACGCAGCTTGTTCAGCGCCCGATACTGCATGACCCGGATGACACCGGGGCTGGTGCCGATCGCCGCCGCCGTCTCGGCCGCACTCCATCCCAGCACGATCCGCATCACCAGGACTTTCCGATGCACGGGGTTGAGTTGCTGTATCAGTTCGCGGGCCAGCGCACCGCGTTCGGCGGCCAGCGCCCGCTCCTCCGGGCCGGCCGCGGTGGAGATCTCTTCGGGAAGTTCGGCCATGGGGTAGGCCGGATGGATCTGTGCGCCGCGGAACGCATCGGACACCTTGTTCGCCGCGATGCCGTACACGAACGCCAGGAAGGACTTCCCCTGGTCCCGGTAGCGTCCGATCGCCTGGACGGTGGCCATCAGGACCTCCTGCGCCACATCGTCCGCGGTGACGTGCAGATGGGCCGCCGTGCCGAGACGAGTCCGGCAATAACGCTGGACCAGGGGCTGGATCAATCGCAGGATTTCGGCCACGGCGGCGCGGTCACCCGCGGCCGCCGCCGGGACGAGGATGTCCAGTTCGGCAGAGACCCGGCGGCTCTGGGACCGTACCGGGTGCTCACACCCCCGCTCGGGGGGTGAGATCGCGTATTGCTCGGTTCGCATTCGCCAGTCCTCTCGGCAGATCGTCTTCCTGTAGAAGATCGTCCGATGAACGGCGGTCCGGAGATAGACACCAAAGGGTGGGTCCTGGTCCACCCTTTCGGATGAGACGACCCCGCCCGAACGGATGAGACGGCCGGCGCGGGATCAGTCCGTGCCGGCGGAATGCCGCCCGGACGCGGCGGGCAGATGCCCGGCGCGGCGTACCGCCCAGACCGTCACCACCAGCGCGACGGCGGTGAGCGGCCAGCCCATCCCGATCCGCGCGGCGGCGAGCCAGCCGGTGCTGTCCGCGTCGTAGAGGTGCTGCTGGACCAGGTAGCGGGCGCCGAATACGAGCACCCAGGCGACGGTCGCGATGTCGTAGAGACGGACCACTCGCGGGTCGGCACGCCAGTCGCCACCGTGGCCGTTGAGAACGCCCCACACCACACCGACCAGCGGCCGGCGGATCAGGATCGAGATCAGGAACGCGGCGCCGTAGATCAGGCTCGTGTAGATACCGAACAGGAAGAAACCCTTGGCCTCCCCCACCCGCCAGGCGATGAGGGCGCAGATACCCACGCCCAGGAAACCGGAGATCGCCGGCTGGATCGGCTCCCGGCGCACCAGCCGCCAGACCAGGACGGCCGCGGCCACCCCCAGCGCGCCCCAGATCGCCGCGGTGAGCCCGAACAGGGTGTTCAGCGGCACGAATACCAGCACCGGCAGCGTCGAGTAGATCAGGCCGCCGAAGCCGCCCAGCTGCTCCAGCAGGGTCTGCTTCGCCGGGGGCTCAGCGGTGTCGTCGGGCGGATTCTCCGCGGGGGCGGGATCCGGATCGGGCACGGCTCGGGGCAACCGCGTGGTGGCGTACTCGTCGCTCGATGGCATACGTCAGCTGTTTCCGCGCAATTCGTAGTAGGGGTTGAAGATCACCTTACGGCCTTCGCGTTCACCGATCCGGCCGCGCACCATGATGCGCCGTCCCGATTCGATACCGGGAATCCGGCGCCGTCCGATCCATACCAGCGTGATGGCATCGGTACCGTCGAAGAACTCCGCCTGCACGCTCGCTCCCGAGGCCTGCGGACAGGAGTCGACGCTGCGCAAACGGCCCAGCATCGTCGCTTCCTCACCGCGCCGGCACTCCGAGACCCGACAGGCGCCCGAAGCGTCCGCCGTCTCCGCCAGCTCCTCGGCGTCGAGCTGATCGAGATCCTCGGTCAATCTGCGGCCGAGCCTGCGAAAATATCCGGTCGCGGACTTGGCGCCCGCTTTTCTTCCTGCCGCGGAAGACATCGCCTGCTCTCCTGATGCGCGGATGGTATGGGTCGCACACCATCCGAATTTCCTGCTACGGCCCGGCTGTGGCCGTACCCGCCACTGTAGATGGGTACCGGCGGCGCCGCTACGCTCGGTCCGGTGTTCGATTCCCCACGTCCGGCCGTCGTCGTCGCTCTGCCCGGAACCGGTTCCGACGCATACTTCGCCCGGCGCGCGTTCGGTGCCGCATCCGCCGCCGCCGGCCTCGATTTCGTCGCTGTCGACCCCGATCCGCACGCGGTGATCGAGAGCTACCGCACAGCCCTGGACAGCGCCGCGGCGCGCGGCCCCGTACTGGCCGCGGGAATCTCGCTCGGCGCCGCGGTCGCCGTCGAATGGGCCGCCGGCCGGGACCCGGCCGAGATCAGTGGCATCGTCGCGGCGCTACCCGCTTGGACCGGCCCCGATACCGCGGACTGCCCCGCGACGCTCAGCGCCGCGGTGACCGCGGCTCAGTTGCGCGCCGACGGGCTGGAGCCGGTGCTCGAACGAATGCGCGCGAGCAGCCCCGGCTGGCTCGCCGAAGCACTGACCAGGTCGTGGCGGTCGCAGTGGCCCGGTCTGCCCGCCGCACTGGAGGAGGCCGCGCAGTACAAATGGCCGGAGCCCGCCCTGCTGGACGCGCTGGCTGTCCCGATCGCCGTGGTCGCCGCATCGGACGATCCGGTGCATCCGGTGACCGTAGGGCGGGAATGGGCGCGCCGGGCACCCCGTTCGACGCTCACCGAGGTATCGCTGGACGAACTCGGCGCCGATCCGGCCGTCCTCGGCCGGTCGGCCCTACCGCACTTCGTCTGAGTCCTGCTCCCGCCGACAGCGGGAACAGGAACTCCATCGGTCAGTTCCGGCCGAGTTGCTGCATCGCCGACCCCTCCGCGCCACGGCGCGGCTGCTGCGGCTGCTGCGGCGGGAGCACCGCGGGCGTCGGCGACGGCCGCGCCCCCGGCGGCGGAGTCGCGACCTGCTGCTGGGCCTGCTGTTGCTGCTGCTGATGGGCCGCGGTGAGTTGTTCGGCGAGTTGCTGCGGTAGTACCACCGGCAGCGGTTCGCGTACCGGCAGCGCATCGGTACCGCGCCGGATGATCGTTTCGCTCAGCACCGTCCGGGCCGCCACGACCAGCGGCCCGCCCGCCGCGGCCGAACCGGCCGGGCCCGCCGCCACCAGGCGGATCATCCAGCGGTAGCCGTCCACGCCGATGAACCGCAGATCGGCTCCCTCCGTGGCCGCCACCAGTTCCCGACCCCAGGGACCCTTCTCCACCGAGACCCGGGCGCCGTCCTTGCGCAGCGATTCCGCGAGATCAGCGGCGACCGTACGCCACTGTCCCTTGGATTTCGGCGCGGCGTAGGCCGCCACCGTGATGCGGCCGTGTTCGGTGGCCAGATGAACCGCCTGCGGGGTGCCCTGCGGGGTCATCTCGACCTGCAACTGCCCGCCCGGCGGTACCGGCAGGATCACCGAACCCAGATCGAGCCGGGTATCGGTGAAGTTCTCCAGCACCTCGGCGACATCGTCGTAGTCGTAGGGACCACGCCGCTGGGGTTCGGTATCGGGATCGTCGATCGCGGCGTCGTAGGCGTCGCTGTAGGCGGCGCCGCCGTATCCGTCGTCGTAGCTGTCGTCGTAGGACTCGTCGTACTCGGCACGGTGGTACCCGCCCTCGTCGTAGTCCTCGTATTCGCCGGTTTCGTACTCGCCGGTGTCGTGCTCGTCCTCGGATCTGCGTCCGCCGGATTTCCGTCGTCCGAACATGTCAGGCCTCCTTGCCGTCGGCGGCGTCCGCCCCGCCCGGCGTCAAACTCGCGTGTCCCCCACTGGATCCGTGACCGCCCGTGCCGCGCGCCGACTCGTCGAGCCGGTCCACCGCCACGAACTCGACCAGTTCCACCCGCTGCACCAGCAGCTGCGCGATCCGGTCGCCGCGGCGCAATTCGACAGGGGTGCGTGGATCGTGGTTGATCAGGCACACCTTGATCTCGCCTCGATACCCGGCGTCGATCGTCCCCGGTGTGTTCACCACGGATAGTCCGGCTTTGGCCGCCAGCCCGGAGCGGGGATGGATCAGGCCCACGGTGCCCACCGGCAGCGCGACGGCGACACCGGTACCGACCAGTACCCGCTCCCCCGGCTCCAGGACGACATCCTCGGCGGTACACAGATCCACGCCCGCGTCACCTTCGTGGGCGCGCGTCGGCATGGGAATCCCGGGGTCCAGCCGGAGCAGCGGTATCGGTGAGAGTGCGTTCACGTCCGACCAGCCTACGCGCAGGCCCGGCGTGAGTGTCGCTTAGTGTTGAGTCGTGTCCGACCAGCCTCGACCCACCGAAACCGAGCACCGCGCGGAGCGCGAAAGCGAGCACCACGCGCGAGCGGAATCCACCGTCTATCGCGAGCGCCTCTGGGTGCCGCTGTGGTGGTGGCCGGTGGGCTTCGCGCTCGCCGGTCTGCTCGCCGCGGAGATCCATATGGGGGCACCCGGCCTACGGGCCTGGCTGCCCTATGTGCTGCTGTTCCCGGTCCCTGTCTGGGTGCTCCTGTGGATGAGCCGGCATCGGATCGAGGTCGCACCGGACACGTCGGGCACCGCCGAGCTGCGAGTGGACCGGGCTCATCTGCCGGTCTCGTTCGTCGCTCGCGCCACCGTGGTGCCCAAGAGCGCCAAGAGCGCGGCGCTGGGCCGTCAGCTCGATCCCGCGGCCTACGTCCAGCACCGCCCGTGGATCGGCAGCCTGGTGCTGCTGGTGCTCGACGATCCCGATGACCCGACGCCCTACTGGCTGGTCAGCACGCGCCGACCCGCAGCGGTCCTTACCGCGCTCGGGATCCCGAGCGCGGAATGACCTCACGTACCGCTCAGGCCGCGCAATCCATGCAGATGAGCTGACCGCCGGCCTCACTGGCCAGTCGGCTGCGGTGATGTACCAGGAAACAGCTCGAGCAGGTGAACTCGTCGGCCTGTTTCGGGATCACCCGAACCGTCAGCACTTCCTCGGACAGGTCCGCGCCGGGGAGCTCGAACGACTCCGCGGTATCGGATTCGTCGACATCCACGACGGCGGACTGGGCCTCGTTGCGACGAGCCTTCAGCTCCTCCAGCGAATCCTCCGACACTTCGTCGGATTCCGTGCGCCTCGGTGCGTCATAGTCGGTTGCCATGTCGTCTTCCCCTCGTCCTTACTCCGTATATCCGGATCGGCGCACGCTGTCTGTCTCGACCGCGCCCGCCGCCCCGCCGGTGGTGCACTTCACACCCGCACCGGTCCTCTATCAGGGCGGATCCGACGGACCCACCTCCGACAGCGTCCGGACAACGCATGAGTTGCCCTGCTTGTTCCCGCGACCGAACGCCGATTTACTCATGGATATTTCGGTCTGGGCGGCCAGACAATAGCGGACGGTGCGGAAAATGTCGCAATCGAAACCCAGCCGTGTCGAAACCGCTGAGCAATCGATATGCGGCCCGGAGCGTGCCGTGACCGGCCCCGGTAACGCGCCCGGAGCGGCCCGGGTAATGCGCGGCGCGCGGCGGCGGGTACGTACAGTATCGACGTGGTTTCACTGATCACCGAAGGCAGTCCGACGGATGCCAAAGGCCGTCCCCACCCGCGTCGACGGCCGCGGCCGTGGCTGATACTCGTCGTCGCACTCGCGGTCGTTTGCGCAGGTCTGTGGGTCAAGGCGCTCACCACCAACGATGACGACCACACGCCGATGGCGTGCAGTTCGCCTACCCCGGCCACCGATCCCAAGGCCGGACCGCAGCCGCTGCCCGGCCAGCGGGTGGGGCCCGGCCGCCTCGAGGATGTGGAACCCGCCGCGATGGGGGGCACGCAGGTACGTGTCCTGAACGCCAACGGGCAGCGTGGCCAGGCCGCGCATGTCGCGGCACAACTCGGCGATCTGGGTTTCGGTAGCCCGCCCGGCGATCCTTACGGTAACGATCCGGTATACGCCAACGGTGACCTGGAATGCACCGGGCAGATCCGGTTCGGCGAGAGCGGCCGGCCGGTCGCGGCGGCAGTACAGCTCGCCGTACCCTGTGCCGAGTTGGTCGAGGACAAACGGTCCGACAAAACCGTCGATCTGGTGCTCGGGTCGCTGTTCGGTGGTGACCTCCAGCCGAACAACGACGGCGAAGAAGTGCTCCGGCTGCTGAAGAACCCGGTCAGCGGCGAAAGCCCCGCGATCGACCCCGATATGCTCGAAGCCGCCCGGACCGCTCGCTGCTGAGCCCCGGCACCCCGTACGGGGTGCTCAGGACTCCGGGATCGGGGCCGAAACACCCAGCCTGTCGAGCAACGCGAACAGTTCGTCTCCGATACCGGGTGCCGCGGCCACCACGAGCGCCCCTTCGGCCCCGGTCGTCGACATCGGCGGCAACCGCAGCATCGCACCGGCCTCGGCCGCGATGAGCGCGCCGGCCGCCCAGTCCCACGGGTTCAGGCCGTGTTCGTAGTGCGCGTCGACCCGCCCCTCGGCGACCATGCACAGATCCAGTGCGGCCGCCCCGATCCGGCGGATATCGCGCACATGCGGCAGCAGGTCGGCGATACAGGCGGCCTGCCGGGTCCGCCGCGGCACACCGTAGGCGAAGCCGGTGGCGACCAACGCCAGCTGCGTGGAGCGCACCGGGTTGCAGCGTAGTGGCGTATCGGTCCCGTTCGGCCCGACCCGCAGCGCGCCCGACCCGGACGCCGCGGTGTAGACCGTCGACGCGGCGACATCGGCGACCGCCCCGGCGACCGGCCGTCCGCCGCGCACCGCGGCCACCGATACCGCGTACGCCGGGATTCCGTACAGGAAATTCACGGTGCCGTCGATCGGGTCCACCACCCAGACCACCTCGTCGTCGCCCGCCGCGGCCGGATCGCCGCCGCCTTCCTCACCGAGGATGTGATCACCGGGCCGCAGCCGGGCCAGTTCGTCACGGATCAGCTGTTCGGTCTCGGTATCGACCACGGTCACCGGATCGGTCGGTGTGCTCTTGGTGCGGACCGCGGCCCGGGTGGCAGCGGCGGAGGCGAAGACTTCGGGACGGCGGGCCCGGACGTGCGCGGCGGCGATACCGGCCAGATGGGTCGCTATCCGGCGCAGCACATGCGCATCGGCGGGGGCGGGTTCGGTGGCAGCGGTGAGAGACCAAATCGATTCCGGCACGCCCTCCATGGCAGCACAGATCCTGCGGTCGGGGCATTCGGGCGCGCACATTAGTCTTGTCGTGCACACCACACCGACCGCCCGCGGCTCCGGAGGAGGCAGCGCGACGCGTGTGGTCGGCCGACGCCGTCCGGAGTTCCTCGCACGCGTCCCCGGCCCACACGAAAACCGGTGTGGCGCACGACCACACCAGCCAGCACAGGGAACGAGGGAACCCGCATGTCCGTTCGACGGCACGCGTTCGGTATCGATATCGGCGGTAGCGGCGTCAAGGGCGCCGCGGTCGATCTCGACACCGGGGAGCTCGTGCACGACCGCATCAAGATCGCGACCCCGCATCCGTCCACACCCGGGGCGGTGGCGGCGGCCGTGGCCGAGTTGATCGAGGCCGCGGACTGGGACGGACCGGTGGGCCTCACCCTGCCGTGTGTCGTCCTCGACGGTGTGGCGCACACCGCCGCCAATGTCGACAAGGCCTGGATCGGTACCGATGCCCGGGCGTTGTTCGCGACGGCGCTCGGCGGTCGCGCGGTGACGGTGCTCAACGACGCCGATGCCGCCGGGTTGGCCGAGGACCGGTACGGCGCGGCCCGCGATATCGATGGTCTGGTGCTGCTGCTGACCTTCGGTACCGGTATCGGCTCCGCGCTGCTCAACAACGGGGCCCTCGTACCGAACACCGAACTCGGGCATCTCGAGATCGGCGGTATGGAAACCGAGCATCGGGCCGCCGCCTCGGTCAAGGAGCGGGAGAACCTCGGCTATCCCGAATGGGCTGCCCGGGTCAGCACGGTACTGAGCGGTCTGGAGGATCTGTTCTGGCCGGCGGTGTTCGTGGCCGGCGGTGGGATCAGCCGCGACGCCGACCAGTGGATTCCCCTGCTCACCAACCGTACCCGCGTGGTCCCCGCGAACCTGCGGAACACAGCGGGTATCGTCGGCGCGGCCATGGCTGTCGATGCCGGGATCACCCCCTGAGGTTGTCCACGGCAGCGGCCAGTGCACACTGGTCGGATCGTTACAATGGAAGTACCCGGCGGTGAGCCGGACCCCCGACCGGCGTTTTAGCCGGTAAACCCGACAGACCGCTCCGCCGGAATACTACTCTGGCGTGACGCCGCACGAGACCGTCACGAAAGGGCGTACGTGGTAGCCACGAATACCCGTCAGACAGCCGAATCGGCCGACGCCGAGGCCACGGAAGTTCCCGCGGCACGCCCGGCGCGCAAAGCCGTGGCCAAGAAGGCCCCGGCGAAGAAGGCCGCCGCCAAGAAGGCTCCGGCCAAGAAGGCCGCTGCCAAGAAGGGAGCCGCCAAGAAAGCTCCGGCCAAGAAGGCCGGGAGCGCGGGCGCTCCGGGCACCGGCGAGGAGCAGATCGACGACGATTCGCTGGACGAGGCCGATCTCGGTGACCTGGAGGTCTCCGAGGACGATCTCGCCGAAGAGGGCGATGATCTCGTAGCCGAGGTCGCCGAGGAGGAAACCGAGGGCGGCGAGGCGGCCGGAGACGGCACCTCCGAGCCCACGGCCGCGGACAAGGCCTCCGGCGATTTCGTCTGGGACGAGGAGGAGTCCGAGGCCCTGCGCCAAGCGCGCAAGGACGCCGAACTCACCGCCTCCGCCGATTCGGTGCGCGCCTATCTCAAGCAGATCGGCAAGGTCGCGCTGCTCAACGCCGAGGAGGAGGTCGAACTCGCCAAGCGGATCGAAGCCGGTCTCTACGCCGCGGAGAAGATGCGCGAGTTCACCGAAGCCGGGGAGAAACTCCCGGTGGCCTCGCGCCGCGATTTCAACTGGATCATCCGCGACGGCAACCGCGCGAAGAACCATCTACTCGAGGCGAACCTGCGCCTGGTGGTCTCGCTGGCCAAGCGCTACACCGGCCGTGGGATGGCGTTCCTGGATCTCATCCAGGAGGGAAACCTGGGTCTGATCCGCGCGGTCGAGAAGTTCGACTACACCAAGGGCTACAAGTTCTCCACCTACGCCACCTGGTGGATCCGGCAGGCGATCACCCGCGCCATGGCCGACCAGGCCCGCACCATCCGTATTCCGGTGCACATGGTGGAGGTCATCAACAAGCTCGGCCGTATCCAGCGCGAGCTGCTCCAGGATCTGGGCCGGGAGCCCACCCCGGAAGAGCTGGCCAAGGAAATGGATATCACCCCCGAGAAGGTGCTGGAGATCCAGCAGTACGCCCGGGAACCCATTTCGCTGGATCAGACCATCGGCGACGAGGGCGACAGCCAGCTCGGTGATTTCATCGAGGATTCCGAGGCCGTGGTCGCGGTGGACGCGGTCAGCTTCACCCTGCTGCAGGATCAGCTGCAGTCGGTCCTGGAGACCCTGTCCGAGCGCGAGGCGGGTGTGGTGCGACTGCGGTTCGGTCTCACCGACGGTCAGCCGCGCACCCTGGACGAGATCGGTCAGGTCTACGGGGTCACTCGCGAAAGGATCCGGCAGATCGAATCCAAGACCATGAGCAAACTCCGGCACCCCAGCCGGTCGCAGGTCCTGCGCGACTACCTGGACTGAGTCCCGGCAGCGTACGCGACGGCCCCTGAGCACATCCGGAACCATCGGTTCCCGCGGTGCCCAGGGGCTGTCGCGCGTCTACCCCGTTTCGTTCTCCGGTAACTCGCCCGGGGGCCCGGCGAGCATCGTGTCCCGGGAAGTGTCCTTCAGGGCCACCCCGGAACGACCGAGCAGGCGGGCACCGGCCACCAGTGCGGCGATCACCTCGGCCGCCCGGTGGTAGCCCAGCCCCTCGGGCGGGTGGATATTCGATACGCAGTTGCGGTCGGCGTCGGTACGGCCGGGCCGCGGCAGGTGGGTCAGATAGATGCCGAGGCTGTCGGCCACCGAGAGGCCGGGGCGTTCCCCGATCAGCACCAGTACCGTCGAAACCCCCAGCGCCGCACCGATATGGTCGCCGAGCGCCACCCGGGCCTGTGTGGCCACCACCGGTGGCGCTATCGAATAGCGCGGGCGTAGTACCTCCAGGAGCGCCGCGACGGTGGGTGGACCGTGTTCGGTGAGTGCCCGGGCGGACAGGCCGTCGGCGAGGACCAGGCCGATCTCGGCGCCCGAATGCGGCGGACCCGGCCGCGGGACCCCGCTCACCGGACCCGGTTCACCGGCCGGGAGGCGGCCCAGATCGGGTCGGCGCAGGTATTCGGCGCGATCTCGCGCCCGGCTGGCGATATGCACCGGTTCACCGAGACCGAGTTCGGTCAGCCGCGCGCTCAGCAACGGTAGGTCCAACGGGGTGTGCACCGCGTCGCGGGCGGCGGCGTGCGCGGCGGCGAATTCCAGCACCCGGCGGGTGGGCAGCGCGTCGCCGGCCCGGCCGAGACCGATCCGGGCCTGGGTGAACGCCCGCAAGCCGGTCCAGAAGGCCTGGGTCTGTTCGTCGCTCATCGGCCCCCTGTCGCCGGTCACCGGTCCCGGTCGGTGGTCATCTGTACTCGGCCGGTGGGTCATCGGCCTCCTGTCAGCGCGCGCAGTGGTGACGCAGACGGCGCCACCGGCAGGATCCGGCCCATCTCGTCCAGCATCCCGAGCCGATCCAGCCATCGCGCGAACTCCGGGGCCGGCCGTAGACCCAGCACCCGCCGCGCGTAGAGCGCATCGTGGAAACTCAGGCTCTGGTAGCCGAGCATCACATCGTCGGCGCCGGGAACGGCGATGACGAAAGCACATCCGGCGGCCCCGAGCAGGGTGAGCAGGGTGTCCATATCGTCCTGGTCGGCTTCGGCGTGATTGGTGTAGCAGACGTCGACGCCCATCGGCAGGCCCAGCAGCTTGCCGCAGAAATGGTCCTCCAGACCCGCCCGCACGATCTGTTTCCCGTCGTACAGGTACTCGGGGCCGATGAACCCGACCACGGTGTTCACCAGTAGCGGGCGCAGTTCCCGGGCGACGCCGTACGCGCGGGCCTCCAGGGTCTGCTGGTCGACCGGTCTCCCACCGGTCCCGATATGCGCCCCGGCCGACAGCGCCGAACCCTGGCCGGTCTCCAGGTACATCACATTGTCGCCGACCGTACCGCGGCGCAGGGACTGCCCGGCCGCGTTCGCCTCGCGCAACAGCGCCAGATCCACCCCGAACGCGGTGTTGGCTGCCTCGGTCCCGGCGACGGACTGGAACACCAGATCCACCGGCGCCCCGGCCGCGATCAGATCGATGGTGGTGGTGACATGGGCCAGCACGCACGACTGGGCCGGGATCTCGAAGCGGGTGCGGATATCGTCGAGCAGCGTCAGCAGCTCCGCCGCGGCCCGCGGTGAGTCGGTGGCCGGGTTGACCCCGATGACCGCATCGCCACAGCCGAGCAGCAATCCGTCCAGGACCGCGGCGGCGATACCTTCGGGGTCGTCGGTGGGATGGTTGGGTTGTAATCGGGTGGCCAGTGTGCCCGGGTCACCGATGGTGGTCCGGAACGCCGAACGCACCCGGGCGGCGTGCGCGACGGCGATCAGATCCTGGTTGCGCATGATCTTGCTGACCGCGGCGACCATCTCCGGGGTCAATCCGGGGGCGAGGCCACGTAACGTAGCGGCCGGATCGGCGGTGTCCTCCCCGGCGGCGACCCCGAGCAGCAGATCCCGTAGCCCACCGACGGTGAGCGCGGCGACCGGCGCGAACGCCGCGCGATCGTGGGTGTCCAGGATCAGCCGGGTCACCTCGTCGGTTTCGTAGGGAACCACCGGTTGTTCGAGAAACTCCGCCAGCGGTACATCGGCCAGCACCCATTGCGCCGCCGCGCGCTCGGCATCGCTGGTCGCGGCGCAGCCGGCCAGTTCGTCGCCGCTGCGCCGGGGCGTGGCCTTGGCCAGTACGTCCACGAGGCCGTCGAACCGATGGTTCCTACCGCCGAGCCGCTGGGTGTAGACCTTCATCCGGATCCCGTCCGTCCGGGCCACCGCGGTCGCCCGGCCGGGTGGCATCGGTCACCGGGCCGGTCACGTAGCGGCCGAAACACAGCGTGTATCCGCAGATTACCGCCACCGGTGGATTCGCGCGCCGGACAGCGGGCCCGGTCGACGAGCGCATACCCCACAGGCTCGGCAATCGGTACCGGCACCGCTCATCACTTCGATGGATCCCGGCCGCGAATCGGTGTGCTGAGATGAACGGATGGGACGCTGGTCGACGTTATCGGCGAGGACACGTGACGTCGTAGTCGCGGGCGGGTGGTTCCTGTTCGGCGTGCTGCTGTATCTGGCCGGTTTCCACATGATGTTCGCCGGTCCGGCGGAGGCCGGTCCACTGTGGCCGCGTCTGGTGATCCTCGCGCTGGCGTGTTCGGTCCTGCTGGTGCGGCGCCGGGCACCGATCACGGCCATGGTGCTCGGGCTGATACCGCTGGCGCTGGACCTCTCGCTCGGTCCGACCGTACCGATCTGGCTGGTCTACACCGACCTCATCTACGCGGCGGTGGTGTACGGCACCCGGCGCCAGATGCAGGGGGCGGTGGTCGCCTGGCTGACGCTCTCGGCGACCGCGGCGGGTGTGGTGCTGGCGATCACCGGCGACTGGCATCTGATGTCACTGGCCCTGGTACTGGCCGCAGCGTTCGTCGGCACATCGCTGTGGTGGGGCCTGACCGTGCGCGCGCACAAGGAGACAGCGGACGCCGAGCGGGCCCGCGCCCGCGCGCAATCGCTGGTCGCCGAACTGGACCGGCAGGCGGCGGTGGCCGACGAACGCAAGGCCATGGCCCGCGATCTGCACGATGTGATCGCCGGCCACCTGTCGGCGATCGCCCTGCAGTCCGAGGCGGCGCTGGGCATCCTCGACGGCACCGGGACCGATCCACGACTGGCCGGGGTACTGGGGTCCATTCGCACCAACAGTGTCGAAGCGCTGCGGGAGATGCGGACGATGATCGGGCTGCTGCGCCGCGACGACGATGCCGACCAGACCACGGCACCGGGGCGCCTCGCCCAGCTACCGGGCCTGGTGTCCGCCGCCCGGCAGGCAGGAATGCAGGTGCGGGTCCGGGTGGAGCTGGGCGAAACCGTTCCGGCCGGCGCGGTCGACCAGGCCGCATACCGGATCGTTCAGGAAGCGGTGACCAATGTGATGAAACACGCACCCGGACAGGAGGTGGATATCGACGTGCGCGCCGAATCCACAGGATTGGCAGTGACGGTACGCAACCCACTGGCCGCCGGAGCACCACCGATGGCGGGATCGGACTCGGCCGATCCCGATCCGCGCGGGCTGACGAATATGCGCGAACGCGCGGCCGCCCTGGGCGGAACGCTGCGGGCCGGCCCGGAGTCCGGCGACTGGTGGGTCCGGGCCCGGCTGCCGATGGCGGCGATACCCGAGACCGCGGGTGGCCCGCGGTGACGATCCGGGTGCTGATCGCCGACGACCACGCCGCGATCCGCGCCGGTCTGCGCATGATCCTGGACGCGGCCGGTGATATCGAGGTCGTCGGTGAGGCCGCCGACGGTGCGGTCGCGGTGACCCAGGCCCGGGCGCTACGGCCGGATGTGGTGCTGATGGATGTGCGGATGCCCGGAGTGGACGGCATCACCGCGACCACCCGGGTCACCGGCGAGGAGCTGGCCCGGGTGCTCGTCCTCACCACGTTCGATCTGGACGAGTACGTGTTCCGCAGCCTGCGCGCGGGCGCCTCGGGTTTCGTCCTGAAATCCGCCTCCGGGCCCGCGCTAGTGGAGGCGGTGCGGGCGGTGGCCGCGGGCGAGGGCGTCCTGGCGCCGGAGGTCACCCGCGCGGTGATCGATGCCTTCGCCGGTACATCCGCCGACCGGGCACCCGAACCGCCCCCGGGTATGACCGATCTCACCGGCCGGGAGAGAGAAGTGTTCGACTGTCTGGGCGCCGGGCTGTCCAACGCCCAGATCGCGGCACGGCTGTTCATCGGCGAGACCACGGTGAAAACCCATGTCTCCCGCGTGCTCACCAAATTGGGCATGCGGTCGCGCGTCCAGGCCGCGATCCTGGCGCGCGAACTCGGTGACGGCGCCACCGGGCCGCGGTAGCGCGGCCGCTCCGATCTCCGGCTCAGCCGGACAGCGGCGCGAAGACCCCGTCGGCATCCGGCAGGTAGTCGTCGACACCGACCACCGATTCGACCGGCAGCGGACCGTACAGATGCGGGAAACGCATCGCCGGATCGTCGCCGGGCACCCCCGGTTCCCAGCGCACCGGCGCCGCGAGCAGAGCCGGGTCCAGCCGGAGCAGCAGCAGATCGCGCCGACCGGCGAACAGCCTGTTCGCGGGGAGGTGCACCTGCTGCGGTGCGGAGAGATGGACGAACCCCTCCGAACGCAGCGAATCGGGCCGATGCGCGCCTCGTTCCCGGGCGAGTGCCCACTCACCGGGAGTACAGAGGTGAACAAGGGTGTGAGTGTCACAGGGCACGGGTAACCTCCGATACACAACTCGACAGCCGGTACGGAGCAGCGGTCCCACGTTTCCCGCACTCGCCCCGCGGTGTTCGCCACAGGCGAAAATCGCTGGTCGTGTTAGGGAAAACACAGTGGTTCCCCAGTGGGAACAAAGCCGATGCCCCGAACGTCTGACAGAGTAGTTACACCACTGCTGGGAAGTAGCGGAAGCGAGCCCGCGGAGTGACCACGGGCCTCACACCAGGTGAACGGTATTGTGCCGGAAGCCAGGACGGAGGAGTCATGCCAGGAACCCTGACAAGCACCCCACTGACCGCGGTCGATCGTTGCGATCGCTGCGGGGCGGCGGCGCGTGTGCGTGCCGTTCTGCCCGCAGGTGGCGAGTTGCTCTTCTGCCAGCACCACGCGAACGAACATATGGAACGACTGCGCGAACTCGACGCCGTGATCGATACGGAGTCCGCTCCCGCTCTCTGACCCGTCCTCGCGTCCGACACAACAGCATCGAACAACAGAACACCGTTTCCGTGGCGGGCGACCATTCCGGTCGCCCGCCACGGGCGTTCACGCGGGCAGGACGCCGTCGATCAACCGCCGCAATCCGTAATCGAAATCACCGGCCGGGTCACCCGGCGCCTGATACAGCTCACCGACGGCCGCACCCACCCGGCTGGACAGCGGGAAGTCCGCGGCGGGCATGACCTGCGTGAGCACCGGGCCGTGGGCCTCCCACCAGTCGGCATCCGACTGTACTTCGGCGCTGCGCGCGGCGGCGAGCGCGGTCCGCGCGTTACCGGTCGCGAACTGCGACAGCACCGAGATCACCCGGTCCATCTCCACATCGTCGAGGCCGGCCCCGTCGACCGCCGCCAGGTACTGCTCGTACCGCCGCATCCGGCCGGGACCCAGCACCATCCGCCACGCGGGTACCTCGAACAGCCACGGATGGGCGAGGTACTCGTCCCGGACCTGCCGGGCGATCACCGTCAGCCGGTCACGGACCGGGAGTCCGGCCGGGATCGGCGGCTCGTCCAGCGCGACCGCGTCGACCATCAGTGTGACGAGTGCGTCCTTGCTCGGTACGTAGGTGTACAGGCTCATCGGCCGCAGGCCCAGTTCGGCCGCGACCGCGCGAACGGACACCTTCTCGTAGCCGTCGCGGTCGGCGAGGCCGATCGCCGCCGCCACCACCGCGTCGACGCTCACGGTCTGCCGGGGGCCGCGTCCACCGCGCCGGGGCGGCAGTTCACGCCGCCACAGTAGTTCGAGCAGGTGGCGAGCGGGATCGACCGCGCGGGTCACCGGCACTGCCGCCGGGTCGCGGAAATGACCGGTCCCGTGCGACCCGGGGCGCTGTCGCTGATCATCGAACTCCCTTTCACCGCTACCGAGACCGCCTGTGCACCGATCGGACCGTACCGGAACAAATCCGGTATCGTGCGCGTTGGTCCATTACTCCGTACGCCATACGCCGATCATAGGGGTGCACGCTGCCGACCACCGAGACCACCTATCTGCCCGACCGCCATATGTTCGCCCTGTGGACCTGGACCGGCCGGGAACCCGGACCGGCACCCGAGGGAATCGGCGACGCCGCGACCCTCGCGCTCGCCGTCCCCGGCGGAACCCTCGCGCAGGCCCGTGCGGGGAGTATCGCCCTGCAGGTCACCCCGGTCGACTGCGCACTGGTGGACCCTACCGGTCTCGCCGGGCTCGCCCCGCCCGATCCGGGCGTCTCCACCCGGGCCTGGCAGACGATCCTGGCCGGGAACCACGCGGATATCCCGCTCGCCGGACACGCGTTTCCCAACGCCCAGGGGACCGCGATCCGCACCCGCGATCACGCGCTGTCGGTCCTGCACGACACCACGGACGTCGCCGACGGCCTACGTGGCGAGCTACACGCCGAACTACGGCCCTATCAGGCACGTGGGATCGGCTGGTTGCGCGAAACCGTCGCCCGGCACGGCGGGGCGATCCTCGCCGACGAGATGGGCCTCGGCAAAACCGTACAGACGATCGGCCTGCTGCTGAGCCGGGCCGCAGCGGGCCCGCAACTCGTGATCTGCCCGACCTCACTGGTCGGCAACTGGGTACACGAGATCACCCGCTTCGCACCCGGACTGCGCCCGGTGGCCCGGCGCGGCGGCGATATCGGCACCGCGGCAGCCGGGGATATCGTCGTCACCGGGTACCCGGTGCTACGGCTGCACGGCCACCGGATCACCGGGGACAGGTGGGCGACTGTGGTATTCGACGAGGCACAGGCACTGAAGAATCCACGGACGCAGGTGTCGAAAGCAGCCCGGGCGCTCGACGCCGCGGCCGTCGTCGCATTGACCGGGACGCCGGTGGAGAACCATCTGGAAGAACTCTGGGCGCTCCTGCACCTCGTGGCACCCCGGCTGTTCGGACATCGCGCCCAATTCCGCCGCCGCTTCGTCAAACCCATCGAGCAGGGGTCCGCGTCCGCGGCCGCCCGGCTACAGGACGCGCTCGAACCGGTGCTGCTCACCCGGCGCAAGGCGCAGGTCGCCGCCGCGCTACCGGCCAAGATCTACAACGATCTGCTGTGCGATCTGACCCCGGAACAGGAAAAACTCTACGACCGGTTGCTGGACCGCGCCGTGACCGACGGTTTCGGCACCGGGACACAGCGCCGGACCCGCATCCTGGCGGCACTCACCGCCCTGAAGCAGGTGTGCAACCACCCCGGGCTCGTGGACGGCGACCGGGACGAATTGAGCGGCCGCTCCGGAAAACTCGATCTCTGCACCGATATCGTCGCCGCCAATCTCGACAACGCGGCGCCCACCCTGATCTTCACCCAGTACCGCGCCACCGGCGATCTGCTGGTGCGGCATCTGGCCGAACAGTTCGCGATCAGCGCGCCCTTCTTCCACGGCGGGCTGAGCCAGGCCGAGCGAGCGGAGATCGTCAGCGGGTTCCAGGCTCCCGGCGGGCCGCCGGTACTGGTGCTCAGCCTGCGCGCGGCGGGAACCGGGCTCACCCTCACCCGGGCCGCCGATGTGATCCACTTCGACCGGTGGTGGAATCCCGCCGTCGAAGCCCAGGCCTCCGATCGTGTGCACCGGATCGGCCAGACACGCACGGTCACCGTCACGACGCTGACCTCGGCGACCACCGTCGAGGAACATATCGCGACCATGCAGCGCCGCAAATCCGCGCTCACCGATCTCGCGGACAGCGGCGGTATCGCCGATCTGGCCCGCCTCGACGACGAACAGTTACTGGAAGTACTGCGCCGGAAACGGGGAAACTGATGGCGGACAACGAATTCGGGTACACGAAGTGGGGTATGGACTGGGTCAGGCTGGCCGAACCCCTCCGGCAGACCCGGCCCGATCCGCTGCTGCCCCGGGCCCGCAGTATCGCCCGCAACGACGGGGTGCACACCGTGATGGAGGGACGGATCGTCCGGGCACATATCCATCGCGGCGGACAGGCGTCGGTCACCCATATCGAACTGGTGCCGCTACCCCGGCCCTCGGTCACGGTGCTGACCACGATCGCCGGGACCGAACCCACTCTGCTGACCGACGAAATGCACGCCGCCGCTCTCGCGGCGGGCATTTCGGTGGCACCGGAGCCGGCGGCCATCGATTGCTCGTGCAGTGCGCGCACCGCACGCTGTGTCCATGTGCTGGCCACGTTCTACGCTCTCGCTCGCCGTATCGACGAGGATCCGCGTCTGGGCCTGGACCTGCAGGGATACGGACAACCGGATCACGATGCCGCGGCGGGCGATTCCGGTGCGGGCGTGGAAACATCGCGCTGGGTACCGCTCGGCTCGCTGGACCCCGCCCGGTACTTCGAGGTGTGAAGCGTGGCGCCGGACGGACCTCGCCGGTGAACAGGGACTAGGGGTTCCGGTAGTAACCGCCGAAAAAATCAACGGATATGGCGTAGCTGCTGTTCAGCGGCGGTTGGTGTCCGGGCCCAGGATCGAGGTCAATTCACGCATCGCTTGCGGGGATGGTTTGAAGTAGCGGCGCAGGTTCTCGGCTTTGCGGTGGCGGGACTTGGCCATCAGTTCCAGCAGGCCGGCCCCGGCTTCCCCGAGGTGGGTCAGGCCGGAATGGCGCAGTTCGTGCAGGTCCCAGCCGGTCCCGTGGCCATCGACGGCGGTGGCGGTGTCGAGCAGGTCGCGGGCCTGGTCGTAGGACAGCCGGGCCAGGTCGGTGTCGGGACAGATGTCGCGGTCGGCGAGGTACTTTCCGGGCCCGGGTCGGCGGTGGGTCACGAACACAGGCCCGCGGGTGCGGTCGCGGATGAGCCGGGGCAGCAGGCGGGCGGTGCCCGCGTCCCAGTACACGTTCTCGAGGACGTGTTCGTGGTGGGCGGCGCCGCGGCGGCGGGTGCGGGGTTTGGCGCCCTTGGACTTCACCGCCGCGGTGCGGCCGGCGAGGTCGAGGTCTTCGATGTTGAGCTGGAGCAGTTCCTCGGCGCGGGCGCAGGTTTCGTACAGCATCCGCCACAGCGTCTTCTCCCGCAGGTGGATCTCGCGGCGGGCGATGAGCCGGTCGATCGCGGTACGCGAGCGGACGGGGGTGTCGGAGTCCGGCGGTGTGGACCGCGCGGCCGAGGCCGGGACGCTCGGTGCGGTCCAGCCCTGCTCGGCGCACCAGGACAGCCATCTGGCGACTGCGGCGCGGCGCGCGTTCCAGGTGTTCACCGCGGCGGTGCCCCAGAGGGTTTCCAGTGCGGCGCCGACTTCGGTGTCGGTGACCGAGTCCAGGGCGCGGCTGGCGGCGGTGAGTCCGTCGTGGCGGGCGTCGAGCTGGTCGACGGTCTTGACGACGGCGATGCCGTAGGCGCGGCGGGTGTTCGCCGAGCCGATCGTGTCGAGGAACGCCTCGGCGGCGGTGCGCAGGGTACGCGCCGGCGGGGCGGTACGCAGCCGGGTCACTCTCGCGGCCATCGGATTCCCCTCGTCAGTACTAGCCCCGGATAACGGGGTCGCTTCGTGTGCACGCCGGAGCGGGTCCGCCGCAGGTCGCCTCTCGAGTTACCCCGGATAACAGCCCATTATCCGGGGTATCACTGCTATCGTTGAGCGGTCACGGCCAGACGCGTACCGCCGTTCAAGGTGCCTCCACCCGGCCGGGTGGAGGCACCTTCGCCGTTCCCGGGTAGCGCCGAGTCCGCCGCGATCATGGAATATCCTGCCGGTCATGACCACGGATGATTGGTTGGCCGACACCCGAACCTCTTATGACACGGTCGCGGTCAGCTATGCCGACCAAGTGCGCGGCGCCCTCGCCGGACACCAGTACCTTCGCGCGGCTCTGGCATTGTTCGCCGACAGCGTGCGGACCGCTGGCGGCGGACCGGTCGCGGACGTCGGCTGCGGCCCCGGTGAAGTCACCGCCCACCTGCATGAGCTCGGTGTCGACGCCTTCGGTATCGACCTCTCCCCGGCGATGATCGACGTGGCCCGGCGCGACCACCCCGGCCTGCGGTTCGAGGTGGGCTCGATGACGGAACTGAACCTGCCCGTCGCTTCGGTGGCCGGCCTGCTCGCCTGGCAGTCTTTGATCCACATCCCAGACGACGAGGTGCCGACTGTATTCGGGCGCTTCCACCAAGCATTGCGTCCCGGCGGACCGTTGCAACTCCTGTTTCACGTCGGCGGCGAGTCGCTGTTGAAGACAGAGGGCTACGGCGGTCACCCGATGAAGGTCCATATCCACCGCCGTCAGCCGAACCAGGTGGCATCGTGGCTGCACGATGCCGGATTCGTGGTCGAGGCCCAGATGCTGCTCGACCCGGATGCGAAAGCTCAGCAAGCGATTCTCTTCGCACGCAGTAAGTCCTAACTTCTGCATATGTCGGGCTCGCCATTCGGAACCGCGAGGTCCCCGACGTACACCGCCCGGCGGGAAGCGTGGACCTGGAGTACGCATGTCACCGACCAACGCGACGCCGAACCGCATCGCCCCCACTGCCGCGCCGCCCCTTCGGCGCCGCGGTCACCGGCCGACCAGACGCCCCGCCCGCGCAGTCGACCCAGGAGCCGGCATGGAATCCCGGCGTCACCCACAGCGAGCCCGAAATACGCCCTGCACGTCTGGACCGGCCGGGCACGGCGGGTGATCAGCCGGCACACCGGACGCCAGTGGGCGGGCATCACCGCCGACAAGCTGCGGATCGGAGTCGAGGGCGCCCCTACTCCTTCGGCTACATCGCCGGACCGCACCACTCACGGGCCTGGGACCACGACTGGACCAAGGACGGACGATCCTGCGCGGACCTGATCCCGGACATGAGGACCACCGAATGGCTCGACCACGAGCACACGAACCGGGCCCTGGGGTAACGCCGGGACCGGTCAGAACAGGGTGTCGCGCACCCGCAGCGGCCGGTAGCCCGTCGGGCCGAGCGCGGCGAGTTCGCCCTCGATGTCGACTTCGATCGCGCCGAAGAAGTTGATGTCGGCGCTGTGCGCGGGGCTGACGTGGGCCAGGACCTCGGCGTCGATGCGGTGCCCGGCCCGGCGCATCTGCTCGACCGCGAGGCCGTAGTACTCGGTGGTCCAGGCGATCACGGCGTTGGTGGCCAGGGTCAGGCACCACGCTTGCTCGGTTTCGTCGGCGAGCTGGCGGGCGCGGATCGTGCCCTCGTGTGCGTAGAGCAGGTCGCGGCGTAGTGCGTGCAGGGATTCGCCCTTGTTGAGCTGGCGGGTGATCTTGCGCCGGTAGTCCGGATCGGCGAGGTATTTCGCGGCGTAGATGGTGCGCCGCAGCGCCCCGTACTCCTTGAGCGCTGCGGCCAGGGTGTTCTGACGGCCCGAGGCGGAGAGCTTGCCGACGAGCAGGGAGGCGGTGGCGTGCCCGAACTTCAGCGAGCCGGCCAACCGGAGCAGGTCGTCCCAGTGCTCGGCGATCAGATCGATGTTGGCCTTTCGGGTCATCAGCGGGCCCGCGTGCGGGAACCGGTCCTCGGCCGCGGCGCGCGGGCCCGGCCGGTAGAGGGTGATGCGTCCCAGGTCCCGGATGCGTGGGGGACAGCTGCATCCCGAGCAGGTCGAACAGCCCGAAGTTGACCAGGGTGACCCCGTGGGTGTCGGTGGCGTGTTCGGTGATCGGCAGATCGGTGGCGTTGCCCAGGATCTCATCGAGCACGTAGTGGGCTTCGCGTTTGGTCGCCACGATCACCTTCGTGCCGTAGGTGGAGTGGGAGTCGGTGACATGGGTGTAGGTCGACAGGCCCTCACCGGCGAAGTAGCGGCTCATCGGCCGCGCGGTGGTGGATTTCCCGCGCGTGGGGAACCGCTGCCCGTCGCTCGACGACAAGGTCCCGGTGCCGAACACCGGACTCAGCGGGAGCCGCTGGTGGTAGTCGATGAGTACTAGGTTGGCCGCGCGCAGGGTTTCCTCGCGCACATACCATTCGTCGGTCCAGGACAAGATGTCGTAGGAGATGCCGCAGGCCTCGGCCATCCGGGTCAACCCGAGGTTGGTCGAGTGCGCGAGCAGCACCGCGATCAGGTTGCGCTTCAGCTCCGGCGTGCGGGTTGCCCGGCCACCGGCGTGGGTGAAACAGTCCAGGTAGCCGGTGCGCTTGTCCAACTCGATCAGCAACGACACGATCGGCGCGAACGGCAGCATCTCGGTCAGCTCGGCCTTGAGCGAGATCGCCTCGGCCGGAACATCCTCGGCGGTCAGCGGGGAGATGATCAGCTCCCCGGACTCGCCGTCCAGGCGTACCGGCCCCTCACCTTCGGCGAGCACGGTCTCGAGTTCATCGACCGCGGTGTGCAGTTCTTCGACGACGGCGGCCAGGGCGACGTCGGGATCGGCCGATCGCCCGACCAAACGGCAGAACTCGCCGCGCTGCGGTTCCCACCGCTGCGGTGTGAGCAGGTAGGCGGCCGGGTCGGCGTAGCGGCGTGAGCCGGGCACGTACACGTCCCCGCTGCGCAGCCCGTCGCGCAGCCCGAGCAGCACGCACAGCTCCCAGTAGTGCCGGTAGGCGGTAGCGCTGCCGGACTTGCGCGCCGCGTCGAGGTAGCCGCGCCACTTCGCGGGCACGAACCCGGTCGGGGCCTCGTCGAACACCTTCCGCCGCGCGGTCGCGTTGAGTTCACGCAGCATCGCGACCGCGATCAACAACTCCGTCGCCGCGGTCCCGCCCGCGAACTCCACCGTCGACAGCACCGCGGGGGTGAACTGACGCAGGTAATTGTAGGAGGAGTCCAGCGCGGCCAGGTGCCCGTGATCACGCGGCAACCGGGGTTGGCCTGCGCGATCGCCGCCCGCAGACGTTCCCACCCGATCGCATCGCCGCGGATCAACGCACCGATCTCCTCATCGGCCACCGCAGGATCGGTCACGATCGCCAGGAGGTCGTCCAGCAGGGCCTGGCGGTCCTCTCCGGATCTGCCGCGTTCGGCCAATTCCTGCTGCATCCGGCGTTCGGCGGCACCGAACTTCGCCGAGATCGCCTGATCGAACAAGGCCACGACCTCGTCGAGCACGTCGGTTCCGGACTGCGCCAGCACGGTGAGCAGGATCGGATACCGCCGCTGCGGATCCCGGCGTTCCAACGCCTGCGGGGTCGACCGGCGCCCCATCGTGGCCAGGAACCGTCGCCGCTCGGCGGGCAGCACCGACATATCGAGCCGGTCGGCACCCAGGCCGCGCAGGAACGCCAGCTTGTCGACCTCGGCGCGCACCGCAGCCGCGGACGCCTCCACCGGCCCGGTCGACAGCCACCGCAACCGCGAAACCCCCAGCGAGACATCGGTGGTCAGCAGTGCGTCCAACTCGGCGCAGCGAGCCGGGGTGAACTCGTGGGCCAGCCGGTCGCAGGTCTCGCGCTGGGCCTGCTCGCGGGCGTGGGCGACGCGTTCGACCATGGTCACCGGACCGGGCCGGATCACCCGCGCCGAGATCAGATACTCACACCCCAACCGGAACAGCAGAGTCGGGGAATCGTGTTCCATCGCCCGCGCGAGCAGGAACTCGTCGAGCTCCTCGAGTTCGAGCGCACCCGCCTGACGCCAGCCCAGATACTGGGCGACCAGGCGTAGATGGTCGGTGCGGGTCTGGGCGCGGCGGCCGTAGGAACGGATCTCGGTACCGTCGAGCCGCAGCTGCTCGGCCAACCGGGCTACCGCGACCGGCGGTGCGGTCACCACCCGATCGGGCACGAACCCCAGCCACGGCAACGTGCACAACGCGATCGCGATACCCAGCCGATCAGCCGGACCACGACCGCGGCCGGGATCGACGAACGCCAGATCCGCCGGCGAGAGCGCGAAGAACCGGAACAGCTGCTCCCGGCCGATCTCCGGGAACTCCCGCAGACGCGCCAACTCCTCATCCGCGAACACCCGCGTCGCCACGAAACCGACCTCCCAGCAACCAACCACGTTGGGAGCCAAGCCAACCAGTAACCCGCCTCCACCGCAGACCGAACCTGGCCTCACCAGCGGCCAGCTGCGGCTACGCCATATCCGTTGGTTTTTCGGCGGTTACTACCGGAACCCCGACTACAGGCGCCCGGGTCTCGTCCGACCGCCACCACTGCTCACGTACCGCACCGCCTGCCGGGCACGCTGTCCGGCGCGGTGGTCTGCGGCTGCGAAAGCCGCGTGGTTCACCGTGATCAGGTTCGGCAGCACGCCGACAGTGCCGGCGAACACGTCCGGGAATGCCCGGTCGGTCACATCCGGCGCAGCGCAGCGATCCGCTCGCCGAGCTGATCGACGGTCGCCAGCGCGGTCGGCGGGCCGCCGCACTGACGCCGCAGCTCGCCGTGGATCACTCCGTGTGGCTTCCCGGTGCGGTGATGGTGCATCGCGACCAGACTGTTCAATTCGCGGCGCAGTTCGCCCAGTTTGTCGGCGGTCGCCACCCGTTCGGCGGCATTACCCGCGGCCGGCGCGGCCGGCACGGGCGTCGCCGGCTCCGCGCTGGACCGGTCGGCGATCTGCTTGGCCTGGCGTTCACGCAGCAGCGCGCGCATCTGCTCGGCGTCGAGCAGACCCGGAATACCCAGGTAGTCGGCTTCTTCGGCGCTACCGGCGAATGTCGCGGTACCGAACGAGGACCCGTCGTAGATCACCTGGTCCAGTTCGGCGTCGGCGGCCAGCGGTACGAAGGCCTTCTCATCCTCGCCCGGTTCGTCCTGCTGCTTGTTCGCCTCGGTCAGCAGTTCGTCGTCGAGACCGTCCTTCTCCCGGTGCGGTTTACCGATGACGTGATCGCGTTGCACCTCGAGCTGCGCGGCCAGATCCAGCAGCACCGGGACGGAGGGCAGGAACACGCTGGCCGTCTCCCCCGGGCGCCGGGCACGTACGAAACGGCCGATGGCCTGGGCGAAATAGAGCGGGGTGGAGGCGCTGGTGGCGTACACGCCGACCGCCAGGCGCGGGACATCCACCCCTTCGGACACCATCCGGACCGCGACCATCCACGGTTGATTACCGGCGCTGAACTCACCGATCCGGGCCGAGGACGTCGGATCGTCGGAGAGCACCAGCACCGGACGGCTGCCGGTGAGATGCTCGATCAGTTCCGCGTAGGCGCGGGCCCGTTCCTGGTCGGAGGCGATCACCAGACCGCCGGCATCGTGCATCCCGCCCTCGCGCAGCTGCGCCAACCGCATATCCGCCGCCCGCAGCACCGCGTAGATCCAGTCACCCGCGGGATCCAGGGCGGTACGCCAGGCCCGGGCCGTCTGCTCGGCGTTCAGCGGTTCACCCAGCCGGGCCGTGTACTCCTCGCCCGCGCTGTCGCGCCAATGCGCCTCACCCGAATAGGCGAGGAAGACCACGGGCCGGACCACCCCGTCGGCGAGCGCCTCGGTGTAGCCGTAGCTGTGGTCGGCCCGGGAACGCGGCAGACCGGCTTCGTCCGGCTCGTAGGTGATGAACGGGATCTGGCTGTCGTCGCTGCGGAACGGGGTGCCGGTCAGTGCCAGCCTGCGGGTGGCGTCGCCGAATGCCTCGGCGACCGCGTCGCCCCAGCTCTTCGCATCACCCGCGTGATGGATCTCGTCCAGGATCACCAGGGTGCGCCGGTTCTCGGTACGCACCCGGTGCTTGAACGGATGCGCGGCGACCTGGGCGTAGGTGACGACCACACCGTGATAGTCGCCCGACGTGCCGCCGGTGGTGTTGGAGAAGTTCGAATCCAGCGCCAGCCCGGAACGCGTCCCGGACGCGGCCCACTGGTGTTTCAGGTGCTCGGTCGGCGCGACCACGGTGATCTGGTCCACCGTCCGGTCGGCGAGCAATTCCGCGGCGACCCGCAGCGCGAAGGTGGTCTTACCGGCTCCAGGTGTCGCCACAGCGAGGAAATCCCGGGGTTTGGTCGCCAGGTACCGGGTGAGCGCGCGCCGCTGCCACGCGCGCAGGGATGCGCCCGGAACCTCCGTCGCAATAGCACCGCTCGCATCGGTCACGGAGACAAACACTAGCGGCCGTTGCGGCCGTGGCGCCAAACCGGCGCGGCCGTCGCGACGGGTGTCACACCCGGACCGCGGCGGTTTCCCGGGCCGCGACCGGTAACCGGGGATTCACCCGTCGCCCCCGACACGTTGCCCACTGCCGTACCGCTCGGCGCCCGGGTGCGCGATGCTGGACAGACCATGCACAGTTACGGACGCGAACCCGGCGCGGACCCGTCGGGTACCGCGTGGGTGCGGCGCGCCCTCACCCAGATCGGCCGCTTGATCCGGCGGGTGGCTGTCAAAGCCTGGGACGACTCGATTTTCGCCAAATCCGCCGCGGCGGCCTTCTGGCAGACCCTCTCGCTGGTACCGCTACTGTTCGGCTTGCTCGGTGGGCTCGGATATGTGAGCGGCCTGTTCGGACCCGACACCGTGGAGATCGTGGAATCGAAGACTCTCACGTTCAGTCGTGACCTCTTCAGTCCGAGTGTGGTCACCGATCTGATCGAGCCGACGATCCGCGATGTGCTCGGACGTGGCCGGGCCGCGTTCGTCTCGGTGGGTTTCGTGCTCTCGCTGTGGGCCGGATCGTCGGCGATGGCGACCTTCGTCGACGCGATCGTGGAGGCGCACGACCAGCAGGATGCCCGGAATCCGATCTGGCAGCGCATCTTCGCCCTGCTGCTCTACGTCCAGTTCCTCATCGCGGCGATCTTCATCCTGCCGCTGGTCGCGCTGGGCCCGGTGCTGATCGGGCGGATTCTGCCGGACTCCTGGCTCGAACCGGGGCTGCGCTTGATCGATACCTTCTATTACCCCGCGGTGGGCCTACTCCTCATCATCGGCCTGGCCACGCTGTACAAACTCGCGCTGCACAGTTCGCTGCCCTATCACCGGCTCTTCTGTGGCGCGTTGCTGGCGGCGGTGTTCTTCATGGCGGCCAGCGATATCCTGCGCCACTACCTGGCCCTGGTGACCAGGACCGGGGTCACCTACGGCGCACTCGCCACCCCGATCGCATTCCTGCTGTTCACGTTCTTCCTGGGCTTCGCGGTGATCCTCGGCGCGGAGTTCAATGCCGCGGTCCAGGAGTTCTGGCCGGCCCGCGCGACCCGGATGGAACAGTTCAAAGCGTGGCTGGCCAAACGGCGGGACGCGGACCGGACCGGAGGCGATACCGATCCGGCCGATCCCGGCTCACACCGGATACCGCGGCGTCGTGGCACCCGACGCGACGACGAGTCGGGGGAAGGCCCCACCGGCGGGACACCCGCCCCGGTCACCCGCTGATCCGGCCCGGCGGTGCCGACAGCGACGCGGGGACCGGTCCCGCTGCACGCGCCGAGAGCAGCCGGACCGCCCAGGGACGCCCGGACCGATCGCACACCGATTCGCGACCGGTCGGGGGTACTGGCCGGCCGTGGCGGGGCGGGCTCAGTCGCCTTTGCGGAGGGTCTCGTAGACCTTCTTGCAGTCCGGGCAGACCGGGGAACCGGGCTTCGGCGAGCGCGTCACCGGGAAGACCTCACCACACAACGCGACCACCATGGTGCCCATAACGGCACTCTCGGCGATCTTTTCCTTCTTCACATAGTGGAAGAACTTGGGGGTGTCGTCATCGGTGGTCTCGTCGGTGGTCGTATCGGGGCGGACCAGAGTATCGGTACTCACGCCCTCCATGATGCCGCATCCGGGCGCCGCGCTCGCACGATCACCCCCGTCGACCGGGTGGCACCGGCGTGTGGAACCGCGGCCGGGCCGGACACCGACCCGATGCGAATGCTCCCCTGCGCCCCACGCGACCGCCCCCGGGGACGGAGTACACGATCGAAGCCGGACACGTTGTACACGACGGTGGCGATAGTGCAAGACTCGAAGGTATGCAGCAGCACGGCGAAGACTCCGGGCGCGGCCCGGAGCACCTCGACGCCGGTGCGAGTGGTCCCGGTGAACACCTCGGCACACCGCGGTCGGCCCGTCCCGCCCGTTCGCGTGGTTTCTTTCCCGGCGACGACGCCAAACACGCGGCGCTGATCACCGAGGCCGCGCCCTCCTTCGAGGACCAGCATCGGGCCCGGGTCCGCCGGTACAGCATCATCATGGCGTTCCGGATCCCCGCGCTGATCCTGGCCGCTGTGGCCTACTCGGCATTCGGCAACGCTCTGGTCTCGATTCTCATCATGGCGGCCTCGGTCCCGCTGCCGTGGATCGCGGTCCTCATCGCCAACGACCGGCCGCCCCGGGACAAGAACGAACCCAGCCGCTGGGATCGCGCGCGGCCGGCGCTGGAGGAACGCCGGCACGACGAGATCGACGGGTAGCCCCACCCGGCACCGGCCGGTGCGGCACTCGGGGTGCGTACCCGGAGGTGGCAGAGTACCGCTGTGCCCACATACGGATCGACCGTCCGCTCATCGCTGACCGCCCTGGCCCCAGCGCTGCGAACCGCGCTCACCAGGGTCGGGTACGACGCCGACACCTTGCTCGAGGTGCTGGGCGACGAGGCGCACAGCGCCCTGGGCCGCGGGGAGCCGGTACCGGTACGCCGCGCGGCCCGCCGGGCGGGTGAACTGGGCGTCCTCGTCCGGCTACTGCTCCTCGGCGACGCCCTGGACGAGCGGGAAGCCGCCACCGCGCTGGCACCGGTACCCATCGACGATGCCGTGGCGGCGGGATTGCTCACCCGCAGCGGCGGTGCGGTCCGTGCGGCCCTGGATCTGCGGCCGACCGATATCGGTGCGGGTAACCGCTGGATTCTGTCCGATCTGGACGATTCGATGCAGCGGCGCACCCTGACCGAGGACCACGTACTCGGGGTGGGCCACGCCTCGCTCTCGCTGTTGCGGGCCACCCCCACCGCATCCGTCGGATCGGTACTGGATCTGGGCACCGGCTGCGGTATCCAGGCCGTCCACGCCGCGTCCTACGCCCGGTCGGTCACCGCGACCGATGTGAACCGGCGCGCCCTGTGGCTGGCCGAGGCCACGGCCGCGCTCAACGACCTCGAGATCGATCTGCTCCCCGGGTCCTGGTTCGAGCCGGTGGCCGGACGCCGCTTCGACCAGGTGGTGGCCAATCCCCCGTTCGTGGTCGGTCCCGCCCGGATCGAGCACACCTACCGTGATTCCGGTCTCGCGCTCGACGGTGCCAGCGAACTGGTGCTCTCGGGCGTCCCCGGACTGCTGGCACCCGGCGGGACCGCCGCGGTGCTGGCCGCCTGGGTGCACACGGAGGAACAGGACTGGCGGCAGCGGGTCTCCGGATGGTTACCCGCGCACGGTCTCGATGCCTGGGTCGTCCAGCGCGATATCGCCGACCCCGCGCTGTACGTCGGGACCTGGCTGCGCGATGCCGGTCTCGACCCGCGCAGTCCCGAGGGCCAGCAGCGGGCCGACGAATGGCTGACCGCCCTCGAGCAGGCCGGGGTGACCGGGGTGGGATTCGGATTCGTCTATCTACGCGCCGTGGACGCACCGACCGAACTCCTGGCCGAGGACCTCACCCACGGCTTCGACGATCCGCTCGGCGCGGAGGCCCACGCCTATTTCGAACGGTCGGCCTGGTTGCGCGCAACCGCCGGCGACCCGGCACAGGTGTGGCAGTCCCGGTACCGGATCGATCCGGCGACCGCGCTCGAACGGGTGTCACTACCGGGGGTCGAGGGCTGGGAACAGCAGGTGGCGCGCCTGCACCGGGGTGACGGGCCGCGGTGGCAGCACGAAGTGGACGAGACGACCGTCTCGCTGCTGGCGGGAATGCGGCCCGAGGGCCTGCCGTTGTACGAACTGATCGAACTGCTGGCACTGTCACAGGGAGCGGAGGAGGTCGCCCCGGAGTTCGCGGATGCCGCCCTCGGCGTGGTCACCGGTTTGGTGAGACACGGGTTGATCCATCCCGTACCGCGCTAGGAGTACGCCCCGACAGCGTGTTCCGCCTTCTGGCGATGGGCTCTCCTTCTCAGGAACTTCTCAGAACGCCACCGTGAAAACCGCAGTTCAGAGCGGTTTATCCGCGCTCGGCGAGGGAACTTTCCCTATGTCGGGTCCGTTGTTCGGAGTGAGACACCACCGACAGGAGGCAAGTCATGACAAGCCCCGCCACCACTCGTGTGCGCCCCAGTGATACGGACCTCGACGCTCAGAGCCCCGCCGCCGACCTGGTACGTGTGTACCTGAACGGGATCGGCCGGACCGCACTGCTCACAGCTGCCGACGAAGTAGAACTGGCCAGGCGTATCGAGGCGGGTCTCTACGCCCAGCACCTGCTGGAGACCGGCAAGCGTTTGTCGGCGACCCGCAAGCGTGATCTGGCGATCGTCGTCCGGGAGGGCCAGGCCGCGCGATCGCACCTGCTGGAAGCCAACCTGCGTCTGGTCGTCTCGCTCGCGAAGCGGTACACGGGCCGTGGGATGCCGCTGCTGGATCTCATCCAAGAAGGCAATCTGGGCCTGATCCGCGCCATGGAGAAGTTCGACTACGCCAAGGGCTTCAAATTCTCGACGTATGCCACCTGGTGGATCCGTCAGGCGATCACCAGAGGTATGGCCGATCAGAGCCGCACCATCCGGCTCCCGGTCCACCTCGTCGAGCAGGTCAACAAACTCGCCCGGATCAAGCGCGAACTGCATCAGCAGCTCGGCCGGGAGGCCACCGACGCGGAGTTGGCGGCCGAATCGGGTATCGCGGTGGAGAAGATCGCCGATCTGCTCGACCACAGCCGCGACCCGGTGAGCCTGGATATGCCGGTCGGCAACGACGAAGAAGCCCCCCTGGGCGACTTCATCGAGGATTCCGAAGCCACCTCGGCCGAGAGCGCAGTGATCGCCGGTCTGCTCCATCACGATGTCCGCAGCGTCCTGAACACCCTGGACGAACGCGAACAGCAGGTGATCCGGCTGAGATTCGGCCTGGACGACGGCCAGCCGCGCACCCTGGACCAGATCGGCAAGCTGTTCGGCCTGTCCCGGGAACGTGTCCGGCAGATCGAACGCGAGGTGATGTCCAAGCTCCGCAAGGGTGAGCGGGCCGACCGGCTGCGCGCCTACGCCAGCTGACCGTGCCCGCGGAACCGGTGACCGGCCACTTTCGGCCGGTCACGCTGTTCGAAGCCGCGGTGGCGCGGCCCTCGGACGGCTGTCTCCGCGAGGCCGGTCGGTGGCCTGGCCACCGCGGTTCCGGCCACTCCGAATACAGTCGGCACGCCCCGCACTGATATCCCCTGCCGGCGGCTGCTCGTCGGCCGATCCCTGGTAGCAGGCGATTCGGCGATAAATGTTCAGTAGCAGTCGAGTCTTCCGGCGGCTCCCCGTACGGCACCTCCTGTTTCGTCGTGCAGCACCGCGCCATCATCGCCGATTTCCTCACCGCCCGGCAGCCGGTAGGCGCTGGGATCCTGATCCATCCGACGCCACACACGATCGCCACGCAGCTCCCGGAAACAGGGATTCGCCCCGGTCACGGCCATCACACGATGAGTTCGCAGAACGGCGAGTCCTATCGGCGACCCGTGTGCCGAGTGTCGAACAGCCGGACTCGATCCCGGCCGTATCTCCGAGCGATACGCACTCCGCGATCGACGCGGCCGTGACGGCCGAACCCGTCGGGTTCCGGCGAGGTTCCCAGCCATCGTTTCGCTCCGAGACCGCCGCCCACGGAAAGTGCCGCCGCTCGGCGGATTCCACAGCTCGGCCTCGGCGCGCCCATCTGCGCCCGGCCACGAATCCCGTTGCCGCCTCAGGTAATACGGCCGAGGGAATCAGGACTCGGCGCACGCCGGGACACTATCCGGGCCCGGCCACTCACCTGCATCGTCCGGACCGGCCGGGCATCGGACGGTATCTGGAGACAGCACCCACTGAAGAGCGCATACCGCAGGCAAGTGGGCGTTCACCCCAGGCGTCGCGGCCCGATATCGAAGCGGCTCGGCTGCGGCCCGATCCTGGCCCGGGCGTAGAGGATCGCCGCGGACTCCGGGGCGGCCAGGACCGGCTCGCAGGACAGTTCCCGCAACTCCGGCAGATCGTCGAACATCGCGGAGATACGCAGAGTGAGTTCGATCAGGGCTGCTTTGTCGACCCGCGGGCTCGCCGGGGTGCCGTTCAGCAGCGGCGCCGCGCGTGGCGCGTCGATCAGCGCGGCCGCTTCCTGGGCGGACAATGGGAGTGCGCGATAGGCACGGTCACCGAGCAGTTCGATGATCGGCCCGGACAGACCGAACTCGATCACCGAACCGAAGGCCGGATCGTCCTGCACCTTCAGCACACACCCCACGCCTTTCGGAGCCATGCGCTGGATATGCACCAGCGGATCCCCGCACAGCTCGACCAGATCACGATAGGCCTGGCGGATCGCGTCGGGTCGCCACAGGTCCAGCCGCACCCAGCTCATATCGGGGCGGCGCCGCCAACTCTCGTTGGTCGCCTTCGCCGCCACCGGATACCCCAGCTCCTCGGCGGCCGCCACCGCCGCATCCGCGTCACGGACAGCCCGGAACTCCACCACGGAGATGCCGTAGCAATCGAGCAGCAGCACGGTCTCGTCGTCGGTGAGCCAGCGGCCCGCCGGATCGGTGGCCCATTCCGCCGACAACCGGACGGCCCGCTCACTGTCGATACCCGCCGGGCGTCCGTTCTCACCATTCGGATGAGCGGTATCCGGAAGCTGGGCCGCAGGGAGATCGCGCCAGCGGGCGTAACGGTGCACCCGGGCGAGGGCACGGACAGCGCGCGCCGGATCCGGGAACGAGGGAATCGAACCCCGGACCGCGGCCGCGCCGGGACCACGTACGGCCAGCAGATTCGGGATACCGTCGCCACTGGCGAATGTGGTGAGTACCGGTTTGGCTTCGGGTACCGACGCCACGGCCGCCCGGATCGCCTCGGCATATCCGGACTGCGGCAACGGAATCGGCGGCGCGAAGATGACGATCACCGCGTCGGTCTCGTCGGATTCGAGCGCGGCGACGACAGCGGTCAGATAGTCCTCGGGTGTGGCCTGGGGGCCGAGGTCCACCGGATCGACCACGGTGAGCCCTTCACTGCGTGCGGCATCGGAGGTGAGCCAGTTGAGCGCGCTGCTGTTACCCACCACCGCCGGCCGGGGACCGCGTGGTAGCGGCTGATAGCCCAGCAGCGCTGCGCAATCGAACATCTCCGAAATCGAATCCGCCTGCACCACACCGGATTGCGCGAAGAGATCACGCACGATGGAACGGTCCAGTTCGCCGCCGGACATCCCGCGGGCAGCCAGCCGACTGGGACTCACCGCGACGATGGGCTTGTTGCGGGCCACCCGGCGAGCGATCCGGGAGAACTTGCGCGGATTACCGAAACTCTCCAGGTAGAGCAGGATCACATCGGTATCGGCGTCGGTATCCCAGTACTGCAACAGATCGTTGCCGGAGACATCGGCGCGGTTGCCGGCGGATACGAACGTGGACAACCCCAGATTACGAGTGGCGGCCTCGGCGAGGATCGCGACGCCGAGCGGGCCCGATTGACAGAAGAACCCGATCCGGCCGCGCCCGGGCAACAGCGTGGCCAGGGTGGCGTTGAGTCCCACCGCCGGATCGGTGTTGGCGATACCCAGCGCGCTCGGCCCCACCACTCGCATCCCGTGCCCGCGTGCGGCCTCGACCAGTTCGGCTTCGGCGATCTGCCCGGGCTCCCCTGTCTCTCCGAAACCCGCCGACAAGACGAGCAGGCCCTTGACTCCCTTGGCCATACAGTCGTCGAGCACCGAACCGATAGCGGCCGCCGGGACCGCGACAACGGCCAGATCCACTTCGTCCGGGATATCGCGAACCGTGGCATAGGCGTGCACGCCGCGTACCGAACGACGCTCGGGGTTCACCGGATACACCGCGCCCTGGAAGGTTCCGTCCAGCAGATTGGCCAGCACCACACCACCGACCCGCCCGGTGCTGGGTGTCGCGCCGATCACCGCCACCGAACGGGGGGCGAGCAGATTACCGACACTTCGTGCTTCGGACGCACGTTCCCGGGCGTCGCGCACCGATCGCAACGCCTCGGTGGGGTCGATGGCGAATTCGAGATGCAGCACCGAACCGTCGCGACTGCGCTCCACCTGATAACCCGCTTCGCGGAACACGGTGACCATCACCGTGTTCTCCGCCAGTACCTCGGCGACGAAGGTGTCGATGCGGTTCTCCGCGGCCGCACCCGCCAGATGTTCGAGCAGGATGGATCCCAGACCGCGTCCCTGATGTTCGTCGGCCACCACGAAGGCGACCTCGGCGGCCCGGGAACCGGTCCGGTCGAGCAGTTCGTACCGGCCGACGGCGATGATCGCCTCACCCAGGACGACGACCAGCCCGACCCGGTCGTGGTAGTCGACATGGGTGGTGCGGTACAGATCCTTCGGCGAGATCCGCGGATAGGGGCCGAAGTACCGCAGGTAACGGCTGCGCTCGGACAGGGCGGTATGGAACCGCTGCAGCTCCTCGGCATCGCCGGGAGTGATCGGGCGCAACCGCACCACGCCGCCGTCGGAGGCCAGCACATCGGCCTGCCAATGTAGCGGCGCGGGCGGCGGATCGCCGGGGACGCTGTCGCTGGATTCAGTCACGCGGATCCTCCGGGTCCAAGCCGAGCGGGCCGAAGCACGCTCGGCGGGTGGCGAGAACGGCAGTATCCACCGCGCGCTGGGCACGGTCGATCCGGGCGTCCCCGGTTTCCGCAGTACCGCCGGGGCCGTCCCAGCGCTGGAACGCGATATCCACACCGTCGCCCATGGTGCGGGGCGGCGATACCCGCGGCCTGTCGGTGTGCACGAGATCGATCCAATCCTGCGGTATCGGGGTCGCCGGGTCCACCGGACGATCGAGCGCGATACCCAGCAGATGGGTCCAGGCCCGGGGCACCACCCGGACCAGGCCGTATCCACCGCCGCCGACCGCGAGCCACCTGCCCTCCGCGTAGCGATCGGCCAGCTCCCGCATGGCGAGGAAGGCCGCTCGCTGCCCCTCGATACCCAGTTCCAGTTCGGCGAGCGGATCCTCCCGATGGGTATCCACACCACATTGGCTGACCACCAACTGGGGCCGGAAGGCCGCCACCGCGCTCGGCACGACCGCGTGGAAGGCCCGCAACCACTGGGGGTCCCGGGTACCCGGCAGCAGCGGGAGATTGATCGCCGTACCATCTCCGGCGCCGCTGCCGGTCTCTTCCGGCCAGCCCGTGTTCGGCCACAGTGTCGCCGGATGCTGGTGGATCGAGACAGTGAGAACCCGCGGGTCGCGATAGAACGCGCGCTGCACACCGTCACCGTGGTGCACGTCCACATCGAGGTAGGCGATCCGGTCGAAACCGTGGTCGAGCAGCCAGGAGACGGCCACCGCCGCGTCGTTGTAGACGCAGAAACCGGCAGCCCGGCCGGGCATGGCGTGGTGCATACCACCACCGATACTCACCGCGCGGCGGGTGGCACCCGTGGCGATGGCGCGGGCGGCGGCGAGAGTCCCGCCGACGATCACCGAGGCGGCCTCGTGCATCCGGGGAAATATCGGGTTGTCGGTGGAACCCAGCCCGTACGGCGGGTCGGTCGGTGGATCGTCGATCGTCTGCCACGGCTCCGCCGCGCGCACCGCGTCGATGTAGTCCCCGGTGTGCACCCGGAGCAGATCGGCGGTATCGGCTGCGCCCGGCTCCAGGAGTTCGATACCGTCGAGCACTCCGAGTGCACGCGCCAGCGCCATCGTGTATTCCAACCGGACAGGTTTCATCGGATGTTCGGGGGTCCACGAGTAGTCCAGGAAGCGGTCGGTCCAGACAACTGTGCCCAGTTCCCCGGCGGCGGGGTTCGGATCCGGCGATGCAGTGGCCATGATCGCAACCGTATCGGGAAGGGTGAAACCCCATCGCACGTTGTCATACAGTAGAAATACATGTATGCGCGACTGCGGCGTCGGGCCGCGCGCCGAGTGTATTCCCATCGCATCTTGCGACCCGTTCGATTGGACCGGGGTCGCTGGTGCGCAGGTAGAATTCGTGCCGACGAAGGGGCAACAGTGAAGGATCTGGTCGACACCACGGAGATGTATCTCCGTACCATCTACGACCTCGAGGAGGAGGGCGTAGTACCCCTGCGCGCCCGGATCGCCGAGCGCCTCGAGCAGAGTGGCCCCACGGTCAGTCAGACCGTGGCCCGGATGGAACGCGACGGATTGCTGCTCGTCGCTGGTGACCGGCATCTCGAACTGACGGAGAAGGGCCGCAGTATGGCGGTCGCGGTCATGCGCAAACACCGGCTGGCCGAACGGCTGCTCGTCGATATCATCGGTCTGGACTGGCAGAACGTGCATGCCGAAGCCTGTCGCTGGGAACATGTGATGAGCGAGGATGTCGAGCGACGGCTGGTGGAGGTCCTCAATCACCCCACCACCTCCCCCTACGGCAACCCCATTCCCGGATTGGACGAGCTCGGTATCTCCGCGACGCAATTGCTGGAGGAGCCGCTGAAGCGTCTCTCGGAACTGCCGCAGGGCCGTACCCATGCGGTGGTGGTCCGGCGCCTCGCCGAACATATCCAGACCGATCCCGAGGTGATCGGCCGTCTGCGGGAAGCAGGTGTGGTACCCGATGCCCGGGTCACTGTCGAGAGCAAACCGGGCGCTGTGATCATCACGGTGCCGGGCCACTCGGGGGGTTTCGAACTGCCCGACGAAATGGCCCACGCCGTCCAGGTGAAGCTGGTCTGATCGATGAAACTTCTGGTCACCGGCGGAGCCGGATATGTGGGTGGAGTCTGCGCACTCGTTCTGCGCGAGCAGGGGCACGAGGTGGTGGTCGTCGACGATCTGTCGACGGGTAATGCCGACGGTGTTCCCGAGGGTGTGGAATTCGTAGCGGGCGATATCGCCGAGGCGGCCCCGGATCTGTTGCGCGCGCGGAAGTTCGACGGCGTACTGCATTTCGCGGCGCAATCGCTGGTCGGCGAATCGGTGCAGCGGCCCGAGAAGTACTGGCACGGCAATGTGGTGAAAACCCTCGCGCTGCTCGAAGCGATGCGGGAGACCGATACCCGGCGACTGGTCTTCTCCTCGACCGCGGCGGTGTACGGCGAGCCGGAGCAGGTCCCGATCACCGAAGACGCGCCGACCCGCCCCACCAACCCCTACGGCGCCTCGAAACTGGCGATCGACCACGCCATCACCTCGTACTCCGCAGCGCACGGTCTGGCCGCCACGAGTCTGCGCTATTTCAATGTCGCGGGCGCCTACGGCGGCCTCGGCGAGAACCGGGTGGTGGAAACACATCTGATCCCACTGGTGCTGCAGGTGGCCGCGGGACACCGGGATTCCATCTCGGTGTTCGGTACCGATTGGCCGACCCCGGACGGCACGGCGGTCCGCGACTACATCCACATCCTGGATCTGGCGCAGGCGCATCTGCTGGCCCTGGAATCCGCCGCGGCGAGCACCCATCGGGTGTTCAATCTGGGCAGCGGCACCGGATTCTCGGTGCGGGAGGTCATCTCCGCGTGTGAGCGGGTCACCGGCGGGCCCATCGCCGCGGTCGACGCCCCGCGCCGCGCCGGCGACCCGGCCGTATTGATCGCATCCAGCCGGCGCGCGATCGACGAACTCGGCTGGAAACCCGAGCACAACGATCTCGACGAGATCGTTTCCACCGCGTGGAGCTACCTCCGAGGGCTCGGCTCGCGTGCACACAGCGCCCGCTGAGCCGCCCGCGCCGGGCCTCACCATGCCCCGGTGAGATCGACACCGAGTGCCGCGGCGGCGTCCCGGTCGCATCGGGCCAGATCGCGTAGGCGTTCGGGCCGCATGCCCGCCTCCAGCGCGGTGTGCAGTAGTGCGGCCATGGAGTGGTGCGGATCGGAATCCAGCGCGATGTCCAGGGCGATCCCGGCGAAGGGGCCGTCGCCCCGGACGTAGGCGAAGAACCCCAGCAGGGTCGCCGCCTCGGCTCTGTCGGCGCCGTCCAGCGCGCGGGTCAGGCGCGCCAGCAGACCTTCGGTGGCTTCGGCATGCGCTGTATCGGCCACCGCGAACACCGAGTCGCGGATCTCCCGGTCGCGCAGAGCCACCGCGATCTGGGCCAGCTCCCGCGACCCCAGTCCCGCACCCGATTCGGCGTTCGCGATCAACCAGAGCACCGTGATCAGTTCGCCGCGCAGGTAACCGGCCGGATCACCATTCCGTGCGGCGGCCACGTACCGGTCCTTGGCGCGATCGCGGGCGCCGGCCAGTTCGCCCGAAACCTGTGCGCGCAGGGCATGGTCCGGCGCGACCAAACCGGTCAGTTCTTCTCTGCTGTGGCGAATGGGCCGGCCCTCCAGGACCCGGCCCAGGGTCACCGTCGAAGCCACCGGATCGGAGATCCGCCCGTGGCGCGGCGGGCCGGTGACACTCCACCACGTCCCGCCGGCCGCTATCGAACGCGCCGCCCACGCACCACGCACCGGTACGGCGCGCGCCGCCAACTGCTTCTCCAGTTCGGCCAGAACCGGAACCCGTTGCCGCAGAGCCTGTTCGCCGTCTTTCTGCTGATCGTCCACCAGCACTACGAGCACACCCACCACTCCCGGTCTGGCACAGACACGGGTGGCCGCGGCGGCCACCGTCTCGGTATCGGAAGGGGAACCGGTATCCGGATGCCGGAGATCGAAACGCACGACGAGATCGATGACCGCGCTCTCCGCGGTCGGTGCCGCGCACAGGACAGCCAGCACCAGTGAACGCTCCGGCCGGAAACCGAGCATGGCCGGGATCGCCGCGAGTAGATCTCCCGGATCGTCGAGCCGGGCGGGCCCCGGATGGAGAAGGTGGTCGTATCCGTCGCCGGGGTGTTCGGTGCACCGAACGCGCACGGCCGCCGTGCGACCGTAGATTTGCGCGTACGTATGACGCGAACCCGGATCCGGCACCGCTCCCGATACCCGGGTGGCCGGAACGGAGCGCGCCAGTGCCCTCGCCGTGGGGCACCGCGCAGGATGACCTTCCGGTGTGCCGGAGGCAGTTTTCGGGCGGTGACGGCCACCGGACGCGCACTGCGATGACCGGGCGGCGGGAACAGCGGGACGGGAGGACGATGCGGCGGGAGTCATGGTTCGAGCATGCGGCACGGTGTACCGCCCGATCCGGCCGTGACCTGGACAGATACCCGCGCCGAAGAGGTCTGTGGACAACTCGTCGCCTGTGGACAACTCCGGGCTCACGGCGATCCGCAGCCGCGGATTCACCGATCGCGGGTTGCCGCGACGAAAATCGGGTACATCCGCCGACAGAGTGTGCCAGACTCCCCGGTGCGTCCACCGGCCACACGACCACACCGACCTCCGTCCCACACCCCGCCGGGACCGGGGAATTCCGCGGCCGTGGCCGCTGTTGTCAGCACTGAGAGCCGGTATACGGCCGGGTGTGGCCGGATATCTGCATGGGGGACAATGGACGGCGATTCGCGGCTCGCGGCGCGGCAGCGGATACGGCAGTGATGCTCGACCCGCCCGCCACGGATCGCGCAGGAAGGAGTACGCGATGGACTACGAGTCGCGAATGTACGAACTGGAGTTCCCCGCTCCGCAGCTGTCGTCCGACGACGGTTCGGGGCCGGTCCTGGTGCACGGTCTGGAGGGTTATTCCGACGCGGGTCACGCGGTCCGGCTGGCCACCACCCATCTGCGGGAGAGCTTGGAAGGCGAACTCGTCGCCTCGTTCGACGTGGACGAACTGCTCGACTATCGGTCGCGGCGCCCCCTGATGACCTTCAAGACCGACCATTTCTCCGATTACGCCGAGCCGGAGCTGAACCTGTGGGCCCTGCGCGATACCGCGGGCACCCCGTTCCTGCTGCTCGCCGGTATGGAACCGGATCTGCGCTGGGAGAAGTTCACCACCGCGGTGCGGTTGCTGGCCGATCAGCTCGGGGTACGCCGCAGTATCGGCCTGAGTGCCATCCCCATGGCGGTACCGCATACCCGGCCGCTGGGGCTCACCGCGCATTCGTCCAACCGCGATCTGATCCCGGAGAACCAGCGCTGGCCGGGCGAACTGCAGGTGCCGGCCAGCGCCGCCACGCTGCTCGAATACCGGATGGCTCAGCACGGCCACGAATCGCTGGGCTTCTCCGTGCACGTACCGCACTATCTGGCGCAGACCTCCTATCCGGAGGCCGCGCAGACCCTGCTCGAGCATGTCGGTGAGAACACCGGCCTCGAGATTCCGCTCGCCGCGCTGGGCGAGGCCGCGGCCCGGGTACGCGAACAGGTCAATGAACATATCGCCGGGAACTCCGAGGTGGAGACGGTGGTGCATGCGCTGGAACGCCAGTACGACACCTTCGTCGGTGCGCAGGAGCGGCAGTCCAGCCTCTTGGTCGGCGAGGGCGAACTGCCCAGTGGCGACGAACTGGGCGCCGAATTCGAACGCTTCCTCGCCGAGCAGGGTGGCTACGGCGACGACGACGAACGCGGCTAGTCACGCCGGATGAGGACCGGCACGCGGCCACCGTGCCGGTACCGAACGCACGGCAGCCCGTAGGGTGTCCCGGGTGGATCTGACCGAACTGCTCGAGATACCGGGGACCGACGCCGACGCACTGTACGAGTCGTTCGCGATATGGGCCGCCGAGCAGGGCACGGCACTGTATCCCGCTCAGGACGAGGCCGTGATGGAGCTGGCCGCCGGCTCCCATGTCATTCTCGCCACCCCGACGGGTTCGGGTAAATCATTGGTCGCTGTCGGCGCGCATCTGTTCGCCCTGACCCAGGGTCTGCGCAGTTATTACACCGCGCCGATCAAGGCGCTGGTGAGCGAGAAGTTCTTCGCACTGTGCGAGATCTTCGGTGCCGAGCGGGTCGGTATGGTCACCGGGGACGCGGCCGTGAACCCGACCGCTCCCATCATCTGCGCGACCGCCGAGATCCTCGCCAACCTCGCCCTTCGGGAAGGCCCGGACGCGGAGATCGGGCAGGTGGTGATGGACGAGTTCCATTTCTACGCCGATCCCGACCGCGGCTGGGCCTGGCAGGTGCCACTGCTCGAACTACCCCGCGCCCAGTTCCTCCTCATGTCCGCCACGCTCGGCGAAGTGGATTTCTTCGCCGCCGATCTGGAGCGCCGCACCGGCCGCAGCACCGCCGTGGTCGCGGGTACCGAGCGCCCGGTTCCGCTGCACTTCTCCTACGCGCGCACTCCGATCACCGAAACGCTGACCGAACTGGTAACCACCCACCAGGCACCGGTGTATGTCGTCCATTTCACGCAGGCCGCGGCCCTGGAACGGGCCCAGGCGCTGACCAGTGCGAACTTCGCGAGTCGTGCCGAGAAGGACGCGATCGCCGAGGCATTGGGCGAATTCCGTTTCTCCTCGGGTTTCGGCCGGACCCTGTCGCGGCTGATCCGGCACGGAATCGGGGTCCATCATGCGGGCATGCTGCCCAAATATCGTCGGCTGGTGGAACGCCTCGCCCAGGACGGACTGCTCAAAGTCGTCTGCGGGACCGATACGCTGGGGGTCGGCATCAATGTTCCGATCCGCACCGTATTGCTGACCGGCCTCACCAAATTCGACGGTGTCCGTACCCGTCGGCTCAAAGCGCGGGAATTCCACCAGATCGCGGGCCGGGCCGGGCGGGCCGGTTTCGACACCATGGGCACAGTGGTGGTACAGGCGCCCGAGCACGAGGTCGAGAACACCCGGCTGCTCGCCAAAGCCGGTAACGACCCCAAGAAGATGCGGAAGGTGCAGCGGCGCAAACCGCCCGAGGGTTTCGTCTCGTGGAGCGAGGAGACGTTCGATCGGTTGGTCGCGGCGGCGCCCGAGCCGATGGTGTCGCGTTTCGCGGTGACCAACGCGATGCTGCTGAACGTGATCGCGCGCCCGGGCAACTGCTTCCAGGCGATGCGGCATCTGCTCGAGGACAACCACGAACCGCGGCCGGCCCAGCGGCGCCATATTCTGCGGGCCGTCCGGTTGTACCGGGCCCTACGGGACGCGGGCGTGGTCCAGCAGCTTCCCGAACCCGACGAGCAGGGACGCTATGCGCGGCTCACCGTGGACCTGCAGCGGGATTTCGCGCTGGATCAGCCGCTGTCGCCGTTCGCACTCGCCGCGTTCGAACTGCTCGACAATGCGTCGCCGGGCTACGCGCTCGATATGGTGTCGCTGGTCGAGGCCACCCTCGAGGATCCCCGGCAGCTGCTGATGGCCCAGCAGCACAAGGCCCGCGGGGAGGCCGTGGCCGAGATGAAGGCCGAAGGGATCGAATACGACGAGCGGATGGAACTGCTCGAGGACATCACCTGGCCGAAACCGCTCGCGGAGCTGATCGAAGGCGCCTACGAGACCTACCGGGCCGGGCACCCGTGGCTGTCGGAGTTCGCGCCCTCGCCGAAATCGGTGGTCCGCGACATGGTCGAACGGGCGATGACCTTCACCGAACTGATCTCCTACTACGAACTCGCCCGCTCCGAAGGGGTGGTGCTGCGCTATCTCGCCGACGCCTACCGCGCGTTGCGCCGCACGATCCCCGACGCGGCGCGCACCGAGGAACTCGACGATCTCACCGAATGGCTGGGCGAACTCGTGCGGCAGGTGGATTCCAGCCTGCTCGACGAATGGGAACAACTGACCGGTGCGGGCGCGGAGACCGACGCCGAGCAGATCGCGTTCGGCGGCGAGAGCGTACGACCGGTCACCGCCAACGAACGGGCTTTCCGGGTGATGGTGCGCAATGCCGTGTTCCGCCGGGTCGAACTCGCGTCGAGACAACGCTGGGACGAACTGACGGAGCTGTCTCCGGGCCCGGACTGGGCGGCCGACCTCGCCCCGTATTTCGCCGAGTACGACAGTATCGGCACCGGTCCCGATGCCCGTGGACCACAGCTGTTCCGGGTGGAGATACGACCCGGTTTCTGGCAGGTGCGCCAGGTTCTCGACGATCCGGCGGGCGATCACGGCTGGGCGCTGCTCGCGACCGTCGATCTGGCCGAATCCGATGCGGCCGGCGATGTGGTGTTCGACGAGGTCACGGTGGTATCGGGTTGATCGCCGGCACCGGATTCGAGTGAGGTGGCGAATTGGTGGCGGCGGAATTCACCGGCCGGCATGTGCTGGCCGAGTTCGGCGGGGTCGAACGTACCCTCTGCGACGATCTCGGCGCGCTGGAGAGGGCGTTGCGGTACGCGCTGACCGCCGCGGGTGTGACAGTCTGCGAGATGGTCGGCAAACAGTTCGAGCCGCACGGGGTGACCGTCCTGGCGCTGCTGGCCGAATCTCATGCTTCGCTGCACACCTATCCGGAATCCGGTGACATCTTCGTCGATGTGTTCACCTGCGGTACCGCGGCGGACAGCGCCGGCCGGGTGGCCGATCTACTGCGCGCCGCGCTCGCACCCGAACATGTGCGGATCTCGACCGTGTTGCGTGGCCGGGCCGCGGCCGGCGCCCCGCCGGAGACCTTTCCTGGTCATGCGACCAGCATATAGACCATGCCGAGGTCCATGATCACATGCGGCAGCACCGAGGAGGACAGTCCGCGTCCCGCTTCCGGCGCGACAGGATGGGCGGCCCACCAGTGCGCCCGGCCGCGGCGCGCGGATACGACCACCACAGCCGCGTCCACCAGGAACAGGGCCGCGAATACGAGTGCCGGTCCGCCCCCGTGACCCACACCGTGCCCGGTATGCCCGGACATCGTGAACAGCATTATCGCGGCCGCGACGAGGTGGTATCCGATGGATGCCGCCCGGTACCCGCCCCGCGGACGGCTACCGCGATACCAACGCACGACTCTGTCACCGAGCAACAGCGTGAAGACCAGCGTCATGGCGAGCAGCACACCGCGCAGGGCGTGCGCGTGCACGCCGGCGGGAAAGAGCACCATCGCCAGCATGACCGCGCACATCAGCAGATGCGCCGCATCGGATTCGTGGTCACCACCGTGCCCGGTGCCACCGCGGTGCCCGGCACAACCCGCGCCACCGTACTCGCCGGTCACGAGCACCGGTTCGGCGAACATCACCCGGGCCAGCACCAGCAGGGCCGCCACTCCGAACGCCAGTGCGGCCAGGGCCCGCACACCGGGCTGGTCCAGTACGAATCCATCCATGCCGCACCGCCTTTCGCGAAAAGCGCAACCCGTCAATACTCGCACGACCGACAGCGCACCGGGAGCCCTTCGACCCGCCCGCGGAGCGCCGGGCGGGTCCGCACGGCCGTACCGGACCGGGCCGCGACCCGGCGGCGAGCCCGGTTTCGCTAGGCTGGTCGACGCAATGACCAGGACCGCAGTCACGCACCGGGAGCTTCGTACCCGGTTGGCTTCTCTCACCCTCCGCGACGAACACCGGCTGCAGCGACAGCTGGATCGAGTACGCGGCGGCGATCTCTCCCGGATCGCCTCCGATATCACGGCCGCCGAGACACGTATCGCGGCCCGCCGCGCGGCGGTCCCGGCCATCACCTATCCGGAGCAGCTGCCGGTCACCGGGCGTCGCGACGATATCGCCGCCGCCATCGCCGCCCATCAGGTCGTGGTGGTGGCCGGGGAGACCGGGTCCGGCAAAACCACCCAGATCCCGAAGATCTGCCTGGAACTGGGCCGGGGTATCCGCGGGGCGATCGGGCACACCCAGCCCCGCCGGCTCGCGGCCCGGACGGTCGCCGAGCGTATCGCCGAAGAACTGGGCACCGAACTGGGCGATACCGTAGGCTATACGGTCCGGTTCACCGATCACGCCGCCGAGCACACGCTGGTCAAACTGATGACCGATGGCATCCTGCTCGCCGAGATCCAGCGCGACCGGCTGCTACGCGCCTACGACACGATCATCATCGACGAGGCGCACGAGCGCAGTCTCAATATCGATTTCCTGCTCGGCTACCTGAAACAGCTGCTGCCCCGGCGGCCGGACCTGAAAATCGTCATCACCTCGGCCACCATCGACCCGGAACTGTTCGCCCGGCACTTCGCCGACGCCGCGGGCAACCCGGCACCGATCGTCGAGGTCTCGGGCCGTTCGTACCCGGTGGAACTCCGGTATCGGCCGCTGGTCCTCCCGGCGCCCGCGGAGGAGGACGAGGAGGAAGGCCACCGGCCGGTGGACCGGGACCCGGTCGATGCGATCTGCGCCGCGGTCACCGAACTGTTCGCCGAGGGCGACGGCGATGTGCTGGTATTCCTGTCCGGCGAGCGGGAGATCCGGGATACGGCCGACGCGCTCGCTGATCTGAAGATGCCCCGGACCGAGATCCTGCCGCTCTACGCGCGTCTGTCCGCGGCCGAACAGCATCGGGTGTTCGCCCCGCACACCGGCCGACGGGTAGTGCTGGCGACCAATGTGGCCGAGACCTCGCTCACGGTCCCGGGTATCCGCTACGTCGTGGACCCGGGAACCGCGCGGATCTCGCGCTATTCCATGCGCACCAAAGTGCAGCGGCTACCCATCGAACCGATCTCGCAGGCCTCGGCCCGGCAGCGGGCCGGACGCTGCGGCCGCGTCGCCGACGGGATCTGTATCCGCCTGTACTCCGAGGACGATTTCGAATCCCGGCCGGCGTTCACCGATCCGGAGATCCTGCGCACCAATCTCGCCGCGGTCATCCTGCAGATGACCGCGCTCGGGCTCGGCGAGATGGAACGGTTCCCGTTCGTGGAGGCTCCCGACAACCGCGCGGTACGCGACGGGGTCGCGCTGCTGGAGGAACTGGGCGCTCTCGCCCGCCGAGTCCCGGAGAAAGGCGCACCCCGGGACACGCCCGCACCGGCCGCCGAAGCGGAACAGAGCACGCCGGTGCCGGATTCCGCGGAACACGCCGAACCGGCCTCGGACGGCGGGAAGCGCCGCGCGGCCGCGCCGGGTCCCACCCTCACTCCGACGGGCCGGGAGATGGCTCGCCTCCCGGTGGATCCGCGGATGGGGCGGATGCTGGTCGAGGCCCATCGCAACGGCTGCCTCGCCGAAATGCTGGTGATCGTGGCCGCGCTGTCGATTCAGGACGTCCGGGAGCGGCCGGCCGATCAGCAGCAGGCCGCCGATGCGAAACATGCCCGGTTCCTCGTACCGAATTCGGATTTCCTGGCATACCTACGACTGTGGGAATACCTCACCGGGCAGCGGCGGGCATTGTCGGCCAACCGGTTCCGGCGGATGTGCCGCGAGGAATTCCTGCACTATCTGCGGATCCGGGAGTGGCAGGATCTCTACGGCCAACTGCGCACCATCACCAAGGGTATGGGCTGGTCGCTGCACGAGGTGAACGCGGAAGCGCAGGACGACCATGCCGGACGGTCCGAGCCCGGCTCACGGCGCCGTGGCCGACCGAAATCGGAACGGGCGGCCGGACGGCACACCACGGGGCCACCCGCGCCCCGGCCGGTCGAGGAGATGAGCCCGGATACCGATCCGTGGGACGGGACGGCCATCCACCAGGCCTTGCTATCGGGAATGCTCTCCCATATCGGGGTCCGGGAGGCGGAAGCCCGTGAGTTCCTGGGTGCCCGCAACGCCAAGTTCATGATCTTCCCGGGGTCGGCACTGGCCAAGAAGCCTCCGCGGTGGGTGATGGCGGCCGAATTGGTGGAAACCTCACGGCTGTGGGGCCGAATCGCCGCCCGCGTCGAACCCGAATGGGCCGAACGGCTCGCCGGCGATCTGGTGAAGCGCATCTACTCCGAACCGCACTGGTCGGCCAAACGCGGTGCCGCCCGTGCCTACGAACGGGTCACGCTCTACGGTGTCCCGCTGGTGACCGGACGCCCGGTCGACTACGGCCGTATCGACCCGGGGGTCTCGCGCGAACTGTTCCTGCGGCACGCCCTGGTCCAGGGTGAATGGCAGACCCGGCACGAGTTCTTCCAGCGCAATCGCGCATTGATCGACGATATCGCCGATCTCGAACACCGGGCGCGGCGCCGCGACATCCTCGTCGACGACGAGGTGCTGTTCGAGTTCTACGACCGCCGGGTGCCGGCCGATATCGTCTCGGTCCGGCATTTCGACAGCTGGTGGAAGACCGCCGCCCGGCAGGACCCGCACCAGCTCGATTTCACGACCGATACGGTGGTCAACGACACCGCGAAGCGGCTGGACCCCACGGATTTCCCGGACGCCTGGCGGCAAGGCGAATTGTCCTTCCCGCTGACCTACCAGTTCGAACCGGGGCAGGCCGACGACGGTGTGACCGTGCGGATTCCGGTGGCCCAGCTGGCGCATGTGCGGGCGGTCGGCTTCGACTGGCTGGTCCCCGGGATGCGCGCCGAACTGGCCGCGGCACTGATCAAAACGCTGCCCAAACAGTTGCGGCGCACGGTCGTGCCCGCACCGGATTTCGCGGCCGCCGCACTGCGTGTCCTCACGCCGCGCGCCGAACCGCTGCGGACCGGACTGGCCCGGGAACTCACCCGGCTCGCCGCCACGCCGATCACCCCGGCCGATCTCGATCCGGCCGCCCTCCCCGAACACCTGCGGATGACCTTCGCCGCCACCGATACCGACGGCCGGGTGCTGGCCACCAGCAAGAGCCTGGCGCAGCTGCGGACCCGCTTGGCCGATCAGGTCTCGGCATCGGTGGCCGCCGCCACCGCGAACGCCGAACGCGCACCGGCCGCGGTATGGACCTCGGAATCGCTGGGCACCCTGGACGCCACGGTGCGCAGCGAGGTCGGCGGACAGACCGTCACCGGCTATCCGGCGCTGGTACCGGAGGCCGAGGGAATCGCGGTGCGAGTGCTCAAATCGCCCGGCGAACAGGCAGCGGCCATGCGGGCGGGAACCCGGGCGCTGATCCTCAATGCGATCCCCACCTCGGTGCGTGCTGCCACGGCCGGTCTGTCTCCGGCCGACCGGCTGGTGCTGAGCCAGAACCCCTATGGTTCGGTCGACGCGCTGATCGAGGACTGCCGCGCCGCGGCGGCCGACCAACTCGTCGCCGCCGCCGGAGGCCCCGTCCGCGACCCCGACCGCTTCGAACGGCTCCTCTCGGCGCTGCGACCGAAGTTCAACGACGTGGTCGTCCGGATCATCCGGCTGGTCGTGCCGGTCCTGGCCGAGGCGCACGAGGTGTCCACAGCGCTGGCCGGGGTCCGGGAATCCGATATCGCCGACGATGTGCGGGATCAGCTGGCGGAACTGCTGTTCGACGGGTTCGTCTCCGAATGGGGCCCGGCCCGGCTGCGCGAACTGCCCCGATACCTGCGGGCGGCCGAGGCCCGCCTCGCGGCGCTTCCGGGATCGGCGATGCGCGATCGTCAGTCCATGACAGAAGTGGACACCGCACTGGCCGCCTACGACCGGCTACTGGACCGGCTACCGGAGGGGCGGCGGCGGGCGCCCGATATCACCGAGCTCTGGTGGATGATCCAGGAGTTGCGGGTGAGTCTGTTCGCCCAGAAGGTGGGCACACCGTATCCGGTCTCGACGAAGCGGATCCAGAAAGCGATCGCGGCTGTACGCCGCTGACCGCGCCAGCTCAGTCCCCGGCGCCGACCGCCGCCCGGGCCTGCCGCATATCCTGGATCTCGCGTTCGAAATCCGCGGCGGAGGTGAAGGATCGATAGACCGAGGCGAAACGCAGGTACGCCACCTCGTCCAGTTCGCGTAGCGGCCCGAGAATCGCCAGGCCGACCTCATGACTCGGTACTTCCGGTGACCCCTTCGCCCGCACCGCGTCCTCGACCTGCTGAGCCAGCAGGTTCAGAGCGTCGTCGTCGACCTCGCGGCCCTGGCAGGCGCGGCGTACACCGCGGATCACCTTCTCGCGGCTGAACGGCTCGGTGACCCCGCTCCGTTTGACCACGGACAGAATCGCCGTCTCCACAGTGGTGAAACGGCGGCCGCATTCCGGGCAGGAGCGTCTGCGGCGAATGGCGGCGCCCTCGTCGGCCAGTCGCGAGTCGACGACCCGGGAGTCGGGGTGTCGGCAGTACGGGCAGTGCATCCGGGGTCCTTCGTCGCTGCGAACGCTCGCGGCCGAACCGGCGCCGGTCGCAGGTCCGGCGAGCGCGGGTACCGGGCCGGTGCCCGGATACGGGTGGGCCGGTCACGCGCACCGGCTCGAGTGCATAACACACCGAGGATACCGGTACGGGGTGTGTCTTGGTTGCGCTCACCCCTGGCCCGGACAAGCGCGGCGCCGTCACGCTACCGCGATCCGGGAGCGCCGGCACCCGGACCGGGTACGGCGGCGCCCGGTATTCCGGGCGGCACCGGCTGCGGCGACGGATCGGGGGTCCGGAGATGAGCCAGGGCGAGGAAGGCGACCACCACGGTCGCGCTGATCAGTGCCGTCAGGGCGGTCGCGGCGTAGCCGGCGCGGGCCCGCTCGACCAGTTCGCCGGGCCGGGGCGGCCGGTGTTGTGGCCGGACCGCCGGACCCCGGCGCACCACCGGCCGGGCGGTCGGGCGGTGACCGCCCGACCGGTCCCGGTACGCCGTGGTGGCGCAGGGACCGGGCGGGCGGCCCCACGTGCCCGGACCCGGCAACCCGCCCTCGTCCGGGACGGTCGTTCCGGTCGCCCCCGGCGGGACCGGACCGGGCCGTACCCGGGCGGTGGCGTCTTCCCGCGTGCCGGTGCCGGTCACGCTGATCGCGGTGTTCATCGGATAGACCTCCGTGCTGGTCGCTCGCGGAACCATATGCGGTATTCGATCAAATGTTCGACGAACTGATGTTCGATTTCTACCACGCGAGAGGGATAATGTCAGTAGCAACACCGGACATGCCTCGAACAGATGTTTGATAGATCCGGGTGCGCCGACTAGATTCACTGCACGACATCAAACTTCGGGCGCAGCCGGTCCGGGCCGTCTGCCGGGACGGCGGCCACCGGGCCGGAGACCGACGAGAAAGGGCGGTTGTGGTGAGCCAATCAGACGACACGGGTGACGGGGCCGGCCCCGGCACCGAACCGGGGGCGACCGGTGTGGATCTCACCGTGCGTCAACGCAAGGTGCTCGAGGTCATCCGTTCCTCGGTGAGCCTGCGCGGCTATCCGCCCAGCATCCGTGAGATCGGCGACGCGGTCGGCCTGAACTCCACCTCCTCTGTCGCGCACCAGTTGCGCACGCTGGAGCGCAAGGGGTACCTGCGGCGCGATCCCAATCGTCCGCGCGCCGTGGACGTCCGCGGCATGGACGAGGCGGTCCGCTCGGTGACCACGCTGGCCCCCGCCGATGCCGCACGGAACGCAGCCGCGGCCGATACCACCGACCAGCCGATCCCGACCTATGTACCGGTGCTCGGACGGATCGCCGCGGGCGGACCGATACTGGCCGAACAGGCGGTGGAAGACGTGTTCCCACTCCCCCGTGAACTGGTCGGCGACGGTTCGCTGTTCCTGCTGAAGGTGGTCGGCGAATCCATGGTCGATGCCGCCATCTGCGACGGCGACTTCGTGGTCGTCCGGCAGCAGAACGTGGCGGACAACGGCGATATCGTCGCGGCGATGCTGGACGGCGAGGCGACCGTGAAAACATTCAAGCGCAGCGGTAAGGATGTCTGGCTGATGCCGCACAATCCGCATTTCGAACCCATTCCGGGTAACGACGCGCGGATCCTCGGCAAAGTCGTCACCGTGATCCGCAAGATCTGAGCCGCCGGCCGGCGCGCCCCGTCGCGGGCGCGCCGGCGACCGGCTTTCCACCCGGCGCCGGAACGAGGAGCCGATGGCAGCACCCGAGATCGGCCGAATCTGGTATGCCGCCTACGGTTCGAATGCGAACCCGGCCCGGCTGTCCGGCTATCTCGACGGGAGCGGGCCCTCCGGCGCGCTGCACTCGGCGCCGGGCGTCTCACCGAGCGGATGCCGCGACCACACGCCACCGGCACGTTCCGTCGCGCTGGTTCTCCCCGGACTGCTCTATTTCGCCACCGAATCGGTGATCTGGTCCGGCGGCCGCGCCTTCTACGATCCCACCACCCCCGCCGAAACCCCGGTGCGCGCCTATCTGCTGACCCGCGCGCAGTTCAGCGATATCGCCGCCCAGGAGATGTACCGCCGGTCCGGCACCGATCTCGACCTCACCGAGGCCGTGCGCACCGGCCGGTCCCGGCTGGGCCCCGGGCGCTACGAAACCCTGGTCTGCCCCGGCACGTTCGACGGCATACCCGTCCTCACCTTCACCGCGCCCTGGCGCTGGCGGGAAATCGGCGGGAATCCACCTGCCGCCGCGTATCTGCGCCATATCGTGACCGGCCTGCGCGCGGCACACGGTTGGTCGATCGGCGAGACCGCGGGCTATCTGGCCAGTCGCCCCGGCGCGGCCGGTCACTGGACCCCGGGGCGGGTGGCCGAACTGATCCGCGAGGAAGCGGATTCGCGGATAGTGTCGCCCGATCCGGGTCGGTGAAGACTCCTGGTATCCGGAAGCACCCGAGCCGGGCTGCCCGGCGCTCACCCGAGCGGGCGGTGGCGGCACCGGCCCCGTCTCATTCGCCGGCGGTCCGTAGTGCCACCGAGATGGCGCCGGCTCCGGCACGGACGATCTCGATATAGCGCTCCCGGTCCGCGGTACCCGCCGCCGCTCGTAGCGGCCCCAATTGGAGCTCGTAGGGCACCTGGTCGCCGTGGAATACCGGCGCGGAGACATAGCTGAGCGGCAGCGCGTCCCGGGTTCCGATATCGGCCTCGGTGTACGCCCGCGAGGTCAATCGCCCGAGCTGGCGCAACGCCTCGGCGCGCAACCCGGGTTGTAACAGTTCGGCGCCGAGCGCGCCGAGTAGTTCGGTCAGTAGATCGACCAGGCCCGCGTTGTCGGTTTCGGGCCGGAACATGGCGAAGCCGTGCGCGGTGACGAAATCGAGCAGTTCCGCCGCGCCGGGCCGGCCTTTCGCCGTCGCCAGCCAGCGTCGCCGTTCGGTGGGGGTACGCCACGGCATCACCGCGGCACCGGCGGGATACACCACCGGCACCGACTGCCCGACGGACAGCCCCGGCACGATGCGCGCGCCCGCATATTGTTTGGCGACGATGGTGAGCCGGTCGTCGGAGATCCGGCTCAAGGTGGCCCCGCAGCCCGCCGCCTCGGCCAGCGCCGCCAGTTCGGCACCCACCGCGACGGCCGCACCCACGGGTTCCGCCGGTGACAGGCGAGCCAGCGCGGGTCCACGCCGGTAGGCCAGGCTCGCGTCCCGGACCACCCAGTTCGCCTCGCACAACTCGGTCAGCACCGCAGTCACCGTCGCGCGGGCCAGCGACAGGCGTTCGACGATCTCCGAAACGGTCAGCGCCCGCTCGGATTCCGCGAGCAGTTCGACCACCGACACCACCCGGCGTGTCGGCGGCGACCCGGTTGTGGCCATATCCGCTGCTCCCTTGTCGCCCGGTAGCCCGGGATCTACACTGCACCGACTATTCGTTGAAATAACGTCGAATATTCGTCACCAGCATAGTTCAGGAGGAGCCATGATTCTGGACCGGTTCCGGCTCGACGACCGGGTCGCCATCGTGACCGGCGCCGGCCGCGGGCTGGGCGCCGCCATCGCCCTCGGATTCGCCGAGGCGGGGGCCGATGTCCTGATCGCCGCCCGTACCGAAACCGAGCTCTCGGCTGTCGCCGAACAGATCCGCGCGGTGGGCCGCCGGGCTCATATCGTGGTCGCCGATCTGGCCGACCCCGCGGCCTGCGCGGCGCTGGCGGAGACCGCGGCCGCGGAGCTCGGCCGGCTCGATATCGTCGTGAACAACGTCGGCGGGGCAATGCCGACTCCGTTGCTCGACACCACCCCGGACGCCCTGACGCAGGCGTTCGATTTCAACGTCGCCAATGCCCACGCGCTGGTCCGGGCCGCCGTCCCGATCATGCTGGACACCGCCGGCGGCGGATCGATCATCAATATCACCTCGACGATGGGGCGCCTGCCCGGCCGGGCCTTCGCGGCCTACGGCACGGCGAAGGCCGCACTCGCGCACTACACCCGGCTGGCCGCCATGGATCTGTGCCCGCGGATCCGGGTCAACGCCATCGCGCCCGGCTCGATCGCGACCTCCGCTCTGGAGATCGTCGCCGCCGATGAGCGGCTGCGCGCGTCGGTGGAGCAGGCGACGCCCTTGCGCCGGATCGGGGACCCGGCCGATATCGCGGCCACCGCGCTGTTCCTGGCCGCACCGGCCGGCGGCTATCTGACGGGCAAGGTGATCGAAACCGACGGCGGTCTGATCGCCCCGAACCTCGATATCCCGATTCCCGATCTGTGAGGAGAAACCTGTGACATACCGTGTGGTGCACTGGGGCACCGGCAATGTCGGCAAGCACGCACTGGCCGGAATCATCGACGATCCTCGGCTCGAACTCATCGGCGTGCGGGTGTCGGGCAGTGCGAAGGAAGGCCGCGACGCCGGCGAACTCGCCGGGCTCGATATCCGCACCGGGATCACCGCCACCACCGATTCCGCCGCACTGCTCGCGCTGCGACCGGACTGCGTGGTGTACACCGCGATGACCGACAACCGGCTCGTCGAGGCACTCGAGGACCTGCGGACGATCCTGGCCGCCGGGATCGATATCGTCGCCAGTGCTCCCGTTTTCCTGCAGTATCCGTGGCAGGTGCTACCGCAGGACATGCTCGCCCCGATCGAAGAGGCGGCCGCGGCGGGTGGCGCCTCGCTGTTCGTCAACGGTATCGATCCCGGATTCGCCAACGATCTGCTGCCGCTCGCGCTGGCCGGTACCTGCCGGCGGGTCGACCAGCTCCGCTGTATGGAGATCCTCGACTACGCGACCTACGACAATGCCACGGTCATGTTCGACATCATGGGCTTCGGCAAACCACTCGACGAGACGCCCATGCTGCTGCAGCCGGGGGTGCTCTCGCTGGCCTGGGGTAGCGTGGTCCGCCAGCTGGCAGCCGGGCTCGGCGTGGAACTCGACGCGGTCACCGAAACCCACGAACGGATTCCCGCACCGGAGGATATCGAGATCGCCGCGGGAAAAGTCGCTGGCGGCACCACCGCGGCCATGCGCTTCGAGGTCCGTGGGATGGTGGGCGACCGGGCGGTCACGGTGCTGGAGCACATCACCCGGGTCCGGGCCGATCTGGCGCCCGAATGGCCCCAACCGGCCCAGGAAGGTGGTTCCTACCGCGTCGAACTCACCGGCGAACCGAACTACGCCATGGATCTCCGCCTGTCCAGCGATAACGGCGACCACAACCACGCCGGGCTGGTGGCGACGGCCATGCGGGTGGTCAACGCGATCCCCGCGGTGGTGGCGGCCGCACCCGGAATCCGCACGACACTGGACCTCCCGCTGATCACCGGGCCGGGCGCGCGCAGCGGACGACCCTGACCTCCGGTGGCCCGCGCTGGGCTCGACCGGATACGGCCCGGCGCTCAGCAGAAATTGATGACGGTGCCGTTGGCCACGGAGACCCGGGCCGCTTCGTAGAACAGCAGCCATGTCTCCCGCTCGCGATACAGCGGGTGCTCATCGTCCCCGTTCTCTTTGCCGATCCGTTCGATTTCGGTATCGGAGAGCTGCTCGTCGACCAAGGCGATACCGAGATACGGAGCGACATAGACGAGTTCGCGCAACAGTCCCGGACTCGATCCCACCATCCCACCGGGAATACCGAGTTCGTCGTCCGGGAAGAGTACGTCGTCGAATTCGACCGGGACGTAATACCCCTCGCAGTCGGAATGACACAGCAGATGCGAATCGAACATGTACACCAGCTCGTCGACCGACGGGTCCTCGGTCGGATCCTCCCCGTCGGCAAGGGGTTCCATCGGCCGGTCCGGGAACTGGCGGGCACGAGCGTAGGCGCGCCGGAGATAGTGGACGAAACTGTAGGGGACACTGCCGACCGGGGCCCGTTCGGTTTCCGGCCCACGGGTTTCCGGTTCGGTGTGGGCGGGCAGGCCCTCCGCGGCCAGCAGTCGACCCAGCGCGCGCAGTTGCTCCCTCAGATAATCGGCCTCTTCGGCGTCGTCGCTGTCCAATAACTCTGCGTATGCGTGGGTTCCCACGGCCAATCCCATGCGCCGGAGGCTAATACACGCCGGTGACAGAAATCGGCTCGCCCGCCGACGCCACCGCCGCGCAGCGGAGCACCGCCCGCCTTCCGACGCGATACGGGGCGGGCACCCGTGGGTGCCCGCCCCGTACGCAGGACTCGACGCGAACGATCCGGACGGATCGGCGCAATCAGGACAGCTTCAGGCTGCGCCCGATGATCTCCTTCATGATCTCGGTGGTGCCGCCGTAGATGGTCTGCACCCGGGCGTCCAGATATGCCTGGGCGATCGGGTACTCCCGCATGTACCCGTAACCACCGTGCAATTGCAGGCAGCGGTCGATCAGATCGACCTGCTCCTCGGTGCTCCACCACTTGGCCATGGCAGCATCCTCCGCCGAGAGAGTGCCCGCGTTGAGTTCGGTGATCGACCGGTCGACCAGTACCCGAACCGCGGTGGACTTGGTCGCCAGTTCGGCGAGCACGAACCGGGTGTTCTGCAGTGCGCCGATCGGCTTGCCGAAGGCCTTGCGGTCGCGGACGTACTGGCAGGTGTAGTCCAGGCAGGTCTCCATCGCCGCGGCGGCCATGACCGCGATCGACAGCCGTTCCTGCGGCAGGTTCTGCATGAGGTGGATGAAGCCCTTGCCCTCTTCGCCGAGCAGGTTGGCGGCGGGCACCCGGACATCGGTGAAGCTGAGTTCGGCGGTGTCCTGCGCCTTGAGACCGAGTTTGTCCAGGTTGCGGCCCCGTTCGAAACCGGGCATGCCCCGTTCCACCACCAGCAGGCTGAAGCCCAGGGCGCCCGCCGACGGATCGGTCTGGGCGACCACGATGACGATATCGGAGTTGATGCCGTTGGTGATGAAGGTCTTGGCACCGTTGAGGACCCAGTCGTCGCCGTCGCGGACCGCGCGGGTCTTGATGCCCTGCAGATCCGAACCGGTGCCGGGCTCGGTCATGGCGATGGCGGTGATGAGCTCGCCGGAACAGAACTTGGGCAGCCAGCGCTGCTTCTGCTCGTCGTTGGCCAGCTCCAGCAGATACGGCGCGATGACATCGTTGTGCAGGCCGAATCCGAGCCCGGAGTACTGGCCGCGTACCGACTCCTCGGTGATGATGGCGTTGTAGCGGAAATCCTTCACCCCGCCGCCGCCGTACTCCTCCGGCATCGCCATGCCCAGGAAGCCCTGCTTACCGGCCTCGAGCCAGACGGAGCGGTCCACGACGCCCTGTTCCGCCCACTGGTCGTGGAACGGCGCCACATGCATCTCGAGAAACTTGCGGTACGACTCCCGGAACAGCTCGTGCTCGGGCTCGAACAGTGTGCGCTCCACACCAACCTCCTAGTGAACACTCCCGACGGGACCGCACCGGCCCGTCGCTGTGATCCACCGTACCCGGAGTGCGAATCGTTGTTCACTTCACTGTCGGAATTCGCTGGTGTTCCGGCCCGCGGTCGAGCAATCGCGCAGCCTTGCCATTCACCGGCGACCGGTTCGGACGCGCTCAGACCGGCAGTAGTTCGCGTATCCGCCCGCCGAGCGTCCGGCCGCGGTCGACGTTCTGATGATCGAGCAGGAAGATCAGTTCTTCCCGGACTGCCTTCTGCACCACCAGCGACAGCTGGCCAGCGGCCTCGTCGATATCGCCGGTATCGCGCCAGGGGCCCGGATCGATCGGTGTACCCGCGGTGAAATAGAACCGCTCGGGCCGCGGTATCGGAGTGACCCCGATACCGCGCACCAGCGGCGGGGTCAGTTCGGTGTGGATGCCGAGCGCCTCGACCAGCAGACGCAACGGTCGCAGCATCCGATCGTCCTTGTCGGCGACGATGTCGTAGGCATCGTCGACACCGATCATCGCCACCGGCACGATCGGAACTCCGCATTCGATCGCCATTCGCGCGAATCCCGTACGGCCCTCCCAGCGCAGTGCGTACTTCTCGCCCTTGCGGCGGATCGCCTCCCGGCCACCGCCGGGGAAGACGAGTACCACCTCGCCCTGTTCGAGCAGGGCCCGGCAGTTGTCCCGGGTCCCGCGCACCGAACCGTAGTAGTGCAGCAGATGCCGCACGCCCGGTACCGAGATGAGCAGGTTCTCGGCGAGACCCCGGATCAATCGGCCCCGCGCTCGCAGCACCTCCGGCAGCAGCAGCGGTGCGTCGATCAGCCCGAGCAGATTGTGATTGGCGACCAGTAGCACCGGTCCTTCGGCCGGGATGTTCTCCAAGCCGAAAAAACGGGGACTGCTCCAGGCCCGCAACGGCGCCAGGGCAGCTTCGAGAACCCGGAGATCGGTCGCGCTCAGGGCGACCGAAGCCGGCGCGCCGTCGCTGAGCCCGCCCCGGTCCATCAGCGCCCTGCGCTGCCGGTCGTCGCCGCTGATAGCGGTGCGGCCAGTCTGTGACATAAACCCTCCTGAAGTCGACTCATACCGATTGTGAATCGACACGGACGGATATCCCACAGGGTTATGCGATGTCCCACATTTTTGCGACCAGAGTTAGCCGGGGCGACTTCCGCCGGTAATGCTCACGCCCGGCCCGCGCCCGCGTGGGCATAGCCGGAAAGGGCCGCCGCCAGCGAACTCGGTACGCGCGCTAGGACGCGGGTGCCGTTTTCGGTGTGCTCGGAATGCGAGATCCGGCCGTCGGCGTGGATTCTGGCGAGCAGATCGCCGCGAGTATACGGAAGCAGGACGCTCACTTCCACGTCCAGACCGCCGAGTACCTCGTCAAGCCTGGTACGCAACTGCTCGATACCGAGGTCCTTGTGCGCGGAGACGAACTCGGCACCGGGCAGCAGCGCCCGCAACCGGGTCAGCTCCACCGGATCGACCTCGTCGATCTTGTTGACCACCAGCAGTTCCGGCGGTGCGGGATGACCCGATTCCCGGATCACATCGGTGATGACCTCCCGGACCGCTTTGATCTGCTCGGCGGGCAACGCGTCGGAACCATCCACCACGTGCAGCAGCAGATCGGCGCCGGTGACCTCTTCCAACGTGGACCGGAAAGCCTCGACCAACTGGGTCGGCAGATGCCGGACGAAGCCGACGGTATCGGTGAACACGACCTCGCGGCCGTCCTCCAGCTCGGCCCGCCGGGTGGTCGGGTCCAGGGTCGCGAACAGCGCGTCCTGGACCAGCACACCCGAACCGGTGAGCACGTTCATCAGGCTGGATTTCCCGGCATTCGTGTAGCCCACGATCGCCACCGACGGCACGCCGCTGGAGGTACGGCGCGCGCGTTTGGTATCGCGGGCCGTCTTCATCTCGCGAATCTCCCGGCGGAGTTTTGCCATCCGCTCCCGGATCCGCCGCCGATCGGTTTCGATCTTGGTCTCACCGGGGCCACGCAGACCCACCCCGCCGTTGCTACCGGCCCGGCCACCCGCCTGCCGCGACATCGACTCACCCCAGCCGCGCAGCCGCGGCAGCATGTACTCCATCTGGGCGAGCGCGACCTGTGCCTTACCTTCGCGGGAGGTCGCGTGCTGGGCGAAGATATCCAGGATCAGAGCGGTCCGATCGACCACCTTGACCTTGACCACCTTCTCCAGCGCGGTCAGCTGGGCCGGGGTCAGTTCACCGTCGCAGATCACTGTGTCCGCGCCGGTCGCCAGTACCACCGCCCGCAGTTCCTCGGCCTTGCCGGAGCCGATATAGGTCGCCGGGTCCGGCCGGTCGCGGCGCTGGATCAGCGCTTCGAGTACCTCCGAACCCGCGGTTTCGGCGAGCCGGGCCAGTTCGGCCATACTCGCTTCGGCCCGCGCCACACTGCCCTCGGTCCACACCCCGACCAGCACGACCCGTTCCAGTCGCAGCTGCCGGTACTCGACCTCGGTGATATCGGTGAGCTCGGTGGACAGACCGGCGATACGGCGTAGCGCACTGCGTTCGTCGAGTTGGAGTTCACCGGTGGTGGGGTCGGTGGACCAGCCGCCACGCCGGAAGCTCGGCCCGGATCCGTTCGCGCCGCGCGCGCCCGAGTCGGTATCGTCGACGGTTGCGACCGGATCCGTCTCCGTCGATTCCGCGTCGAACGATTCAGGGGACCGATCCGTGGTCCCGAAAACATCAGAGTTTCTCATACACCGTCCATGCTGCCACTGATGCGCTGGTCGGCGCATATGATTTTCCGAGCGCGGCCGCTACTGCGCATCCCACCACTGCGCGGCGAGCCGGCCGGAGGCGAGCAGTTCCGACGGCCCCCGCAACCACGCCGACCCCGCGCCGACCCCGACCCGCACTTCGCCACCGGGGACCCGGACGCCCACCTCACCGGTCCCGCCCGCCAGATCGAAACCATCGGCCGCCAGCGCCGCGGCCGCCGCGGCCACTGTTCCGGTGCCGCAGGAGCGGGTTTCGCCGACACCGCGTTCGTAGACCCGCATATCGACCCACCCGTCCGCGTCCAGACCGGTCAGGATCTCGATGTTCACGCCCCGGGGGAACATATCCGGGTCATATCCCGGAGGTGCAGTGAGATCGAGTTCGGCCAGCGTATCGGCCGATAAGCCGCCGGCCACGCAGGCCAGATGGGGATTGCCGACATCGATTCCCAGACCGGGGTATCCCCAGCCGGCCACAGTGGCGGTCGAGGCGCCCAGCACCCGGACCCGTCCCATATCGACGGTCACCTCCCCGGCGACCTCCCCGGCCGAGTGCACGACTACCGGGCGTGCGCCCGCTCGGCTGCCCACGACGAACCGGTTGCCGTCGGCCATACCGCGCGCCACCAGATAGTGCGCGAAAACGCGTACGCCGTTCCCGCACATCTCAGCGACCGAACCGTCGGCGTTGCGGTAATCCATGAACCAATCGCGCGCGTCCACTCCCTCGGGGTACGCGTCGAGGACACCGGCGGCGAGCAGTTCACCGGCCCGCGCGACCCGCAGCACTCCGTCGGCGCCGAGTCCCCGGCGCCGATCGCACAGGGCGGCCACCCGGGAGACGGTCAAGTCGAGCCGCACCTCGGGATCGGGCAGCACCACGAAATCGTTCTGGGTGCCGTGCCCCTTGGTGAACTCCACATCCTTGTCGTGCGAGCTCAGCGACTGATCGGTGCTGTCGTCCACGTCGGTTCCGGTCTCCTCGTCATCTGTTCTCAGCTCATCCGTTCTCACCGGGCAAACGTCCGGCGCTGCCGGGAAATTTCGTACAGGGCCACCGCCGCGGCGGACGGGGCTCCCAGCGAGCTGGCGCTCCCACCCATCGGGATGGTGACCGTCCGGTCGCAGGCCGCGAGCCAGGCGGCGCTCATACCGGTGGTCTCGTTACCGACCACCAGGATCGTCGCGTCGGCCAGATCCTCGTCGAAGATCGCGCGCTCACCGTTCTCGTCGGTACCCACGATCCGGGTGGGCACACCGCGCTCGATCTGCCGGTCCCGGAACTGCGCCACCTCAGTGGTGCCGGAAACCCGGAACACCGGGACCGAGAACAACGAGCCGGTGGCGGCCCGGACACAGCGCGGGTCGTACTGGTCGGCGCCGTGGCCCGACACGATCACCGCCGCGGCCCCGAACGCGTCCGCCGATCTGATCAACGTGCCGAGGTTCCCGGGTGAATTCGGCCGATCGAAAACGACCACCACCGGGGCCTCGCCCGGCTCCCCGAGCTCGTAACCAGCCAGCTCGCCGCGCGCGTACTCGGCGACCGCCACCAGTTCGGGCGGACCGCCGGTCTTCTCTCCCAGATCTGCCATAAGTTCGGGCGACAACCCGACAGCGGGGACCGTGCTGGAATCGAGGATCTCCCGCGCCCACGCGGACAGCCCCGGATCACCCAGCCGGTACAGCAGGGTCTCCAACGGCCAATCGTGCGCGAGCGCCTGGGTGATCGGCCGGACTCCGTGCACCAGGAAGCGGCGGTCCCGATTGCGTTTGGCGCGATTGTCCAGATAGGCCGTCCACACCTGAACGGCGGCGTTGCGGCGGTGGATCTGCCGGGTCACGAGCGGGTTCGCTCCTCGGGTAGACGGTCGGATGCCCGGGCATCGGGCGGCGGTGAATCGGGCACCCCAGAGTCTGCCAGCAGCGACAGAGCGGTCTCGGCCGAGGACGGATCGGCACCGTCCACCCAGCGCACCCGGCGGTCGCGCCGGAACCACGACCGTTGCCGCCGGACATATCGACGAGTCCCGATGAAGGTGCGCTCCTGGGCCTGCGCCAAGTCGTATTCGCCGTCGAAGTACGCCAGCACCTGGGCATACCCGATGGCCCGGCGTGCGGTCTGCCCCTCGCGGAGTCCCCGGTCGGCCAATGCGCGCACTTCCGCGAGCAGACCCTGTTCGAACATCGCCGCGGTGCGGCGGGCGATCCGTTCGTCGAGTTCGGCGGTATCGCGATCCACCCCGAGGATCCGGGTCCCCCACCGCGGTGCGCCGATCACCGGCGCGGAGGCGGCGAACGGCCGCCCGGTGAGTTCGACGACTTCGAGGGCTCGCACCATACGGCGTCCGTCGGTGGGCAGGATGGTCGCGGCGGCGGCCGGATCGGCCCGGCGCAGGGCCGTATGCACGGCGGTCACCCCCTGCTCGGCGAGCAGCTCCTCCCATTTCGCCCGGACCGCGGGATCGGTGGCCGGGAATTCCCACTGGTCGAGCAGCGCCTGGATGTACATCATCGAACCGCCGACCACCACCGGCACCCGGCCACGGGCCCTGATCGCCTCGATATCGGCGGCCGCGGCGACCTGATAGGCCGCCACCGTCGCCGTCTCGGTGATATCGAGTACGTCGAGCTGATGGTGCGCGATCCCCCGCCGCTGCGCGGCCGGCAACTTGGCGGTGCCGATATCCATACCGCGGTACAGCTGCATCGCGTCGATATTGACGATCTCCCCGCCCAGTCTCTCGGCCAGGTCGAGGGCCAGATCCGATTTACCGGTGGCGGTCGGTCCGACCACCGCGACCGGGCGCGGGTCCCCGCTCATCGGGCCGGGCCGGCCGGTCGCCACAATCCGGCGGACCAGCCCACTCCGAAGGGCGCACCCCGGTACCGCTCGGTCGCCACCGGCGGTGCGGAGTCCGCGGCGAAGAGTCCGGCCAGCGCCTGGTACGCGGCCCGGCCGGAGACCATCAGATCGGCACACAGAGCCTGGTCCAGCGCCAGCAGTGCCTCGGTATCACCGGTGGCGATCGCGCGGTCGAGCACCGTCTGTACGGTCGCCGACCGTTCGTCGAAATAGCCGGGCGCCGCGGTCGACAGGGTCGCGGCGCCGTCGGCGACCACCAGCACCCCGTGTGGTTCGCGCTCGGCGTCCAGCTCGGCACGCAGTTTCGCGCCGATCTCCGCGCATTTCCGCGCCGAGGTGTCAGCGGCGAGCACCCGTGCCCGCGCCGAGACGTGCGGCGCCACCGCCGCGCGCAACCACCCGGCGACGAGGACCGCCAACGGCAGATCCGGGTCGGGGTCCGCGGAACGCTCGGCCGCGGGCCCACCCAGATTCACCCGCACATCGACGCCGAATCCGCGGAAGGTGCCCGCCGTATCGGCGTCGTAGGACCGCTCGGCCGCTCCTACTCCGAGCACGGTCCAGTGTGGCGTCGCCTCGGCCAGCGCCGCACCGGCCGCGAGGACCTCCCCACGGAGCTCGATCACCGCACTCTCCGGGGTCTGCGCCGCACCCGGCTCGGGAGCGGAGCCCACGCCGGCCGCGGGCGCGCCACCACAGAGCGCGGGGACCAGGACGGGCGGCGAAGGGATCACAGCCGCTAGACAGAACACGCCGTCAACCGTAGCCCGTACCCGCCGACCAGCGACGGGGCCGGTTCGCCCACCCGCAAACAGTACGAGTGTCTCTCCCGGAAACCGGGTGGCAATTGCTAGGGTGCGAAGTATCCGGACCAGGTCCGACAGGTCCGGATCCGCAGGTCCGGCTCTGTGCCGCTACTGCCGGCGGTGTGGTTTGCGGGAGCGCGGCCGGGTTGAATGGGGAGAGCGTGTGACGGCACGGCCGACGCATGCACGACACGTCGACCCCGGTACGGCCCAGACGGGCAGACGTAGCCAGAATGAACGGGCGTAGCCAGAATGAGCAGAGCATAGCCAGAATGCGCAGCGCGTAAACCAGGCAGCCGTGACGCGCGGCAGGGACGAGGAGCAATGACCCACAGCAACGGAACCGCCAAACCCGGCCCGGGCAAACCCGGTCGCCCCTCCAGCGCTCCCAAACCCGGCAACCGTCCCAAACCCGGCGAGGTGCACCCCACCCCGGCCGCGATGAAATCGGCCGGGGCCGCCACCGAACATCCACATCCGGTGGTCGTGCCGAGTGCCACCGACCCGAGCCGCTGGGGCCGCGTCGACGAGGACGGCACCGCCTGGGTCAGAACCGCCGAGGGCGAAAGAATCGTCGGGTCCTGGCAGGCCGGGGATGCCGCCGAGGGCCTCGCGCATTTCGGGCGCCGCTTCGACGACCTGGCCACCGAGGTGGCCCTGCTGGAGGCCCGGCTCGCCGCCGGTACCGATGCCCGCAAGACCAAGGCCGCCGCCCTCGCCCTCGCCGAAACGCTGCCCACGGCCGCGGTCATCGGCGATATCGAGGGTCTGGCCGCTCGGCTGGGCGCGATCGCCGAACATTCCGACGAGGCCGCCGCCCAGGCCAAGGAGGAGAAGGAACGCACCCGGCACGAACACACCGAGCGCAAGGAAGCGCTCGCCGCCGAAGCCGAGCAGATCGCTGCCGAATCCACCCAGTGGAAGGCCGCCGGCGACCGGTTGCGCGAGATCCTGGACGAGTGGAAGACCATCCGGGGCGTCGATCGTAAGGTCGACGATGCCCTCTGGCGCCGGTACTCGAAGGCCAGGGAGGCCTTCAACCGCCGCCGGGGCGCGCATTTCGCCGAGCTCGACCGGGAGCGGGCCGCCGCCAAGACCCGGAAGGAAGAACTCTGCGTCCAGGCCGAGGAGTTGTCCGGCTCCACCGATTGGCCGGCCACCGCGGCGATCTTCCGGGAACTGCTGGTCGAATGGAAGAACGCGGGCCGGGCTCCCCGGGAAGCCGACGAAGCACTGTGGCGCCGGTTCAAGAGTGCCCAGGATGTCTTCTTCGCCGCACGCAATGCGGCAGCCGATGAACGCGACGCCGAGTTCGCCGACAACGCGGTCGCCAAAGAAGAACTGCTGAGCCGTTATGAACCGGCCATCGACCCCGATACCGATCTCGAGGGCGCCCGGGCCGCACTGCGCGACCTGCAGGAGCGCTGGGACGCTGTCGGCAAGGTACCTCGCGATCGGATGCACGACCTAGAGGGCCGGTTGCGCGCGCTGGAGAAGCGAGTCCGCCAGGCCGCCGATGCCCAGTGGCGCCGGACCGACCCGGAGGCCCTGGCCCGGGCTGCCCAGTTCCGCGAACGCGTGGCCCAGTTCGAGGAACAGGCCGCGAAAGCCACGGCAGCCGGGAAGACCCGGGATGCGGAGAAGGCTCTCGCGCAGGCACAGCAGTGGCGGGAGTGGGCCGAGGCGGCGGAGGGCGCGGTCAGCAACCTCTGATCGGCCGCACGATCAGCGATCCGTCCGCCGCGCCGTACCGGCCGCGGCGGACGGGCCCGTTTCCGGGCTCAATCCTTGCCGAATCGTTCGCGCCGCTGCCGCTCCTCCTCGCGGGTCGCGGCGATCCGCCGCTGTTCCTCGGCCGCCAGCTGCAGTGCGGTACGACTCCAGACGACTTTCACCCAGTGGAAGGTCAGCACCATGATCGCGAGCGTGCCCACCACCAGGCCGATTCCCGGCCCGGCGCCGATGTAGTTGTTCAGGCCCGGGGTCTGCCGGTGCCAGATCGAGAACACGCCGAACGCGCTGGCGATCGCCGATCCGGCCACCGCGATCCACGCCAGTACCCAGCGCCGGGTCATCAGGGCCAGCAGCGAGAACCCGATCCCGAAGATCAGCACGAACCAGACGAAGATCCGCGACGGCAACCCGATGTGTTCGGCGGTGGCGGCCTCCGACCCGAGCAGCACATCGAAACCACGCGCGCCACCGGCATGCGGCAGCACCAGCGACAGGAGCAGGACGAATACCGCGCCGGCCACCACCATGGCCCGTACGCCGGGGTCGATCTCACCCGCGATCCGGCGTTCCACCGAATCGAGATCCTCCCGGAATTCTTCGAACTGCTCGGTTTCGGCCGGATTCACTTCGCCCTCGTTTCCCTCGCCTGATCCGTCTCGCGCGGCCGGAGTGCCCGGTGTCGCGCCTGTCGGCGGTACCGCGTCCCGGCCGGTCTCCGGCGAGCGGCCCTCGTCGTCACGTTCGTCGCCGGTCCCGGTCATATCCCGCATCCGGAAGAACAACCCGAGGCGACCGGCTCCGGGGCGGGCGCACCGATCCGGGGCAGTCCCAGCCCGACCCCGACGGGAGCGGTCTTCGGCGTGGTCCCGGCCTCGTGCGCGTCACCGGCCCGGGTCCGGCGATGGTCCAGGATTCCCGCATCCGCCACCAGATGGTGTGGCGCCGCACCCGTCACCTCGACGGTGACCAGATCACCCGGGCGAATCCGCGCGGGGGCTCCGTCGGGCCGGAAATGCACCAGCCGCCCATCCCGTGCCCGCCCGCTCATCCGGGCGGTCGCGGCGTTCTTCTTACCCGCGCCGTCGGCCACCAGCAGTTCGACCCGGGTGCCGACCAATGCGTGGTTGGCGTCCAGGCAGACCTGTTCCTGCAGTGCGATGAGCCGGTCGTAGCGCTCCTGCACGACCTTCTTGGGCACCTGATCCGCCATCTCGGCGGCCGGGGTGCCCGGCCGTGGCGAGTATTGGAAGGTGTACGCGCTCGTGAAACGGGCCCGGCGCACCACCTCGAGGGTCTGCTGGAAATCCTCCTCGGTCTCCCCCGGGAAACCGACGATGATGTCGGTGGTGATCGCGGCATGTGGCATCGCCGCCCGGACCTTCTCGATGATCCCGAGGTAGCGCGCCTGCCGGTAGGACCGTCGCATGGCTTTCAGGACGCGATCCGACCCCGACTGCAGCGGCATATGCAGCTGCGGGCAGACGTTCGGCGTCTCGGCCATCGCCTCGATGACATCGTCGGTGAACTCGGCCGGATGCGGGGAGGTGAAGCGCACGCGCTCCAGGCCCTCGATGCCACCGCAGGCCCGCAACAGTTTCGCGAAGGCGCCCCGGTCACGCGGTTGCTCGGGGTCGGCGAAAGAGGCGCCGTAGGCATTGACGTTCTGCCCGAGCAGCGTCACCTCCAGCACGCCCTGGTCCACGAGGGCCTGCACTTCGGCCAGGATGTCCCCGGGACGCCGATCCACCTCTTTACCGCGTAGCGCGGGCACGATGCAGAAGGTGCAGGTGTTGTTGCAGCCGACCGAGATCGATACCCAGCCCGCATAGGCCGATTCCCGCCGGGCCGGCAGGGTCGAGGGAAACGCCTCGAGCGATTCCAGGATCTCGACCTGGGCCTCGTCGTTGTGCCGGGCGCGTTCCAGCAGCACCGGGAGCGAGCCGATGTTGTGGGTGCCGAACACGACGTCCACCCAGGGCGCCCGGCTCAGCACCGAATCGCGATCCTTCTGCGCCAGGCAGCCTCCGACAGCGATCTGCATACCGGGCCGCGACGCCTTGACCGGCGCGAGATGGCCGAGTGTGCCGTACAGCTTGTTGTCCGCGTTCTCCCGCACCGCGCAGGTGTTGAAGACCACCAGGTCGGCCGTCGCGCCGGGCGCGGCCTTCCGGTAGCCCGCATCCTCGAGCAGGCCGGACAAGCGTTCGGAATCGTGCACGTTCATCTGGCAGCCGAAGGTGCGGACCTCGTAACTACGCGCGCTCGCCGGCTCGATCCCGGTGGGGAGCGCTACCTGTCCGATCGAATCCACGGGTCCAGGGTACGGGCCGGGGTCCCGGCGTTATCCAGCAGATCCGCGCCGCCGGCCGCGGTAGCCGCGCCGAGGCACATACCGGCCGGGTCGGCCGCGTGGCCCAGCCCACATCTGCTGCGCCGGGCCGGGAATTCGGCGGCGCCCTTCCACAGGGTCCCCGGTAGGCAAATCCCGGACGAGCGAACGGATTACAGCGGATTACCATCGGGTTAAACCCGAATTTCGGCTCGGTGTGCCGCCGGGGTGTGTCGCCGAAAGGCGCGCAAAACAGAAATTTCGGCTTAAGGTCAGTTCCATGACCGACACCGACGCCGACGTGCCCGGGGCGGCCGGCGACACCACCGCTCCGCCCATGATCACCCTACGCGCCGTCGACAAGCACTTCGGTGCTCTGCACGTGCTGCGCGATATCAACCTCGAGGTGCCCCGCGGGCAGGTCGTGATCGTGCTCGGGCCGTCGGGCTCCGGGAAGTCGACACTCTGCCGCACCATCAACCGGCTCGAGCCGATCGATTCCGGCGAGATCAGCGTCGACGGGGTGCCGTTGCCCGCCGAGGGTCGCGCCCTCGCCGCGCTCCGCGCCGATGTCGGCATGGTCTTCCAGTCGTTCAACCTCTTCGCGCACAAGACGATCGTGGAGAACGTCATGCTCGCGCCGTTGAAGGTCCGCGGGACCAAGAAGGACGAGGCCCGCCGCCACGCCATGGAGCTGCTGGAACGGGTCGGGATCGCCAACCAGGCCGATAAGTACCCCGCCCAGCTCTCCGGCGGTCAGCAGCAACGCGTGGCCATCGCCCGGGCCCTGGCCATGAGCCCCAAGGTCATGCTGTTCGACGAGCCGACCTCGGCCCTGGATCCGGAAATGGTCAACGAAGTCCTCGACGTGATGGTCTCGCTGGCCAAAGAGGGGATGACCATGCTGGTGGTCACCCACGAGATGGGCTTCGCCCGCCGCGCCGGCGACCGGGTGTTGTTCATGGCCGACGGCCAGGTGGTCGAGGACACCGATCCGGAGACATTCTTCAGCGCACCGAAGTCCGATCGTGCCAAGGACTTCCTGGGCAAGATTCTCAGTCACTGAATCTGTCCGGCGGATAGACACGGCACATACTCGAGGGCATCGCGCCGTCGAGGAGATGAGGGAAGGAAACCGATGAGGATCAACCGAGCACTCCGCGTCGCGGTCGGCGCGGTCGCGGTGGCCGTCACCGCAGCCACCACTGCGGCCTGCGGCGGCGGTAGCGATAAGACCGCGCTGGAGAACGCCCAGGAAGGCGAGCTCACCATCGGCATCAAATACGATCAGCCCGGCCTCGGCCTGCGTAATACCGACGGGACCTACAGTGGCTTCGATGTCGAGGTGGCCAAGTACGTGGCCTCCAAGCTCGGCGTCCAGCCGGATGGCATCACCTTCAAGGAAGCCCCGTCCGCGCAACGCGAAACCCTGATCGAGAACGGGCAGGTGGATTTCGTCGTCGCCACCTATTCGATCACCGACGCGCGCAAGGAGAAGGTCGATTTCGCCGGCCCCTACTATGTCGCGGGGCAGAGCCTGCTGGTGCGAGCCGACAACAACGAGGTCACCGGTCCGGAGAGCCTCAAAGGTAAAACGGTGTGCTCGGTGACCGGCTCCACGCCCGCCCAGAACATCCAGAAGAAGTACCCCGACACCCAGCTGCAGACCTACGACACGTACTCGCTGTGCCTCGAAGGTCTCAACAGCGGTGCCGTCGCGGCGGTGACCACCGACGACATCATCCTGGCCGGTTACGCATCGCAGTCGCCGGGCAAGTACAAGGTCGTCGGCGAGAAGTTCACCACGGAGAACTACGGGATCGGCCTGAAGAAGGGCGATCAGGACACCCGTAACAAGATCAACGACGCGATCGAGGAAATGATCAGCTCGGGCGCCTGGGACACCGCGTTCCAGGAGACGGTCGGTAAGGCCGCGAGCTACGAAACCCCGCAGGCCCCGCAGGTGGACCGGTACTGACCACCGCGTCGGCGGGCCGGGTCGCATTCGCGACCCGGCCCGCCGATCCCGGCCCATCCCGCCGATCGGAGGCGCGCAACCACCGTGTTCGATTTGATCTCGGAATACGACACCCAGCTGCTCGAAGCATTCTGGATGACCATAAAACTCACCCTGCTCTCGGCCGTGGGTTCCCTGGTGCTGGGCACCGTCGTCGCCGGAATGCGGGTATCGCCGGTCCCCGTGGCCCGCTGGGTCGGCACGGCCTACGTGACCGTGTTCCGTAACACCCCGCTCACCCTCATCCTGGTGTTCTGTTCGCTGGGTCTCTACTCCACGCTCGGGATGAACCTGGCCTCCGAGGGCCCCACCTCGCTGGCCGACAACAATTTCCGCTGGGCGGTCATCGGCCTGAGTGTCTACACCGCGGCATTCGTCTGTGAATCGCTGCGGGCCGGTATCAACACCGTGCCGATGGGCCAGTCCGAAGCCGGACGCTCGCTGGGCCTGGGCTTTCTGCAGAACCTGCGGATCATCGTCCTGCCGCAGGCGTTCCGTTCGGTGATCGCCCCACTGGGCAGTGTCTTCATCGCGCTGACCAAGAACACCACGGTCGCCTCGGCGATCAGTGTCGCCGAGGCATCGTTCCTGATGAAGAACATGATCGAGACCGAGGCGGCGCTGCTGGCGATCGGCCTCATCTTCACGCTCGGTTTCGTGATCCTGACGCTGCCCGCCGGTCTGCTCTTCGGATATCTCGCCAAACGATTCGAGGTGGCCCGCTGATGCAGTCCCTCCGCCTTCGCTCCGGGCCCCGCGGAACACATGCAACCGATTCGTGGGAGGCATGCTGATGCGATCCCTTCGCCTTCGCTCCGGCCTCCGCGGGCCGCGTCGATTTGCTTCGTGGGAGGTTTGATATGCGGGAGGCATCTGTTCTCTACGACGCGCCGGGTCCTGCCGCGCGCGTCCGCAATATCGTGTATTCGGTAGTCGTATTCGCGGTCGTCATCGCCGCGGGCTGGTTCGTCTACCGCGGCTTCGCCGATAAAGGGCAGTTCACGGCCGAGAAATGGGAACCGTTCCTGGACGGGGCGGTGTGGAGCACCTATATCCTGCCCGGCCTGCGTGGCACCGTGGTGGCGGCCTTGCTCTCCATCGTGTTCGCGCTGGTGATCGGTATGGTCTTCGGTATCGCCCGGCTCTCGGACCATCGCTGGGTGCGCTGGACCGCGGGCACGATCGTCGAGATCGCCCGCGCCGTACCGGTGCTGATCCTGATGATCTTCCTGTTCGCCCTGTACTCCGAATACGACCTCTTCGAATCCGAGTACCTGGCGCTCGGCGCCGTGGTGACGGCGCTGACCATCTACAACGGATCGGTGATCGCCGAGATCGTGCGCGCCGGAATCCTGTCGCTACCCAAGGGACAGACCGAGGCCGGTGTGGCGCTCGGCCTGCGCAAGGGTCAGTTGATGCGGCTCATCCTGCTCCCGCAGGCCATCACCGCCATGCTGCCGGCACTGATCTCCCAGATGGTGGTCGCGCTGAAGGATTCGGCACTGGGCTACGTGATCACCTATGAGGAGGTCGTCCGCAGTGCCCAGCAGCTCGGGGCCGCGGAATCCAATACGATTCCCGCGCTCATCGTGGTCGCCATCATCATGATCGTGCTGAATGTGCTGCTCTCCACGGTCGCCACGGGTGTGGAGAAGCGCCTGCGGGGCGGCCGCCGCAAACGTGGCGGCGCTGTCGTCGCCGCTGATTCGGTGATCGGGGACGCGGTCCCCGGAGTGGATATCACCAAATAATCCGATCCGCTGTGCCCGGCCTCGTACGGTCGGGCACAGCGGACACGGCGCCTATCCGGTCGAACCCGAATCGACCGGGATATCGCCGCCGAGCGACTGGCGCGCTGTATCGATCCGGATACCGATCCGTGGTGGTGCCGAGTTACGTGCGCTGTCGATACGGTGTCAATCCGGCGGAGCGTCTTCGTCACCGGACTCGGACCCGTCCCATTCGGCTTTCACCACCGCGTACGCCACGGAATGCCCGTAACCGCGGCGGGCCAGCATCCCGACCAGCCGTCGGATCGCCTTCTCCCGGTCCAGCCCGGCGGGCAGGCTCCGCAGTTTGCGGCGCACCAGCTCGGTGGCGCGCTCGTATTCGTCATCGGGCGTGACGGTCTCCAGCGCTGCGGCCGAATCCTCCTGTGACACCCCTTTGCGCCGCAGTTCCTGCTCCAGGGCGCGGCGGCCCTTACCCGAGAAACCGTGCCGCTGCCGCACCCATTGCCGCGCGAAATCGGCATCATCGATCAATCCGACCTCGGCCAGCCGCTCGAGCACCTGCTCGGTCACCTCGGGTGAGTAGTCCTTGGCCGACAGCCGCTGTGCGAGTTCCGCCCGGCTACGCGCACGTACCGCCAGTAATCGCAGACATGCCTCTTTGGCCTGTTCGATACCGCTCTCGGAACCACCACCGCCGGGTTCGCGAGAACCGCTTCGGCGACCGGGCGGCCCGCCACCCGGCGATCCGAGATCGGCCGGACGAGCCCGCTGCGGATCGGGCTCGTCCGGCCGTGAGCTCCGGGCGGAACCGGGGGCTGCGCCACCCGCCGCCAGGAGTTCGTCGAGTCGGCGCCGCACCTGCGCCACCGGATCGGTGGTCTCGGTATGCGCCCCGGCCCGTTCGTCCATCGGATCAGAAATCGGCCGGGGTCTCTTCCGTCGCGGTCACATCCGCGCCGATACCCAGCTTTTCCTTGATCTTCTTCTCGACCTCGTCCCGGATATCGGTGTTCTCCAGGAGGAATTTCCGGGCGTTCTCCTTGCCCTGCCCGAGCTGATCACCTTCGTAGGTGTACCAGGAGCCGGATTTACGGATGAAACCGTGCTCCACACCCATATCGATCAGCGAACCCTCCTTGGAGATTCCGTGACCGTACAGAATATCGAATTCGGCCTGTTTGAACGGCGGCGAAACTTTGTTCTTCACGACCTTGACCCGGGTCCGGTTGCCCACCGCGTCGCTACCGTCCTTCAGCGTTTCGATACGGCGCACATCGAGCCGCACGGACGCGTAGAACTTGAGCGCCTTACCACCCGTGGTCGTTTCGGGAGAGCCGAACATGACGCCGATCTTCTCGCGCAGCTGGTTGATGAAGATGGCGGTGGTACCGGAGTTGTTCAGGGCACTGGTCATCTTGCGCAGGGCCTGGCTCATCAGGCGGGCCTGCAGGCCGACGTGACTGTCACCCATTTCGCCTTCGATCTCGGCGCGCGGCACCAGGGCGGCTACCGAGTCGATGACGATGATATCGATGGCGCCGGAGCGGACCAGCATATCGGCGATCTCCAGTGCCTGTTCACCGGTGTCCGGCTGCGAGACCAGCAGCGCGTCGGTATCGACGCCGAGTTTGGCGGCGTAATCGGGGTCGAGCGCGTGTTCGGCGTCGATGAAGGCGGCGACGCCCCCGGCGGCCTGCGCGTTGGCGACGGCGTGCAGCGCCACGGTGGTCTTACCGGAGGATTCCGGTCCGTAGACCTCCACGACCCGGCCGCGCGGCAGACCACCGATACCCAGTGCCACATCGAGCGCGATGGAACCGGTCGGGATCACCGATACCGGCTGCCGGGCCTCCTCGCCGAGGCGCATCACCGCCCCTTTACCGAAACTCTTCTCGACCTGCGCGAGTGCGAGTTCGAGCGCTTTGTCGCGGTCGTAGGCCTGTGGCGCCATCGTGACTCCCCTTTTCACCGGGTGGTAGGTAGGTGGTGTGGTTGGCGCCCACAGTAGAGGGCGGCACCGACAAGTTCCGGCATCAGCCTAGACGAACAGATGTTCGAGTCAAGCAACGGTTACGCGAGTCGTGGAAGTGCGCCGAGCCGGTTCACCACTGCGGGAGTTCGGTCGTATCCCCTTCCGGCCGAGGCCCGTGGATACGCCGCTGCGCCGCGACGATGGGCACATCGTTGATACTCGCCTCCCGACGCGCCATGAGACCGTCCGGCGCGAACTCCCACTGTTCGTTGCCGTAGCTGCGCCACCACTGCCCCGTCTCGTCGTGCCATTCGTATTGGAAGCGTACGGCGATCCGATCGCCCGACCAGGCCCACAATTCCTTACGCAGGGCGTAACCGTTCTCTTTCGCCCATTTTCGCGTCAGGAAGTCCACCACGGCCGGGCGGCCGGTGAAGTACTCGTCGCGGTTACGCCAGACCGTGTCGAGGGTGTAGGCGGCGGCCACCACCTCCGGATCCCGCGTGTTCCAGGCATTCTCGGCCACACGCACTTTGGCCGCGGCGCTCACGGCATCGAACGGGGGCAGGGGTGGTCGCATCCGAGCAACTCCTTTCACGGATTGACAGGTGACAGTTCGGGTGGGCTCCAGCGCAGCGGTCCCGCGGTACGTTCGGCCACCGCGTGCACAGTGAATTCGACACCGGCGGGGCCTGCGGCTGCCGGACCGTCCGCCCAGGACACTTCGGCCGTACCGGTGAGCTGGAGCAGACCGCCGGTGGCCCAGTCCGGGATCAGCACACCACAGCGGGGCTGCACCGCGAGGTTGCCGAGAGTCATGAACATCGAGTTGCCGCGATACTCCGGCCAGTACAGCCGGGTCGGCGAGCGCACCTGCAGGAACCCGGGATTGCCACCGCGGTGGGACGCGTCGGCCCGCCCCGCCGCATCCGTACTGCCCACGAAAACGGCATCGGCCGCGGCTATCGCGGCCTGCTGCCGGGCGTTCAGTTCGGCGCCCCGGCGAACCTCACCGCACGGCGGTGTCCGTACATCACCCGAGGTGATGTAGCGCCGCGAGATATATTTCGGGCAGTTCGAGTAGACCTGCTCCACGGTCATCCGCAACCGGTCACCGATGCGCCGGACGGTACCGTTGGCCCGCATCCGCCGTCGGCGCTCCGGTTCGATGGCGATGAGCCCGAGACGCCACGACCCGGCGGGCGGATACAGCGGATCTCCCGCTTCCGGTACCGCCGCGATCTCGAGGGTTCGTTCGTCGAGGGTCCGCACGAGGCCCGGCGTACCGGTCAATTGAGTGACCCACGGCCGCCCCGCTTCATCCGTCGCGGCGATCACGACCATCGGCTGCTCGGCCAGGAAGCGAGCCGCGGCGTCGGGAATCGTGGTGCGGATCGTCCGCCCCACCTTCTCGGCGATACCCGCCTGCCCGGCGCGGCGCTGGATCGCCAGCTCGCCCGGATGGAAGACACTCGTCACGCGATCGTCCCGCTCAGAAGAAACCACAGGTAGGCGCCGCGCCGCTCGGCGCCGGCGCGGATTCGGCTCCCGACGGCGCGAAGACCTCGAGCCGGATACCGTCCGGATCGGCGAAGAAGATACCGCCGGAACCCGCCCCCTCGCTGTGCGCGACCACACCGTCGTAGAAGAAGGTGACCGCGCGTTCGGTCAGCGCGGCCTCCACCTGTCGCACCTGATCGAGGGAGGAGACTCCGAACGAGAGGTGATGGAGACCGGGCCGGTCCACCGCGAATTCTCCCGCGCTCTGCTGCCACAGCGTGAGTACGAGCTCTCCGGCCGAACCCAGGAAGGCCCAGCGCCGATCGGCGTCGGCGCCGGTGGCGAGCACCTCGAAGCCCAGGATGTCGCGGTAGAAACGCACCGAGCGGTCCAGTTCCGCGATGTTCAAGCCGATATGCCCGGTGGTGAGCTGTGGTGCGACAGCGGTGGTCATGTTCCATCCTCCAGTTTCTAACTGTTCAACTCTTTTGAACAGTTAGAAACTAGCGTGATCGAACAGTCGTCGTCAACCGGTGAAATCTTTTTAGGCGGTTACACTGGACTCGGACACCCCGACCCGAACAAGGAGACCGTTACCCTCAGGCATGCTCGATCCACGCCCCCACCTCGGTGAACCGCCGGCCCTGGACCTGCTGAACACGCGGTGGATGGAGCATGGCCCACGTGACCTGCTCACCGATGTGGCGGGACTGCGGATCTGGCTGGCCTCGGCGGAACTGCCCGGTGCGACCGTCGCGGACGAACGCACGCTGGAGGCCGTGCTCACCGCCCGGACCGCGGTGTACGACACCGTTGTGCACGGCACCCGCGATGCGCTCAACGAGGTACTCGAGCACGGCCGGATCCGGCGCCACCTCACCCGAACCGGCCCGGCGGCGACACCCGAGGTCACCGATCCGGCATGGCTACCCGGTTGGCTGGCCGCCGACAATCTGCTGACGCTGCTGGCCGACGCCCCCGACCGCATCCGCCGCTGCGCCCACCCGGACTGTGTTCTGTTCTTCTACGACACGTCCAAGAACGGGACTCGCCGCTGGCATTCGATGGCCACCTGCGGCAACCGGGCCAAAGCGGCGCGGCACCACGCCCGCCGGGTGTGATCCGCCCGGCCGGCGAGCGGACTCACCACCGCGAACGCGGGACGTCGAACTCGGCACACAACGCACGCCACACCTCGCGAGGGTCGACACCTGCTTCGATGGCGGCGGCTCCGGTCCGGCCGCCGAGCGCGAGGATGGTGTGATCGCTGAGCAGCGTGTCGCCACGAGCCTCGCCGAATTCGGTGTGCATGAGTTCCTGGAATTCCGTCAACCGCACCGTGCACAAGTTACTCGCCCCGGAGCCGCGGCCGCGGCGCGGTCGGCGCGATCCGCTGCGGACCCGATCGACGCATCGCCGAGACGCGCTCAGGGTGTGCGTACCGAATCGAGCACCCGATGACAGATCCGCACCGGGTCGGCGACCTCGGTGGCCCCGGCGGCCGCGGTGCGCGCCGCCACGGTGAAACCCGGTTCGGCCAGCACACGCGACACCGCCTCGCGCACCGCCGCCGGAGTGAGCGGCCGGACCAGCAGCGAGGAACCCTGGCGCTGGGCACGATTGGCGAGCTCCCACTGATCACCGCCACCCGGCACGGTCACCACGGGCACTCCCGCCGACAGCGCCTTCGCCAGCAGGCCGTGCCCGCCACCACCGACCACGACAGCGGCACGGGTCAGCAGTTCGTCCTGCCGCCCCAGGCCGGCACTCGCCCACGGCGGTAGCGACCGCGGCGGTTCGTCGAGCATGGAGATCGCCACCCGGACTCCGGCCCCGTCCAGGGCCTCGAGCACGGTCTCCGCCATTCCCGCGACCCCGGTGTGCGCGGTGGACGGTGCCACGACCACGAGGGGGCCGTCTCCCGGCGGCAGGTCCAGCCGCCGCTCGGTGGGTTCCCACAGCAGCGGCCCGACCAGTTCGGCCTCCGCCGGCCAGTCCGGACGCGGGACCTCCAGCGCCGGCAGCGTCGCGACCAATCGCGCGGCCGGTCCCGGATCGGTCGCCGGCAGACCCACCCCGGCCCGGGCGGCCTCTCGTTGCCGCAGACCGCTGCGCACCGCACGCGCGGTGAACATCCGGAGTACCGAATCACGGGCACGCCCGCGCACGCCGGCGCCCGGCGCGAGCCCGCTCCCGATGGGCGGCAGCCCTTTCGACGGCAGATAGAGCGGATGCGGCGAGAGCTCGACCCACGGCACCCGCAGTCGCTCGGCGGCCAGACCGCCGCCCGCGGTGAGCACATCCGACACCACCAGTTCCGGCAGCATCGCACTCAGCTCGGGCAGGATCTCGGTCGAAATGTAGGCGGCCCGTTGATGGATCCGCGCCCCGGCGTCACCGTCGTCGTCGGTCGGCCTGGGCGCCAGCCCTTTCAGCCGCCGCACCCCGATACCGGCCGCCCGCGCGGCCTCGAACCAGCGGGGGCCGGTGAAGAGAACGGGATCGTCACCCGCGTCCCGGAACCGCAGGCACAACGCGATAGCGGGAAACGCATGACCCGGATCGGGACCGGCGACAACAGCCACTCGCATCGGGCCATGCTATCGGCGAGCCGGTGGGCACCCACTCGAGGCCCCGCGATTCCGAACCGCGACGCCGCGAACCGGCCTCACCCGGCGAAGGTGAACAGTTCGAAGCCCACGGCACGTTCGGCGTCGAACCCCGCCAGCGGTGCCGTCGTCATGGTGACCACCGCACGCACCTGTTCGGCCACCGGCTCCGGGCTCAGCACCTCCAGATAGCGGCGGTGTTCGGCCAGTGACGCCTCGGCCGCGGATACGGTGACGGTGACATCCACCGCATGGGTGGCGCCGCCCGGGACGGCCACCGCCGCCCAGCGAGCAGTCCACGGTGGCGCATCGGTGATCTCGGGGAATATCCATTCGTTGCCGGCATCGGAGACCGCGTCGAGGGCCGCCCGGCCGACAGCCCGGTGATCGGCGCTGTTGACGATCCCGGGTGCCCAGGTCGGCCCGAAATGGCCGAGCACCACCAGCTCCGGGCGGTGACGGCGGATGGCCGCGGCCAGATCGCGGCGCAGTGCGGGGTTCGCTTCGATCCGGCCGTCGGGATGGCCGAGGAACTCCACCTCGCCGACCCCGACGACAGCGGCCGAGGCACGTTCCTCCGCCTCCCGCAACGGTCCGGCCTCGGCCGGCGGGAGACCGGCGATTCCCGCCTCTCCGGAAGTCACCAGCACATACCTGACGTCCTTGCCCTGACCGGTCCAGCGGGCCACCGCGGCGGCGACCCCGTACTCGATATCGTCGGGGTGCGCGACGATCACCACCGCGCGCTGCCAGTCCTCCGGAAGGTGCTGCATGGCGCTATTCAAACATCGCCCCGCATCCGATGACACGGAAAACCGGATGACTCTCCAGGAGGAGGGCCATCCGGCACGAATCCGGGCGTGGGGTGGTCAGACCTTGGTGACCGAGTTGTCGTCCGAGCCGGCGATCGCCTTGTAGAGCAGATACAGCCCGAACACCACCGCGCTGATCACCAGGATCGGGAACAGTCCTTTGATCAATGCGCCGATCACCGCCAGCGCGATCCAGACGACGGCGACCACGCCGATGATCTTCCACAGCATTTTGTGCCTCCCAGCGGTTGTCTCCTGCTTCCAGCATGGCACCGCCCAGACGGGAAATCACGAGGTGAAGGGCGATATCCGGGGAAGATCAGGGTTGTCCCTGAGGGGTTAGCGACGCAATCGATACCCGGGCGACTCCGCCTCCGCCGGCGACTGCCACGGGACCTGTCCGGCAGTCGCCGGCGGCAGGTGACCGGGGGCGCGGTCGGCGAGTTCGGTGAGCGCCTGGGCCCAGCCGTCCATCCGGTCGGCAGCATGTCGCAGATCGGCGACGATACCGTCGAATTCGTAGCGGAGCGCACCTGTTTCGTCGACCGCCAGAACCCGGGTGGCCGCCGCGACCACCTGCTCGTATTCGACGACACCGCCGTCGAGCCGGACGACGATCGACTGGAGGGTTTCGCGGAGTCGGTGGACGTCGGCCGCATCGGTGATCTCGGCCGCGCCCCCGCTGAGGGTGCGGACCGCTCCCTCCATCGTGGCGATATCGGCGGCGAGTGCGGTGAGTGCCGCGGCACCGGAGCCGGCAGTGGCCACCAGATCTTCCAGCTCGTCGGCGGGCAGCCGCCGCGAACGCGCGATCTGACCGGCGACCTCGTGCAACGCTCGTTCGGCACGGGCCAGCCGCGCGATAGCGGGGCGCGCCGCGGATCGGGCGGCGGGGAGTTTGCGCGGGACGTACCCGGCCGGCGGGAGCGGGGCCCGCCGCAACCGCAGATAGCGGCGAGTGCTAACGGCGGCCCCGGTGACCAGGGCGACCGCGCCACCGCCGAGCACCACGACGGCCCAGGCGGGAGCGGACAGGATCACCAGCCCGACCGCTCCGGCGGTGGTGAGACCGGAGGCCGTGCCGAGACCGATACTGCGCCGCCGGGCCCGGCGGCGGCGCCGGAGTTCGCGTTCACGTGGATCGGCCCAGCGGCGGACGGCGACGAGCGCGTTCTCTCCGGCATCACGCAGAGTATCGGCGACGTAGGCTGCCTGCGGCTGCCATTCGGGCCAGGCACGGGCGAATTCCCGGGACCCGGTCGGGAATCGGGGCCTGTCAGACTTCATCGCTGTCCTCGCCGAACTCGGTGGAGCCGCTACTGCTGCGCGGTCTGGCCTTTGTCCATCTGTGGTTGTGGCTGTGCGGGTTCGGTCGCGGACTTACCGGCGTCGATCGCCGAATTGGTATTGCCGGCGGGCAGCGAATCGCCACGCATGGAGGCGCGGATCTGCTCGAGCCTGCTGTGCCCGGCCATCTGGACGCTGGCCTGCTGTACTTCGAGCATCCGCCCCTGGACGGTGTTCTGGGCGAGTTCGGCCGACCCGAGCGCGGTGGCGTAGCGGCGTTCGATCTTCTCCCGTACCGCGTCCAGGCTGGGCACACTACCGGGCGCGGACAGGGTACTGTCCATCTGCTGCAGGGAGGCGCTGACCTGCTCCTGCATCTTGGCCTGTTCGAGCTGGCTGAGCAGTTTGGTGCGCTCGGCGACCTTCTGCTGCAGCAGCATCGCGTTCTGTTCCACCGCCTTCTTCGCCTGCGCGGCGGCCTGCAGCGACTGGTCGTGCAGCACCTTCAGATCCTCGACAGACTGTTCGGCGGTGACCAGCTGCGCGGCGAACGCCTCGGCGGCATTGGTGTACTGGATCGCTTTCTCGGCATCACCCGCGGCATTGGCCTGGTCGGCGAGGACGACGGCCTGGCGGGCATTGGCGTTGAGCTTCTCGACCTCGTCGAGCTGCCGGTTCAGTTTCATCTCCAGCTGGCGCTGGTTGCCGATCACCGAGGCGGCCTGCTGGGACAGGGCCTGGTGCTGACGCTGAGCCTCTTCGATAGCCTGCTGAATCTGGACCTTCGGATCCGCGTGCTCCTCGATCTTGGAATCGAAGAGGGCCATCAGATATTTCCAGGCCTTCGTGAACGGATTAGCCATCGGTTGATCCCGCCTCCATCTGCTGTGCCGCCTGGGCGACTCGGAGTGCGCGACCGTCACGCACTCGATACATGCCTATCCTCCACCATGCGGTGCCGGGTACCGGCCACCGAACGACGCCGCGTCTCACCGAGAGCGGCCCGCGCCGGCGCATACCTACGAATCTATCCGCTCCCGTGCACCGCGCGCATTGTCACGATCGGGTATACCGCCGCTATAACCGGTCAGGCGGCTTCGACCAGGACCAACGGTCCGTTGACGGGTGCGGGGATGACAATCCTGGTATCGCCGTCCACCTGGGTCCGGGTACCGGACGCGGCCGATGCGGTCGCGACTGCCGCCGTCGAGGTGGCCGGCTCGGCGGGCTCCGGAACAGCGGCGGCCTCGGCCGGATCCCCGGCCGGGGCGGTGGTCACGGGCAGGTCCTCACCGGCGATCGTGGTACTCACATCCCAGAGCACCCGTGACAGCGGGACATCGAGCGCCTCGCAGATGGCGGCCAGCAGTTCGCTCGAGGCCTCCTTACGACCACGCTCGACTTCGGAGAGGTAGCCCAGGCTCACCCGCGCCGAGGTCGATACTTCGCGTAGGGTCCGGCTCTGGGCGAGGCGCGCACGCCGCAGACTGTCCCCGATCGCTTCTCGCAGCAGCGTCATCGAGTTCTCCTTCTCCCGGTAGGCTCTTCGCCCTCATATGCCGCAGCCCACGGCACGCACGCGGTTCTCTCCTGGCACAACGTCGGAACCGGCCCGATGGGTTCCCGGGCCGGTTGCGGAACTGCTCACCGGGTGGGTGAGCCGCCCCGCACACACCGCAGCAGTTCCTGTATCGCCGCCTGTGTCGCTGTGACCCTGATGTTCCACCGGTCGCCGGATAGTTTCAACCGCATCACTTCGGTATGGCCGGGCCCGGCGAGCCCGAGGAAGACGGTGCCGACCTCGATCCCGTCCTGTGGGTCGGGGCCGGCGACCCCGGTCAGGGCGATTCCCCAGTCGGCTCCGCAGCGGATTCGCGCACCGACCGCGAGCTGTTCGGCGGTACTCGCGGCCACCGGCCCCTCGCCTGCCAGCACCTGCTCGTCGACCCCGGCGAGACTGTGTTTGAGATCCGTCGCGTACACCACCAGCCCACCACGCAGCACCACGCTGGCGCCGGGCACCCCGGCGATCGTGGCCGATACGAGGCCCGCGGTGAGCGATTCGGCGGTGGCGACGGTCTGTCCGCAGGCCCCCAGCACGGCGACCAGTTCGCCGGCGACGCCGCCGGCGGTCAGTGGGCCGAGGTGCTCGGCTGTCATCCGCGGGTGCGGTGGGGTCCGGCCAGCCAGAGTCTGGCGGCCTGGCCGACGTAGTCCAGTCCCGTTACCACTGTCAGCACCAACGCGATCCACATCAGCGTCATTCCCGCGGTCGCGAAGCCTCCCGACAGCGGGAGCAGCAGCACACCGACGGCCACCGACTGGACGAGCGTTTTGAGTTTGCCGCCGCGACCGGCCGGGATGACTCCCCGGCGCACCACCACCAGACGCAGCAGAGTGACTCCGATCTCGCGTGCGCAGATGACGACGGTCATCCACCACGGCAGATCCCCCAGCAGTGAGAGGCCGATGAGCGCAGCGCCGATGAGCGCCTTGTCCGCGATGGGATCGGCGAGTTTTCCGAAATCCGTGACCAGACCGTATTTGCGGGCCAGCTGACCGTCGAATCGGTCGGTGACGGCGGCGAGTGCGAACAGTACGGTCGCGGTGATCCGCCAGCCGGTCTGGTGTCCGTCGCCGGCGAACAGGGCCAGTACGAACAGCGGTACCAGCGCGATCCGGATCATCGTGAGGATATTGGCGATGTTCAGCAGCGGGACCGCCGATTCGGCGGGCGCGGGCACGAGGTTGCCGCGCGGTGGCCCGGGCACAGTGAGACGCCGGTCCATCTCCTCGGGGTGCACGCTCATGGCCGCCTCTGCGCCACCGCGCCACGACAGACGCGCAGGGTCGAACGGGAGGGCGGAGTCTGCGGCACACACTCAGACTATCGGTAGCCCGGCCGACTACTGTGCACCCCATGACCTCACGGGGACCACTGAGTGGTTCGACCAGCGACGCGCCCGGTACGCAGACCGCCACCGTGCGGGTGCGTCGCGCCCGCACCTCCGATGTCCCGGCGATCAAATCGCTCGTCGATGTGTACGCAGGTCGCATTCTGCTGGAGAAGAACCTCGTCAACCTGTACGAATCCGTCCAGGAGTTCTGGGTGGCCGAACTCGGCGACCGGGTGGTGGGCTGCGGAGCGCTGCACGTGCTGTGGGCCGATCTCGGTGAGGTACGCACGGTGGCGGTACACCCGGAGGTCAAGGGTCACGGTGTGGGGAAACTCATTGTGGAACAGCTGGTCGATGTGGCCCGGGAGCTGGAACTGCACCGCCTGTTCGTGCTGACCTTCGAGGTCGATTTCTTCGCCCGGCACGGCTTCACGGAGATCGAGGGCACGCCGGTGACCGCGGAGGTGTACGCGGAGATGTGCCGGTCCTACGACACCGGTGTGGCGGAGTTCCTGGATCTGAGCTTTGTGAAACCGAACACGCTCGGCAATACCCGGATGCTGCTCACGCTGTGAGGTCACCGGGCCGCCGCTGATCACCATCCCGGTCGGGACGATTCCCCCGGACGGGCGCGCATTAGAGTCGACCGGGTGCCCATCTTCGCTGTTCACTACACCTATTCCGAAGCCACTGTGCCCGCTCGGGACACCCATCGACCGCGTCATCGCGCCTGGCTGACCGACCGGCTCACGGAGGGCGCACTGCTCAGCAGTGGCCCCTACCCGGACGGGTCGGGTGCGCTGCTGCTGTTCCGCGCGGCCGATGCCGCCGCATTGGACGAACTGCTGGCGCAGGACCCGTTCGCTCAGGAGAAGCTGATCGACGCGGTGCGAGCGGTCGAATGGCAGCCCGTTCTCGGAATATTGGCCGAGTGAACCGCGCCGTCCCGTCCGGGTACCGGCCCGGACGGGACGGCAACAGCACTACTCGCCGGGGCCGGCGGCCGATTTCGGCCGGGCCTGTCCGCGGGTGCGCAGCAGGCTGGCGACAGTCGCGACGACCAGGATGCCGAGGATCACCGAGAGCGATACCGCCGTGGAGATCTCCGGAACGCTCACATGTTCGCCGCCGTTGATGAACGGCAGATTGTTCTCGTGCAGCGCGTGCAGCACCAGCTTGACGCCGATGAAGGCCAGGATGGCCGCGAGACCGTAGGACAGGTAGACCAATCGGTCCAGCAGGCCGCCGATCAGGAAGAAGAGCTGGCGTAGCCCCATCAGCGCGAACGCGTTCGCGGTGAACACGATGTAGGGCTCCTCGGTGAGGCCGTAGATGGCCGGGATCGAGTCGAGCGCGAACAGTAGATCCGCGAATCCGATGGCCACCAGTGCCAGCAGCATCGGCGTGAGCGCGCGCCGGCCGTCGATCCGGGTGACCAGCTTGTCGCCGTCGTAGGTCTCGGTGGTCGGCACGAAGCGCTTGATGAGCGCGACGATCCGGCTGTCGCGTCGCTGTTCCTCTTCGACCTCGTGCCCGCTCTCCTTCAGGAGCTTGACCGCGGTGTAGACCAGGAAGAATCCGAACAGGTAGAAGACCCAGCTGAAGGCGCTGATGGCGGCGGCGCCCACCGCGATGAAGATACCGCGCATGACCAGGGCCACCACGATGCCGATGAGCAGCACCTTCTGCTGGTAGATCCGGGGCACCGCGAAGGTGGACATGATGATCAGGAAGATGAACAGGTTGTCCACCGAGAGCGCTTTCTCGGTGACGAAGCCGGCGTAGTACTCACCGGCGAAGGTACCGCCCCATTTCCAGGCGATCACCCCGCCGAAGGCCAGGGCCAGGCCGATGTACACCGCGGACCAGAAGCCGGATTCGCGGAAGGTCGGTTCGTGCGGGGTACGCACATGGGCGAAGAAGTCGAAGACGAACAACCCGAGGATCACCACGATGGTGATTCCCCAGACGAGAGCGGTTACCTGCATACGGCGATCCGTTCAGCGGTACGAGTCATGGCATCAATCATGCCCGATATGCCCGATTCACCCGACTTGCGGGGCGGTTGCCCGCTATCGTCGCATATCCCGACCGTACCGACCCGCAGCGCGCCGGTCATTCATCGTCCGGCTCCGGCGCCTCGTCATCGCCCCCACCGCGGATCGACCAGAGCAGCCCGTCCAGCTCGTCGGGTTTGATCAGCACATCGCGTGCCTTGGAACCTTCACTCGGCCCGACCACACCCCTGGTCTCCATCAGATCCATCAGCCGGCCCGCCTTGGCGAACCCGACCCGCAGCTTGCGTTGCAACATCGATGTGGATCCGAACTGGGAAGTGACCACCAGTTCCACCGCCTGCAGGAAGACATCGAGATCGTCGCCGATATCCGGATCGACATCTTTCTTCTCGCCGGCCTTGGCCGCGGTGACGCCCTCGGTGTACTCGGGTTCGGCCTGGTTCTTGGTGAACTCGACGACCCCGTGGATCTCCTCGTCGCTGATGAAGGCGCCCTGCAACCGGGTCGGTTTACCGGCGCCCATCGGCAGGAACAGACCGTCGCCCATACCGATGAGCTTCTCGGCACCGGGCTGGTCGAGGATGACACGCGAATCGGTGAGCGAGGAGGTCGCGAACGCCAGCCGGGACGGCACATTGGTCTTGATCAGACCGGTCACCACATCCACCGACGGCCGCTGGGTGGCCAGCACCAGATGGATACCCGCGGCCCGCGCCTTCTGCGTGATCCGGACGATGGCGTCCTCGACATCGCGCGGCGCGGTCATCATCAAATCGGCGAGTTCGTCGACAATGGCCAGGATGTAGGGGTAGGGCCGGTACACGCGTTCGCTGCCCAGCGGCGTGGTGATGGCGCCGGATTTCACCTTGCGGTTGAAATCGTCGATATGACGGACCTTGCTGGCCTGCATGTCCTGATACCGCTGCTCCATCTCCTCCACCAACCAGGCCAGCGCCGCGGCGGCCTTCTTCGGCTGGGTGATGATAGGGGTGATCAGATGCGGGATCCCCTCGTAGGGGGTCAGTTCCACCATCTTCGGGTCGATCAGAATCATCCGGACCTCGTCCGGGGTGGCCCGCTGCAACAGCGAGACCAGCATCGAGTTCACGAAACTCGATTTACCGGAACCCGTGGAACCCGCGACCAGCAGATGCGGCATCTTGGCAAGATTGGCCGAGACGAATTCGCCCTCGATATTCTTGCCGAGGCCGATGACCAGCGGATGGTGGTCGTTGCGGGTGGACGGCGCGGTGAGCACATCGGCGAGCCGGACCAGTTCCCGGTCGGCATTGGGCACCTCGATACCGACCGCGGACTTCCCGGGGATCGGCGCGAGCAGGCGAACGTTCTCGGTAGCCACGGCGTAGGCGATATTGCGGGTCAGCGCGGTGATCTTCTCGACTTTCACGCCCGGCCCGAGCTCCACCTCGTACCGGGTGACGGTCGGCCCCCGCACGAAACCGGTGACCGCAGCGTCGATCTTGAACTGCACCAGCACCTCGGTGATCGCCTCGATCATCGATTCGTTGGCGGCGCTCCGTTTCCGCGGCGGCTCGCCCTCGACGAGCAGGTTGATCGGCGGCAGGGTGTAGTCGCCCTCGATGACCCGATCGGCGACGAACTCCGGGTCCGGCAGCTGCGGCGGGGTCTGATCGACCACCGCGGGTGCGGCGGGTTTGCGCTTCTTGCGCTTCCCCGGTTGTTCGCCGTCCGGGGCGGCGGTGATCGGTTTGGCGTCCTGCAGTGGCGGTTCACCCGCACCACCGGCCGCCGGCCCGACGAATTCGTCGGCCGGGTAGTTCTCCGAAGAAGTACGGCTACGGCGGCGGGACCGGGTGGGAGCGCCCCCTTCGGCCTCGTACTCGTCGACCGGATCGTAGCCGTCCCGGTAGTCCGCCTCACCCTCGTAGCCGGGCGCGCCGAAGAACTCGCGCAACCGCTGCGGCGCCTCCCGCACCGTCGTCCCGGTCATCAGCAACACACCGAACACCATGGCCAGCAGCAGTATCGGCACCGAGAGCCAGGCAGTCAGACCATCGGTCACCGGACCACCGATGACGAGGCCCACGAACCCGGCCGCGTCGGCACGTCCGGCCGCGTCGGTGGGTCCGCCGTCGGCGATATGCCACAACCCGAGCAGCGGCAACCCGATCAGCAGACCACCCAGCACCAGCCGGGGCCGGATATCCGGACGGGGCTCGGTACGCATGAGTACCACCGCGATACCGGAGGCGACGAACGGCAGCAGCGCCGAAGCCGAACCGGTGACCGCGCGGATGACCGTGTCCACCGCACGTCCGATCGGCCCGCCCGCGGACAGCCAGACCGCCGCCGCGATCACGGCGCTGAGCGCGATCAATCCGAGCGCGGCCCCATCGCGCCGATGGCCGTGTTCGATCTCCCCCGCCCGGCTGATGGCCCGGGTGGTGGCGCCCAGCCCGCGGGCGGCCATGGTCCAGCCGCCACTCACCATCCGGCTGAACACCGCCAGCGGAGCCGTCTCGGAACGCCGGGCCGCGGCGGGCCGCCGGGTCGCCGCGCGGCGCGGACGGGCGCCGGCGGCCGGGCGCGCCGCCGCCTTACGTGTGGTTCTACGAGCCGGACCCTGGGCCGCGGCCGCGCCGGCCGCACCACGTGAATTGCCCGAACGAGAACGCGCCGCGGTGGTCCGCCCCCGAGCCGATCCCGCCCGCGTACCAGGTGTGGTCGTGCCGCGGGACTTACCTGCCATGGCCTCAGGCTAGCCGCAACAACCCCATCCGGACCATCCGCAACACTGGTTACCGCCGCCGCGACGGTGTGAAATGCCGGTCCGCGGCTGTGGGCGCGCCGGTCGCCGCGGGGTGATCGGCCTGGGCGATTCGCGCCCCGACCGCGGTCGATATCCGGAGGCTCCCCCAGCACGCGGGCCGGTGGTGTGCCGCGCTACCGCACCCCGATCCTTCCACTGCGGAGTGTTCAGATGGAACGGTCGAGTTCGAGTACCTGCCGGACCGCGCCCGGCTCACCGGACGATTCGATCCGGACCTGATCACGCCCGAAGGCGTGCAGCAGCAGTTCCGCCGGCTCCCCGATCAGGGTCACCGCGGGACCGGGCCCGTCCACGATCCGCACCGGCTCCCCGCCGGGGGTCGAGATCTCCACCGGTACCGGCGATTTCCGATACGCCAGCTTCCCCATCTTGCGCAGGGCCGACCAGAGCCGCCGCTGGTCCTCGGTGGGCAGTTCCCGCGGTTCCCAGCCCGGGCTCGCGCGCCGGACATCCTCGTGGTGGACGAACATTTCGCTCAGATTGGCGATCGCATCCACCGGGCGCAGCGGCGACCACCAGGGCGGGCCCGTACGTACCTGCTCCAGCAACTCGTCGAAATCGCGGCCGGCCGCCTTGTCCTGCACCTTCTGCAGATAGCCGGCGAAGGGGCGCAACATGATCCCCGGCGCGGCATCGGGACGTCGCTCCCGCACGACCAGGTGAGCCGCGAGGTCGCGCACGGTCCACGCACCGCATAGGGTAGGCGCGTCCGGGCCGGTGCCCTTCATCGTTTCGACCAATGCACGGCGTTCACGCTGAGCCATGTTCACACGATGAATCTAGCCGAGACCCAGCCATCGGGGAGGGAATGCGTTACCGATCCGGTTGCTCCGCGGCAGAGATGCTCTGTACTTTGTCATTCGGTCCATAAGGGTCGTGGATCGAAACGCACAGATGGGAACACCTTTGAAGAAGTTTCTCACCGTTGCCGCCGTTCTGGTGGCGACCATCGGTTCTATGTTCGTCGCTTCGGTGACGCCGGCGCACGCTCAATACAGCAGCTACTACGGCGCCATCGCGGTATCGCTGTCCACCGGTAACTACGGCTGGTCCTACGACTACGACAGCTACGCCGAAGCCGAGCAGGCCGCCGAGAGCAGCTGCGGCGCCGCCGACTGTGTCGCCAAGATCTCCTGGCGCAACGGTTGTGGCGCGCTGGCGGTTTCGGACAACTGGCTGAGCTACGGATCCGGCTCCACCCGGGCCGCGGCACGCTCGGAGGCGCTGGCCAACAACCCGGGCAATGCCAGCATCGAGCACTGGAACTGCACTTCCGGCTACGGCCTGTGAGTTCGTACCGTCCATCATTTCCGGCCGGCGCCGAACTCGCCGACAACTTCGTAGGGGAATCAGAACTGTGAAAATTCGACCGATCCGGGTCGCGGCCGCTGTAGCGATGGCCGCCGCCGCCCTCACCTTCACCGCGTGCTCGTCCACCGAGGACACCTCGACCGACGCCGCCGCCACCAGCACCGAGGCCGCCGCGGAATTCGAATCGGGTAAAACCCAGGACGGCCGCGAGGAAGGTAAGGCGCCGACCACCACGCCCGCGCCCAACCTGCCGAAGCCGACGGCCGAGGAACTCAACGACAAGATCAACCGGGCGCTCGACGGTTCGGTCAGCGAAGAAGAGAAGCTGGTCTGGATCGAGGACGCCGAACAGGATCCGCAGCTGGTCGACAAACTGGTCGAGGCGGCCAAGAAGAACGAAGTCACGGTCAAGATCACCAATGTCGGCGAACCCGTCGACGGCAAGGTGACCGCCGACGCCGATGTCAACATCGGTGGCAGCCCGGTCGAGAACGCGACCGTCGATTTCGTGGCCGAGGGCGATCAGTGGAAGATCGCGCACGGGTTCGCGTGCAATATCGTGAAATCCGCGCAGCTGGATTCTGCGGCCTGCCAGGAAGATTCCTGATCCGCGGGTAGTACACCGGGAACGAGAAACCGCCGGAGGGCTCAGCCCTCCGGCGGTTTCTTCTGTTGCGGGCTCAGACGCCGAGAACGGTCGGCACGATCATCGGGCGACGCCGGTAGGTATCGGCGACCCAGCGGCCCACGATCCGGCGCACGGCCTGCGCGATGCGGTGTGTATCGGTAACGCCCTCCCCGGCCAACCGCAGCAGTTCGGCCTCCACCAGTTCGGCCGCTTCGGCCAGTGCGGTGGGATCGTCGGAGAAACCGCGGCCGCTCACCTCCGGCGGGCTCACCGCCTTACCCGTGGTCTCGTCCACGGCCACCGTGATAGCGATGAAACCGCCCTCGCCGAGCACCAGGCGATCCGACAGCGTGGATTCGCCGACATCACCGACCGACAATCCGTCGACGTACACATGCCCGACCGGCACCCGGCCCACGATCGAGGCGATCCCGTCCACCAGATCCACCACCACACCGTCCTCGGCCAGCACGACGCGTTCCTCGGGCACTCCCGTGGCGACCGCGAGTGCGGCATTGGCGCGCAGATGGCGCCATTCGCCGTGTACCGGCATGGCATTGGTCGGCCGGACCGCGTTGTACAGGTACAGCAGTTCCCCGGCCGAGGCGTGCCCGGAGACGTGCACCTTCGCGTTCTGCTGGGTGATCACCGTGGCACCCAGCCGGGCCAGGCCGTTGACGACGGTGAACACGGAGTTCTCGTTGCCCGGGATGAGCGAGGAGGCCAGGACGACCAGATCGTCGGCCCGGATATGGATCTGCCGGTGCTCGCCGCGGGCCATCCGGGACAGCGCCGAGAGCGGTTCGCCCTGGGAACCGGTGGAGATGAGGACCAGTTTGTTACCGGGCAGGGTGGCGGCCTGATCGAGATCGACCACGAGCCCGTCGGGCACCGTGAGATAACCCAGGTCCTGGGCGATCTGCATATTGCGCACCATGGACCGGCCGACGAAACACACCCGGCGCCCGTACTTCTGCGCTACATCCACCACCTGCTGGATCCGGTGCACATGGCTGGCGAAGGACGCCACGATCACCCGGTTGCGCGCCTTGCCGATCACCGTATCCAGCACCCCGCCGATCTCCCGCTCCGGCGTGACGAAACCGGGAACCTCCGCGTTGGTGGAATCGACCAGGAAGAGATCGACACCTTCGTCACCGAGGCGGGAGAATCCGGCCAGATCGGTGAGCCGGCCGTCGAGCGGCAGCTGATCCAGTTTGATGTCGCCGGTGTGCAGGACGGTCCCGGCCGGGGTGCGAATGGCCACCGCGAGGGCGTCGGGAATGGAGTGGTTGACCGCGAAGTACTCGCATTCGAACGCGTCGTGCTCGGTACGCTGCCCCTCGGTGACCTCGAGCAGCTTCGGATGCAACCGGTGTTCCCGGCATTTCGCGGCGACCAGCGCGAGGGTGAACTTCGAACCGATCACCGGGATATCGGGGCGCAAGCGCAACAGGAACGGTACGGCGCCGATATGGTCCTCGTGCCCGTGCGTCAGTACGACCGCCACGACATCGTCGATCCGGTCCTCGATCGGCCGGAAATCGGGCAGGATCAGGTCCACACCGGGCTGCTGGTCCTCGGGGAACAGCACACCACAGTCGACGATCAGCAGTTTGCCGCCGTATTCGAAAACGGTCATATTGCGGCCGATCTCGCCGATTCCGCCGAGCGCGAAGACCCGCAGGCCCTGCTTCGGCAGTTTCGGGGGCAGCGAGAGCCGGTCCTGCGCGGCGGCTTCGGGGGTGACCGGAGGTGCGGAACGGGCCGGTTCGTTGCGCCCGCGACCCGATTGCCGGCCGCGACCGCCACGACGCGACCGCTGGCCGCGGGCCTCCGGGGCGGCTTCGGTGACGGACTCGGGTTCGGTTGCCACGGTCTCGGTTTCCCTTTCGACAGTGGATCCGGCGGGTTCGGCGACCGGAGCGGCGGGCGTTGGCTCGGGCTGCGGTTCCGGCGCGGGGGCGGCCGGGCCCGCATCGCGCCGCGCGGTGCGGCGGGGACGGCGGGCAGTGGGTTCGCTCATTCGAGCACCCCGGCCGCACGCAGGTCCGCGGCCAGATCTTCGAGCTGTTCCGGGCTGGGCATTATCTGCGGCAGCCGCGGTTCACCCGCGTCGATACCGAGCAACCGGAGCCCGCCCTTCGTCATCGCGACACCGCCGAGCCTGGCCATGGCGGCGTTGAGCCACAGCAGGCTGGTGTTGATATCGCGGGCCCGGGCCACATCGCCGGCGCCGAACGCGTCCACCATTTCGCGCAGGCGTTCCGGGACCAGATGCCCGATCACACTGATGAAGCCGACCGCGCCCATGGCCAGCCACGGCAGATTCAACATATCGTCGCCGGAGTAGAAGGCCAGATCGGTTTCGGCGATGAGCGCGGCACCCGCGTTCAGATCGCCCTTGGCGTCTTTGACCGCGACGATCCGTGGATGTTCGGCGAGCCGGCGAATCGTATCGGAGGCGATCGGGACCACCGACCGCGGCGGAATGTCGTAGAGGGTGACCGGCAGGTCGGTGGCGTCGGCGACCGCGGTGAAATGCGCGTACAGGCCCTCCTGGGTGGGCCGCGAGTAGTACGGCGTCACCACCAGCAGGCCGTGCGCGCCCGCGCGCTGTGCGTTGTGTGCCAACTCGATCGAATGCGCGGTGTCGTAGGTGCCGGCGCCGGCGATCACGGTGGCCCGATTGCCGACCGCGTCGACGACCGCGCGCAGCAGATCCGCCTTCTCCGATTCGGTGGTTGTCGGCGATTCGCCGGTGGTTCCGGAGATCGCGAGCAGGTCGACGCCCCGATCGACCAGACGATGTGCCAGGGAGACGCCGGTGTCTATGTCGAGCTTGCCCTCGGCACTGAAGGGGGTCACCATCGCGACACCTACTGTGCCGGACGCGCTCAACACCGGGGGCGTCGATTCACCGTTCGTCATGGTCAGAAAGGCTACCCGGTCACCTGATATGCCTCGACACCCTCGTCTGTGTTCTCGGCCGCCACCCGGCCGTCCCGACGGCATGATACCGCCAGCATGTCGTCATATTTTTCCTTGAACGACATCAGTTATGGCGTCACACTGGTGTCATGGATCTGACCAGATATACCGCCCGCATCCGCGAAGACCTGGTGGCCGCCGCCGCGCTGGGCGACGAGAAAACGCAGGCCACAGCCGAGGCGCTGGCCACAGCGGTGGAGAATTCGGCCCGGCTGGCGCTGCTCTCGGCGCTCACCGAGCTCGCCGATACGGTCACCACCGAATTGGGTGACCGCACCGTCCGGGTCTCGCTGCACGGCACCGAGGCGAGCGTCGAGGTGCGGCGCGCCCCGGCCGGCGACAACCCCAGTTTCGAGGAGATGACCGGTGATATCAGCCGGGTGACCCTGCGACTGGTCGAGCAGGTGAAGTCCCGCGCCGAGGAGGCCGCCGCACAGAGCGGGCAATCGCTGAACTCCTGGATGTCCGGCGTCGTCTCCGGGGCGCTACGCGACCAGATGCGCGGCGGCTACAACGCGACGAAACGCGACGACCAGTCCTGACCGCGATAACGAAGCGCCGGGAGCTCATTCGGACACCAGGACCTCCCCGGACCTTCCGATATCGGTACGTCGATCTCCGTCCGGGGCGCTGACCAGCACCGTCGCGATATTGCGGCGGCCGGCGGGTAACACCCGCACCGTGACAGCGCCCCCCTCGGCGGCGTCCAGGGCCCGGACCGCGAACTGTACGACCCGATCCCGCACCTCGGCGGTGACCTCGGCGAAACCGCCGTCATCGAGCAGCAGCACCTCGACCCCGCGGGACCGGGCCCCGCGTGCCGCGCTGTTGAGGCCATCGGTCACCAGCTGCGGCGCCCGCAGGCCGTCGCGTAGTTCGGCTTCCAGCAGCCGGCATTTCTCCCGTTCGGCGGCGGACAGATCGGCGCCCCGGGCGATCCGTTCCAGCATGGGCCGCGCGACCCGGTCCAGCCGGGCGAGCTGACGGATCCGCTCGGAATGTTCCGCCGCCATCGTCGCCTCGGCCGCCGCCCGCATCGCGGCGTCCTCGTGCAACAGCCGCAGCGAGCGCTGCGTCGGGCGCAGGATCAGTGCGCACACCGAGGCACCGGCCAGGGTGGCCAGGGCGACGACCGGCACGAACAGCGAGCCGAACGCGACATCGAGGAAGATATCGGCGGCCACCAGCGATATCACCGCCGCCGCCGCGCCCACCCACGCCGCGCCGATTCTGCTGCGTATGGCCACTACGGCCAGGACGAACGAGAACGCGAAGGCCGCCCACGGTTCCCGGACCGCGCCCGCATAGGGATTCACGGTGGTCAGCACCACCCCCGCCACACCCGCCAGTAGCACCGTGAGCGTGGCCCGCCGCGGTAGCGGATCACCGTCCACCAGGAGCACGATGGCACCGGCTCCCAGCATCGCGGCGAACGCGGGGACCGCCTGCGCGGCCGGGACGATGCCGAATGTCGGGATCATATTCAGCGTCACGATCATGGCGAGCCCGGTCAGGAAGAACCAGCCGCCCGGACCCCGCATCCCGAGCAGTGCGCGCAACTCGGTATCGCTGTGCTCAGACATCGTCGCCACCGCCGCTGGCCCACACCACCGTCACCGTGGTTCCCTTACCCGGGACCGATTCCACGAATGCCGCACCGCCGGGCAGCTGCCGCATCCGGCCCAGCACGCTCACCGAGACACCGAGCCGGTCCGCCGGTACGGCCGTGCGATCGAAACCCGCGCCGTCGTCACGGACCACCACCTGCAATCCACCCGCGCCGACGGTGACGGTGACAGTGCGCCGAACAGCGCGGCCGGGCACCGCCGCATGCCGCAGACTGTTTCGGGTCGCCTCGGCCAGTGCCGCCGCCAGCGTCCCCGCCGCCTCGACCGGAATGCGCAGGGTGGCTCCGTCGGCACCCCGCCGGGCAGTGAATTCGACGCTGCGATTCACCTCGTACACCGCAGAACGCAGGAATCCGATCGCGGAGTCGGCATCCAGCGTGTCCGGATCCGACTCGGCGAACCGGGTCTCGTCGAGTTGGTCGAGGGTGCGCTGGGCCTGTTCGCGCAGGACCGGTGAGGTGCTGCATTCCCGGGAGGCGTCCAGCAGGGTGGACAGCACCGCGTCGTGGATGAGCGCGGCGAACCGAGCACGTTCACGCTCCCGGGCCGCGGTACCGGCGACCGCCGCGGCCTGTTCGCTCGCCCGCACAGTTTCCCGGTCCACCCGCACTCCCGCGCTGCGGGCATAGGCCACACACCACAGGAGCAGCATGCACAATCCGATCTGCCGCGCGAAACTGACGAGGACGTTCATCCACGAGGTGCCGTCGAGCAGGAGGTACGCGACGGTGCCCGGAAAGGCCGCGGCCACCACGAGATAGACGCCGGCGAACAGCAGGCGCCAGGACAGCGCGGCCGCCAGCACCCCGATCGCGACCAGCCGATACACCCAGATCGGTCCCGGCGCCGCTTCGATCTCGGCGAAGTAGGCCAGTACGAGAACCATGGCGGCCAGGTAACCGAGCGCGGCTGCCCCCGCGACCGGCCGGATCAGCTGCGGCCGGGCGACCGACGCCACCACTGCGAGCACCGGTAGCAGACCGAACGCGGTCGATACGGTGACCAGAGTCCAGAACAGCGGGACTTCCCGATGCTGCACGATGATCTCGGGAAGTTCGAGCAGACCGGCGATCGTACCGACGAGCCCGATCGCCAGGCCGAGACCGCGCAGCACCCGATCGGCGGCGGATTCGGGGCCGGTATCGCGGTCCCGGACCAGTAGGGCGCGGCGTAGCCACCGTGCGCCCCCGGACCGGCTCCGGCCGGCGCGCGCGGGCGCGGTCACCGGCGCCACGGTGGGCGCGCCCATCAGCGGCGGCGTTCGGGGACCGGTAGCCAGCCGTCCTCCACCGCCCGCTTGTAGAGATCGGTCTTGGTGGGGGCGGGGCGCCCCGCATCGGAATACTTCTGCCGGATCCGGCCGAGATAGTCGTTGACGGTCTGCTCGGACAGTCCCGTCAGGCGCGCCACCCGAGATGCCTTCTCCCCGGCCGCGTAGAGGGTGAGTACTTCTTCCTGCCGGGGACTCAGCCCGACACTGGACAATTGCGGATCACCGTCGATGGCGGCCGCCCAGTCCGTTGTCACCACCTGCTCCCCGGAGGCCGCCCGCCGTACCGCGGCGACGACCGCGGCCACATCCTCCGATTTGCGGAGGACGCCGAGCACACCGGCCCGCGCGGCCGAACGCACCAGAAAGGGGTTGTCCGCGCCGGTGAACACCAGGACCTCGACTCCGTTCTCGCGCAGTGTCCGTACATTGTCTTCCGGAGCGGAATCGTCGGCGAGCCGCAGATCGAGGACCACCAGATCCAACGACCACCGGTCGCGCAGCAGGCATTCCGGATCCGCCAGCAGTCCGGCGACCGTACCGGCCGTCGCGACCAGCGCCAGATCCGGTTGAGGGCCGAGCATCGCGGCCAACCCGATGGCCACCGATTCGTGGTCCTCCACCAGTCCGATCCGGCGTGGCACCCTGTTCGCTTCCGCGACGCTCTCCGTCACCACACAACTCCCATCACGCACGATCGAACCAGCCTGCTCAGCAGTATGGCGGTCCGCGCACGGTCGGGTCAGCCCCAGATTCCAGGGGGAATGCGGGCGTCGCCGGGCGAGTCAGCCCATGAGCTGGGCGGCCACCGTGGCACCCAGCTCCCAGCACCGTTCGAGATCGTCCTTCGCCGGTTTACCCATCACCACAACCGAACTCGCGGCCTGGACCCAGCCGAGACCGGTCGTCACCGATGCCACACTGCGCTCGGCGCCCTCGGTCCCCTCGTTCCCGTGGACGTACAATCCGTACGGTCGGCCACGGGTGCTGTCCAGGCACGGGTAGTAGCAGGTGTCGAACGCGTGCTTCAACGCGCCGGACATATAGCCCAGATTGGCCGGGGTCCCCAGCAGATAGCCGTCGGCGGCCAGCATCTCGTCCGGAGTCAGGGCCAGCGCTGCCCGCCGCACCACCTCCACACCTTCTATCTCCGGATCGGTCGCTCCGGCCAGGACAGCTTCGAACATCGCCTGCATATGCGGAGACGGGGTGTGGTGGACGATCAGCAACCTGGGCACCGCACCGAGCCTAACGACTCGGCCGCGCCGGGGAAGCCCGCCGGTGCCGGGTGGCGGCGGCACCGCGGAGCGCGCGCCGCCGTTCGATCGTCATATCCGGCGCGGACCGGGTGGGAGTTCAGGCTCCGCCCTCGCGTTCGTGCTTCTCCAGTTCCACCGCGCGGCGCATGGCATCCCGAGCCCGGGAGCGGTCACCGGCGTGATCGTAGGCGCGGGCCAGCCGATAGGAGATCCGCCAGTTGTCGGGATCGGCTTCCCACTCCTTCTTGATCGAGAGGAACAGCTCGTCGGCGGCCGTTCGCTCGATCCGGCCCGACGGCCGGCGCGGCAGATCCGAGACATCCAGTTCCAGACCCTCGTCCCGGATCCTGCGGGCCAGCCGCTGGTGATCCAGTGCGGACCGGATGGTGGAGCCGACCATCCACACGCCCAGCAGCGGCAGGATCAGCACGCCGATACCCAACGCGATGGCCGCGCCGCCACCGGAGGCGATCAGTTCCACCGCGATCCGGCCCAGCCACAAGAAGTAGAAGACCAGCACGAAGACCAGTGCCGCGATCAGCGCCAGAACTTTGAGTACGGCGCGATCCGGCTTGGCTTCGCCCGGCTCACCGGCGGTTTCGTTCACAGGTCCAGGAAGGGGTCGAGCCCGACGGTGAGCCCCGGCCGATTCCCGATCTGCCGGACACCGAGCAGTACCCCCGGTGCGAACGACGAACGGTCGATCGAATCGTGGCGGATGGTGAGCGTCTCCCCCTGGGTTCCGAACAACACTTCCTGGTGGGCGACCAAACCCGCCAGGCGCACCGAATGCACCCGGATCCCGTCGACTTCGGCCCCGCGAGCACCGTCGAGTTCGGTGCTGGTGGCGTCGGGAACAGGGGCCGACCCGGCCTGTTTACGGGCTTCGGCGATAATTCCCGCCGTCCGGTAGGCAGTGCCGGAGGGCGCGTCCGCCTTGTTCGGATGATGCAGTTCGATCACCTCGACCGATTCGAAGAACCGGGCAGCCTGTTCGGCGAAGCGCATGGACAGCACCGCCCCGATCGCGAAGTTCGGCGCGATCAGCACCCCCACCTCAGGATGGCCGGTCAGCCAGCCGCGCACCCGGTCGAGCCGGGCGTTGTCGAAGCCGGTGGTCCCGACGACCGCGTGGATCCCGTTCTCCACCAGGAACTCGAGGTTCCCCATCACCACATCCGGATGAGTGAAGTCCACGACCACCCGGGTACCCGAATCGACGAACCGGGTCAGCGGATCGTCCTTGTCGACCGCGGCGGCGAGTTCGAGGTCGGCGGCCGCCTCGACGGCCGCGCAGATGGCCTGCCCGACCTTGCCCCGTGCTCCCAGAACACCGACCCGAATCGGTTCCGTCACCTCACCACTCCCTACCTGTAGTCGGACTGCGAATCGAGCCTACTGTGTTCCTTCCGCGCACAACTCCGGCCCATGCCGGCCCCATGAACCGGGCCTGCGGAAGCGCCGCGTCCGACCCCGAGGAGTGCGCCGTCCACAGATGAGCGACTCGAACACATCCGCGCCCGCGAGCCGAACCAGGCCCCACCGAACCTGACCGAGCGGGGCCCAGCACACCTCACAAACCCTCTGTCTCCTCCGAATGGCCTACCTCAGTGGGCGGGGCCCGCCCCGGTTCTGGAGCGACGTAGCGAAGGAGCGCAGCGACTGAGCGAAGGAGTGAAGAACCGGGGTTAACAGGGCCCCGCCCCGCGACGCCGGAGGCGGCGCCATAGACACAGCTCAGAAGATGATCACCTGTCGCAATGCGTGTCCTGCCGCGAGTTCGTCCATGGCTTCGTTGATATCCGCCAGCCCGATCCGCGCGGAGATCAGTTTCTCGACCGGCAGCCGGCCCTCCCGCCACATCCGGACGTATTCCGGGATATCGCGGGCGGGGACCGCCGAACCGAGGTAGCTGCCGACGATCGTGCGGCCCTGGGCCACCAGCCCCAGGGGTGAGATGCTCGCGCGAGCGTCGGGGGCGGGCAGGCCCACCGTCACCGTGACACCACCGGGCGCGGTGGCCGCGACCGCGCTCTCGAAGGCGCGCGCGGAGCCGACCGCTTCTACGACGACCTCCGCCCCGATGCCCTGATCGGCGATTTCGGCCGGTGTGTACGCGCTTCCCGCGCCGAGTTCCCGGGCCAGCGTCAGTTTGTCCGGCACCGTATCGACGGCGATGACCTCTCGGACGCCCAGCGAGACCGCCACCAGGACTGCGGCCATCCCGACACCGCCGAGCCCGACCACCATGACCCGGTCGGTGGCGGCGGGTTTCGCCGAATTGAGCAGCGCGCCGCCGCCCGTGAGTACCGCGCACCCGAGCACGGCGGCGACCTCCGGTGGTACATCGTCGTCGACCGGCACCACCGACCGCCGGTCCACCACCGCATGGGTGGCGAAACCGGATACGCCGAGATGGTGGTGCACCTCGGCGCCCGCGCGGCGGAGTCGCCGGCCGCCGGCCAGTAGTTCGCCGGCGTTGTTGGACGCACTGCCGGGCACGCAGGGCGTCCGGCCGCCGGAGGCACAGCCGGGGCAGTCACCGCAGCGCGGCAGGAAGGTCATCACGACGCGCTGCCCGATGGGGAGATCGACGCCCGGCCCCGCCTGGACTATCCGGCCCGCGGCTTCGTGACCGAGCAGCATCGGGACCGGCCGCACCCGGTTGCCGTCGACCACCGACAGATCGGAGTGGCAGAGTCCGGCGGCTTCGATACGCACCAGGATTTCGCCGGGGCCGGGGTCGGCGAGTTCGAGTTCGCCGACGGTGATCGGCGCCGAATCGGCGTACGGTGCCGGCGCGCCGATCCGGTCCAGGACTGCCCCACGAATTCTCATAGCACCACGGTAGGCCGCGCCGAGGATTTGATCATGATCCGGTTCGGACTATCCTCGGATGCCGTGATGGTGCTCCCGTTGGCCGCCTTGTACCGAGCCCGGGGTCGGGACCATCACGATTCGAGGAGATATTCCTTTGTCCGTTCAGTTCAACCACACCATTGTCGGATGTCGTGACAACCGGGAATCGGCCGAGTTCTGGGCCGATATCCTGGGCCTGGAACCGGGCGCCCCGTGGGGCCCGTTCATACCGATGGTCACCGGTAACGGGGTCACGTTCGATTTCGCGAACGTTCCCGGTCACATCACCGAGATCCAGGGCCAGCACTACGCGTTCCTGATCTCGGAGCCGGAATTCGACGCCGCCTACACCAAGATCCAGCAGTACGGTCTCGAGCACTGGGCCGATCCGCACCAGCGGACCCAGGGCGAGATCAACCGTAACGACGGTGGACGCGGCGTGTACTTCCTGGATCCCAGTGGTCACTACATGGAGTTGATCACGGTCCCCTACGGGGGATGGCCGCAGTAGCCGCTATCGGTCGCCGCGGCGCAATCCCAGCGTCGCGGCGCCCAGGCAGGCCACCGCCACGATGCCGACGAACCAGGGGAACACGGTGTGCAGGCCCCAGGTGGTGGCGGCCCATCCGGCGAGCACGGTCGGCAGTGCCATCGATGTGTAGGCCAGCAGGTAGTAGGCCGACATGGTCTCGCCCCGCCGGTGTTCGGGCACCACCTGGGAGAGGTGGCGCAGCGACCCGCCGAATCCGAGACCGAAGGTGGAGCCCAGCAGGACACCGGCAGTGAGCACCACCGCCCAGTTGTGCGTGGCGAGTGCGGGCACGGTCAGGACCAGCGTCACCGCCATACCGATATCACCGGCCACCGCGGCGCGCCGGGCCGGGATCGCGGTGGCGAACAGCTGTACGACGGCGGCCGCGGTGGCCGTCGCCGCCACCACCACACCGCCGAAGACGAGATTGTGGATACCGGTCTGCTGGGCGGCCAGCGACGGGTAGAGCGACAGCAGCACACCGAGTACCGACCAGGCGGCCATCACGCCCATCGCCGCGAACCAGAAGTCGGCGCGGATCTCCCGCGGCACGGCGGGACGGGCGATCCGGATCCGGCCGGCGACCCGCGCGGCATGCGGTTCGCGCAGTGCCAGCACACCCGCGGTGACGAGCAGGCAGATCACGCTGATCACCACATACGGTGTGCGCAGCGGATGGGGTGCGTACTGGGCGAGCAGTGCCGAACCCATGATCGCCACGGCCATCCCGACGTTGAACGCGACACCGGTGAGCTGGCCCGAGCGCGCGCCCCGGTGCGGTCGCAGGTCGAGCAGTGCCGCCGCGCCCGCGACCACGGTGGCGCCGACGGCCATTCCGTGCAGGGCGCGGGCGAGGAGCAGCATCGGGACGGTATCGGCGACGACGAACACCACGAGGCCGGCGATCATCACCGCGAAGGCGCCGAGCAGGACGGGTTTGCGACCGACCACATCGGAGATCCGGCCGGAGACGAGCACCGCCCCGAGGGCGGCGATCGCGTAGACCGCGAAGACGACGGTGGTGGTCAGCGGCGAGAGGTGCCACTGCTGTTCGTAGAGTCCGTAGAGCGGCGCGGGCACTCCGGATACGCCGAGCGCCACTCCCGTCGCACCCAGGACCAGCCCGTAGGCCCAGGGTTGGATCGTTCTGTCGTCGGTGAGTACCGCCGCTGTCGCTGCCATGAGAACCCCGAAACAGGTAAGTTTGACGTTGATCGAACTGCATCGAGCCTAACCGAGGTTCGATGATCATCAAACCTGAGCGAGTAGATGATGACGCAGACCACACCGGCCACGGACTCTCCGAACCCACCGGTCGCCCCGCTACCCGTGGTCCTGGCCGCACTCCAGGACCCGGTGCGCCTGGAGATGGTCCGCCGCCTGCACAACGCGGACGAGGTCGTCCGCTGTGCCGCCCTCTACGAGGTGATCAACAAATCGACCGCCACCCACCATTTCAAGGTGCTACGCGAAGCGGGCGTGACCGAACGGCTGATGATCGACGGGCAGACCCACCAGCGGTTACGCACCGCAGATGTGGACCGCGCCCTGCCCGGCCTGCTGGACTCGGTGGTCGGCGCGGCCAACCGGGCCGCCCGAGAGACGAACGACTGAACTCGCGGGCTCCGGATACCTCCGGATCAGCTCGCCGCCAACCGGCGTACCGGGGCCGGCAGATCGCGCACCCGCTGATACGGTCCCGCGACCGAGGCCGCGAACGGCCGGGACAGCAACGCGGCCGCCACCGCACCGACCTCCTCGGTGGTCACCGCGTCGATCCGGGCCAAGGTCTCGGAAACACTGCGATGGTTACCGTAGCTCAGTTCGCTGCGGCCGATCCGGTTCATCCGGGAGGCCGAATCCTCCAGTCCCAGTACCAGCCCGCCCCGTAGCGAGCCTTTCGCCCGAGCGCATTCGGCATCGGTGATGCCATCGGCGGCGATCTCGTCGAGCACCCCGCGGGCCAGTGTCGCCACCTCCCCGAGGTTCTCCGGCTGGCAGCCCAGATACACCGAGAAGGCGCCGGTATCGGCGAAGGTGTCCACACTCGAATACACCGAGTAGGCGAGCCCGCGTTCCTCCCGGATGCGCTGGAACAGACGGGAACTCAATCCACCGCCGACCACGGTGTTGAGTACCGACAGCGGCCACCGCAGCTGTCCCTCGTGCCGACCGTAGGCGCGCACCCCGAACACCAGATGCGCCTGTTCGCTGTCCCGGTTGGACCAGCTCAGCCGCGGCTCCTCCCGGGTGCGGAAACGGCCCTCACGCCGCGGCGCCGGCAGCGCACCGGGATCGAGCCGATCGGCGACCGCGCGGTGCACGAGTTCCACGGTGTGCTCGTGTTCGATATTGCCCGCCACCGCGACGACCATCCGGTCGGGGGTATAGCGGCGCTGATGGAAGGAACGCAGCTGAGCGGCCCGCATCCCCTCGATCGATTCCACCGATCCGATGATCGGGCGGCCGATCGGATGGTCACCGAACAGCGCGGTGAGAAAGGCGTCGCCGACGAGATCCTCCGGATCGTCGTCGCGCATCGCGATCTCCTCCAGCACGACCTGCCGTTCCACATCGACATCCGCGGCCCGGCACAACCCCTCGAGCACCACATCGGTGACCAGGTCCACCGCCAGCGGCAGATCCTCGTCCACGACATGCGCGTAGTAGCAGGTCTGCTCCTTGGCGGTGAACGCGTTCAGCTCACCACCGACGGCATCCATCGCCTCGGCGATATCCAGCGCCGAACGGGTCGGTGTGGCCTTGAACAGCAGATGCTCGAGGAAATGCGCGGCACCGGCGACGGTCGGGCCCTCGTCACGCGAGCCGACCCCCACCCAGACGCCGACGGACGCCGAACGGACACCGGGTACCTGCTCGGTCACCACCCGCAGACCACCCGGCAGGACGGTTCGCCGCACCCCGCTGTCGATATCGACCGTTTCGCCGATCCGCCACGCCGATGACGAACCCCCCTGCCCACTGGGGCGCAGGGGGGCCGTCGTTTTCTGCTCCGTCACACGACCAGTACTACTCGGTCGCTGCCGCGTCCGCATCGGCGGGCGCCTCGTCGGCGCTCTCGTCGACGGGGACCAGCGAGATCTTGCCGCGGTTGTCGATATCGGCGATCTCCACGCGCAGTTTGTCGCCGACGTTCACCACGTCCTCGACCTTGGCCACGCGCTTACCGTTGCCCAGCTTGGAGATGTGCACCAGACCGTCGCGACCGGGCAGCAGCGAGACGAACGCACCGAACGCGGTGGTCTTGACGACTGTGCCGAGGAACCGCTCGCCGACCTTGGGCAGCTGCGGGTTGGCGATGGCGTTGATCGCGTCGATCGCCGCCTGCGCCGACGGACCGTCGGTGGCGCCGACGAACACGGTGCCGTCGTCCTCGATGGAGATATTGGCGCCGGTGTCCTCGGTGATCTGGTTGATCATCTTGCCCTTGGGGCCGATGACCTCGCCGATCTTGTCGACCGGGATCTTGATCGCGGTGACGCGCGGCGCGTACGGGCTCATCTCGTCCGGGGTGGCGATGGCCTCGGCCATCACGTCCAGGATGGTGGTGCGGGCGTCGTGCGCCTGGCTCAGCGCACCGGCCAGCACCTGCGAGGGGATACCGTCCAGCTTGGTGTCCAACTGCAGCGCGGTGACGAAGCCGCGGGTACCGGCGACCTTGAAGTCCATATCGCCGAACGCGTCCTCGGCGCCGAGGATATCGGTCAGCGCCACATAGCGGACCTCCTGCGCACCGGCCTCGTTGGTGACGGTGTCCGACACCAGGCCCATCGCGATACCCGCGACCGGCGCCTTCAGCGGCACACCGGCATTGAGCAGCGACAGAGTCGAGGCACAGACCGAACCCATGGAGGTGGAGCCGTTGGACCCCAGCGCCTCCGACACCTGCCGGATCGCGTACGGGAACTCTTCCTGGCTCGGCAACACCGGCATCAGCGCCCGCTCGGCCAGCGCGCCGTGCCCGATCTCGCGGCGTTTGGGCGAACCGACGCGACCGGTCTCACCGGTGGAGTACGGCGGGAAGTTGTAGTGGTGCATATAGCGCTTGGAGGTTTCCGGGCCGAGCGAATCGACCTGCTGCGCCATCTTGACCATATCGAGGGTGGTGACACCCATGATCTGGGTTTCGCCACGCTCGAACAGCGCCGAACCGTGCGCCCGCGGCACCACGGCGACCTCGGCGGACAGTTCCCGGATATCGGCCAGCCCGCGGCCGTCGATCCGGAAGCCGTCGGTGAGGATGCGCTGCCGGACCAGTTTCTTGGTGACCGAGCGGAACGCGGCCCCCAGTTCCTTCTCCCGGCCCTCGAACGATTCGCCCAGCCGGGACAGCACCTCGAGTTTGATCTCGTCGATCTTCTCGTCGCGCTCCTGCTTACCGGCGATGCTCAGCGCCTCCGACAGTGGCGCCTTCGCGGCCTCCTCGACCGCGGCGTACGCGTCGTCGGCGTACGGCGGGAAGAGCGGGAATTCCTCGGTGGGCTTGGCCGCGAGTTCGGCCAGATCCTGCTGCGCCCGGCACAGCCGCGCGATGAACGGTTTGGCGGCCTCCAGGCCCTCGGCGACGACGGCCTCGGTCGGCGCCTGCGCACCACCGTCGATCAGCTCGATCACCTTGTCGGTGGCCTCGGCCTCGACCATCATGATGGCCACATCACCGGTCTCGGTGACCCGGCCGGCCACGACCATATCGAAAACAGCCTTCTCCAGCTGTTCGACGGTCGGGAAGGCGACCCACTGGCCGCCCTCGGCGGTACCCACCGCGGGATCGTTGATCAGGGCGACGCGCACGCCGCCGACCGGGCCGGAGAACGGCAGGCCCGAGATCTGGGTGGATGCCGAGGCCGCGTTGATCGCGACCACGTCGTAGAGATCCTTGGGATCCAGGCTCAGCACGGTCACCACGACCTGGATCTCGTTACGCAGGCCGTCGACGAACGACGGGCGCAGCGGCCGGTCGATCAGCCGGCAGGTGAGGATCGCGTCGGTGGAGGGGCGGCCCTCGCGGCGGAAGAACGAACCGGGGATCCGGCCCGCCGCGTACATCCGCTCTTCGACATCGACGGTCAGCGGGAAGAAATCGAACTGGTCTTTGGGATGCTTGCCGGCGGTGGTCGCCGACAGCAGCATGGTTTCGTCGTCCAGGTAGGCGACGACCGATCCGGCGGCTTGTTTCGCGAGCCGGCCCGTTTCGAAGCGAACCGTGCGGGTGCCGAACGCGCCGTTGTCGATCAGCGCGACGGATTCGAAAACACCCGGTTCGACCTCGATGGCCGAGCTCTTCGAGCGTTCAATCGTTTCTGGCATTTCTCTGTTCTCAACCTCTCGTCTCGCCGGATATCGGCGCCCGGTGGCGCGATCCGGCTGTGTCAGCCGTACCAGGTTCGAACGCGGCGCGTCGGCGGAACCGCGGTGACCATCGGGGTCAGCGGTAGCCGTATTCGTGCTGCGGCGCGTACACCCGGCCGGGCTCCCCTTGGAGCCGGCGACGCGGAGGCGGTCATCGATCGAAGCTCTCCGGCGTATCGCATCCGGGCCGAAAAGCCACTACCGAAGACCGACGCCACGAGCGCGGGTGTGCACGGCTGGTTCTGTCGTTCCGTGCCGGGGAAGCCCCCGGTACACGAAAATGCCGACGAGGCGATTGTATGCGCCCCGTCGGCACACGTACCGCCCGGCTCGTGGAACCGGGCGTGTTCAAGATCGATCAGCGCCGCAGGCCGAGGCGTTCGATCAGGCTGCGGTAGCGGTTGATGTCGTTGTTCTGCAGGTACTTCGACAGCCGCTTGCGGCGACCGATCAGCGCCATCAGCCCGTGGCGGGTGTGGTGATCGTGCTTGTGCACCTTCAGGTGCTCGGTGATATCGGAGATCCGCTTGGTCAGCAGCGCGATCTGGGCTTCCGGCGAACCGGTGTCCGTCTCGTGCAGACCGTACTCCGCGAGAATGGTCTTCTTCTGCTCGGTGGTCAACGCCATGGGGCATCCACTCCTGTTTCTCAGTTCCGCGCGCGAGGACCCGGTGACCGCAGCATTCGATACTCGCCGAAAGCGCTTATCGTGGTGATCCGGCCGGTTATCCGGGATGGGCGCCACCGCGGACCGCAGCAGACCCGACGAGAAACCTTACCCGAGGTGCCACCGCAGACCCGCACGGGGCCGGATCAGCCCGCCGAGCCGAGGATCTTGCGGGTGGTATCCACGTCCCGGCCCATGACCGCGACCAGTTCGTCGACCGAGTCGAACTTCCGCATCCCGCGCAGATGGTCCACGAAATCCACCGCCACATGCTGCCCGTAGAGATCGGCCTCGCGGTCCAGGACGTAGGCCTCCACGGTCCGGGCCCGACCGGAGAAGGTGGGGTTGGTACCGACCGAGACGGCGGCCATGACCGGCTCGCCGGGAGTCACGGTGCCGATGGTCGGGCCGGGGCCCAGCACGGTGAACCAGGCGGCGTAGACCCCGTCCGCCGGAATGGCGGCGTGCATCGGCGGGGCGACATTGGCCGTCGGGAAACCCAGCGTGCGGCCGCGGCCGTCACCGCGCACGACCACACCCTCGACCCGGTGCGGGCGGCCCAGGGCATCGGCGGCGGCGGCCATATCACCGGCATCCACGCACGCCCGGATGTAGGTGGACGAGAAGGTCACGGCATGCTCGCCCAGCAGCGTCACCGCGTCGACCTCGAAACCGAACCGGCCACCGAGTTCGCGCATGGTGGCCACAGTGCCCGCGGCCTTCTTACCGAAGGTGAAATTGTCGCCGACCACCACTTCACTCACATGCAACCGCTCCACCAGCAGATCGTGCACGTACTCGCCCGGGGTGAGTTTCATGAAGTCGTGGGTGAACGGCATCACGCAGAAGACGTCGACCCCCAGTTCCTCGGCCAGTTCGGACCGGCGGGTGAGCGTGGTCAGCTGCGCGGGATGGGACCCGGGCCGGATGACCTCCATCGGATGTGGATCGAAAGTCATCAGTACCGCCGGGACGTCACGCGCGGCAGCGGACTTCACCGCCCGGCTGATCAACTGCGCGTGCCCGCGATGAACACCGTCGAACACGCCGATCGTGAGAACGCACCGCCCCCAGTCCGCGGGTACGTCGTCGAGACTTCGCCACCTCTGCACAGACGACAAGCCTACGCAAACATGCGTCCGTACCGTATTCGGGTGCGGCGGGTGTTCGACTACGCAACGCGCGGGCGAACACAGGGTTTCCCGGAGGCGGCCCCGGCGCGGGCGCCCGGGTGTACCGCCGGATCCGCGCCGGCCGGGCGCGGACCGGGGGCGGGCCGGGTCCGACAGCGCTGACCGGGGCGTACCCGCCATTCCCTCCAGCCGTGCGCGGACGGGGGCGAACTACATCCCGGCAGCGCCGACCGGATGTACTCCACATCCGCTCCGGTCGTACGCCAACCGCGCCCGGCAGCGCCACCTAGGTGGATCGCCGCCGAAGTGCTTAAGCTCGTGATCGTGCCCGGAAAACGAGATATCGCCACCCGACGGGACCTCGCCGACGCCGGGGAATCGGTCGCTCCGGGACTGTCGTCGGTGGCCCAGGACTATCTGAAAGTCATCTGGACGGCCCAGGAGTGGTCGCAGGAGCGGGTGAGCACCAAACTGCTCGCCGAGCGAATCGGCGTCTCCGCGTCCACCGTGTCGGAGGCCGTGCGCAAGTTGTCGGACCAGGGCCTGGTGGAGCATGCGCGCTACGGTTCGATCACGTTGACCGAGGAGGGCCGCCGGGCCGCCATCGCGATGGTCCGCCGGCACCGCCTGATCGAAACTTTCCTGGTGAGCGAGCTGGGTTACGGCTGGGACGAAGTGCACGACGAGGCGGAGATCCTGGAGCACGCCGTCTCGGATCTGCTGATGGCGCGGATCGACGCGAAACTGGGTTTCCCGGATCGCGATCCGCACGGCGATCCGATCCCCTCGGTGGACGGCGCGGTGCCGACGCCGCCTGCTCGCCGTCTGATCGATTTCGAGGCCGGCGATTCGGGCCGGGTGGCCCGCATCTCCGATTCCGATCCGGAGATGCTGCGGTATTTCGATTCGGTGGGTATAGCCCTGGATACGGTGATCGTGGTGGTCGAGCGACGCGATTTCGCGGGCACCATCGCGGTGCGGATCGGGCGCGAGGAGAATCTCACCGATCTCGGGAGTATCGCCGCCGAGGCCATCTGGCTGCGGGACTGACCCGCGTCTCCGGCCGCTGGCACGGAAGCGAATCGGCGGACCGCAACGACGCTTCCCTCGCTCCGGCGGACCGCACCCGGAGACTCGCGAACCACGCGGTGTAACCATTGCCCTCGACCCGGCCGCCGTGCTATTCATATTGTCAACAATCCGACAATTTCCGAGTGGCTCTCACTCGGCCTCGCACACCCGTCGGTCCGGCCCGCCGTACCGACCGTCCCGGGAGGCGGAACACCATGGCCGAACTTTCTCCGATCCTGAAGCAGGCCACACCGGTCACCGTCGATCACGGTGCCGGCTGCTACCTCTACGACCTCGACGGCCGCCGGTTCCTCGATTTCACCGCCGGTATCGGCGTCACCAGTACCGGGCACTGTCACCCCCGGGTGGTCGCGGCGGCACAGGAGCAGGTCGGCAAGCTGATCCACGGCCAGTACACGACCGTCATGCACCGGCCGATGCTGGAACTCACCGAACGTCTGGGCACCGTGCTGCCCGAAGGGCTCGATTCGGTGTTCTACGCCAATTCCGGTAGCGAAGCCGTGGAAGCGGCCCTGCGGCTGGCCCGGCAGGCGACCGGCCGCCCCAATGTGATCGTCTTCCACGGCGGCTTCCACGGCCGCACCGTCGCCACCGCGACCATGACCACCTCCGGAACCCGCTTCTCCGCCGGTATCGGCCCGCTGATGTCCGGCGTCCACGTGGCCCCCTTCCCCACCGCCTTCCGGTACGGCTGGACCAAGGCCGAAGCCACCGCCTTCGCACTGCGCGAACTCGACTACCTCTTCGCCACGCTCACCTCACCCGCGGAAACCGCCGCCTTCATCGTGGAGCCGGTGCTCGGCGAGGGCGGTTATATCCCCGGCAACCGCGAGTTCTTCCAGGGCCTGCGCGAACGCGCCGATCGGTACGGCATCCTGCTGATCTTCGACGAGATCCAGACCGGCTTCGGCCGTACCGGAAAGTTCTTCGGCCATCAGCATTTCGATGTCCGCCCCGATATCATCACCATGGCGAAGGGGCTGGCCAGCGGCTTCCCCATCTCCGGTATCGCCGCATCGGCAGAGCTCATGGGCAAGGCCTGGCCCGGATCGCAGGGCGGCACCTACGGCGGGAACGCCGTGGCCTGCGCGGCCGCTCTGGCCACCCTCGACGTAATCGAATCGGAGGGGCTGGTCGCGAACGCGGCGACCCGCGGCGAACAGCTACTGGCCGGTGTACGCGCGGCCGAAACGAAAGCCGTCGGCGACGTCCGAGGTCTCGGCCTGCTGGTGGGTTCGGAGTTCACCACCCCCGACGGCACCCCGGACCGGGAAACCGCGACCGCCGCTCAGCAATCGGCCGCCGCCAAGGGGCTGTTGCTACTGACCTGCGGCGCCCATATGAACGTGGTGCGGATGATCCCACCGCTCATCGTGTCCGAGGCCCAGATCGCCGACGCCTTGACCATCTGGTCCGAGGTACTCGCCGAACTGGGCGGCTGACCCGCGCGCTCTCCGGCAACGTCGCCGACCCCACCCGTACGACGCCCAGGACGGATACATGGCCCGCTACCTGACGATCACCCTCACCAAGGCCGGACTCACCTGCCGTGCCCGATTGCTCGACGACGAGGCGCCGCGCACCTGCGCCGCGGTATGGGAGGCCCTCCCCCAGGAAGGGGATGCCTTCCACGCCAAGTACGCCCGTAACGAGCTGTACACGCTGGTGCCCCGGATTCCCGGCGCCCCGCACCGGGAGAACCCCACGGTCACCCCGATCCCGGGTGATGTCTGCCTGTTCGATTTCGAACCCTGGGAGATCGGCAACCCCGCCTACGGGTACGAACCGGGGTCGGCCGCCCACCACGAGCAGGGCGCCACCGACCTCGCACTGTTCTACGGCCGCAACAACCTGCTCATCAACGGCGATCTGGGCTGGGTGCCCGGCAATGTATTCGCCACCATCGAGGAGGGCCTGCCGGAACTGGCCGACGCCTGCAACACGCTGTGGCTGCACGGTGTCGCCGGGGAAACGCTCTCCTTCGCCCGAGCCTGAGAACCCGGGGACCCGAGCTCGACGCCCGTGCCTCCGAACGCCGACCCGACCGGTCGATGTACGGAGGTGCGGGCGTCTCCGTACAGGTCCGGCAACCCGGATATTCGTGTCCCGCCCACGTTACTGCCGAGATTTCAATACTTCTGGTATTCGATACTTTCGGTATGCTAATGTCACTGGTGTGACACCGACAGACGACCTCGTATCCGAGCCGATTCCGCGCGTGCCACGAACCGAGGTACGCCGCCGGTTGTTGGCGGCGGCCGCACGGATCTTCGCCGAGCGCGGATACGCCGACAGCCGACTGGAGGACATCGCATACGCCGCGGGCTTCAGCAAGGGCGCCGTGTACTCGAATTTCGGCGGCAAACAGGACCTGTTCGGCGCGATCCTCGGCGAGCGCGCCGATACCGAACTCGTCGCCGTCGTGAACGACGCCGACGACGGCCGCGACCTCGGCGAAGTGGCCGGTCACGCCGCCCGAGCGGTGGCCCGCCGCATCGTCGAGGACACCGAGCGGGGCCGCCTCGGATTGGAATTCGCGGCGCGGGCCGCCCGCGACGAACAGGCCCGATCGGTACTCACCCCGTTGCGCCGTGCCCAGCGGGAAGCCGCGGCGCGGGCCGTCACCCAGGTGACCGAACGCGGCGGTATCCGCCCCGCGGTCGATCCCGAACTGGCGGCGTTGATCCTGCACTGCCTCACCAATGGGCTGTCGATGGAACATCTCGCCGACCCCGAAGTCGTGGACAGTGCGACGGCCGAGCAGGCGCTACACGCGGTTCTCCGCTGGCTCACGAACGCACCGCCCACGGACTGAGCCCGTACCCGGGACACACCGCGCCGGCGCGGTCGGCGTTCTCCTCCGGCTCTTCAGGAGGCGCATCACCATGCGCAAGATCTATGTCGATTCGTTGCGGAACACCGGAATTCTGTTCCTGTTCCCGTTCCACACGGCACGAGTATTCAACGACAATCCGTCGTTCTACGTCAAAGGCGCGCCGAACACCTTCTCCTCCATGCTGGTGTACTGCTCGTCGTTCTGGTTCATGCCGCTGCTGTTCCTGCTGGCCGGTATCTCCAGTTTTCACGCGCTGCGCACCCGGACCGCACGTGGGTACCTCCGCGAACGCGGTGCACGCCTGCTGGTGCCCTTCGTCTTCGGCTGTCTACTACTCGTCCCGCCACAGGCGTATTACGCGCGCCGGTTCCAACTGGGCTACCGGGGCAGCTATCCCGAATTCCTGATCCAGTACTTCACCGATTTCTCCGGCTGGACGGAGACGACCGGACTCTCCCCTGCCCACCTGTGGTTTCTCCTGTACCTGTTCCTCATCTCGATCGCGCTGCTACCGCTCATGCGCGCGATCGTCGTCCGCGGATACGCGGCGGCGTGGCCGGCCGACCGGCGATTCCTGTTGCTGCCCTTCGTAGTTCTCGCCGCTGCATCCCTGCTTCCCGCGCCGGGTGGCCAGAACATTTTCGTGTACGGCGTCTATTTTCTGCTCGGATTCCTCATCGCCACCAACGACGAGATCATCACCACCATCGAGCGACTCCGCCGCATCAACCTGGTGATCGCCCTCGCCGGTACGGCGTTGTTCCTGGTCGAGATCCACCGGCTCGGAAAGCAGACGACACTGCTGTTCGCACTCTGGCATCACCTGTTCTTCTGGGCGGCGTTGCTGGCGATGCTCGGCTACGGCAAGCGCTACGCGAACAGCGGATCGCGTTTCATGGACTATTTCGGCCCGGCAGCCTTCCCGGTGTACATAGTCCACCAGACCTATCTGGTCATCATCGCCTACTACGTGGTGCAGGCAGTCGAGCACGGCGCGATACCTTTCGCGATGGTCCTACTGCTCGCGTTCGGAACCAGCCTCGGCACCTACGAGGTCATCCGCCGGGTCGGCCCGTTGCGCCCCCTGTTCGGCCTGCCACGACACAGTCGGCCGCGGGCGCCCGGGTCATCGAACCCACCGGCGGCGGCCGCACCGGCGCGACCGCGGTGACCGGGCACCGCACTCGGGTACACCGGCGGTTCCGCGTCCCGGCGAAGGCCGTGTCCACCCGGCAGCCCGAGTCCGTTCGTGAACCGGTGGCAGAGCGGCGGTCCCTCGGTGCCTGCCGCGCACAAGGTCAGCGCCCGGCGAGCACGGCCTCCGCGAACCGCCCGATCGCCAACACCAGATCGTCGGAGTGCCGGGGCCCCACGATCTGCAGCCCGACCGGCAGGCCCGCACTCGTTCGCCCGGCCGGAATGCTGAGCGCGGGCTGTTGGGTGAGATTGAACGGGTAGGTGTAGGGCGTCCAATCCGGCCAGTCCGACATTCCGCTGCCGGGCGGCACATCGTGCCCCGCCGCGAACGCCGGGATCGGGACCGTGGGGGTGATGAGGATGTCGTAGGCCGTGTGGAACGTACCCATGGTGATCGCTACCTGAGCGGCGACCGCGCGGGCATCGAGATAGTCGGTGGCGGTGAGAGTCTCACCGTGCTCCCAGACCCGGCGCAGACCTGGATCGGCATTCTCGCGCGCGCCCTCCGGAAAGTTCGCCAGCATGGCGGCGGCGCCGGCGGCCCACATGATGTCGAACGCTTCCCGTGGATCGGTGAAGCCCGGATCGGCGGCCGAGACGCGCAATCCCGCCGCTTCGAGTGCGTGTACGGCCCCGGAGACGATCGCCTCGACCTCCGGGTCGAGCCGGACATAGCCGAGCGTCGGGGAGTAGGCGGCGGTAACGCCGCGGACATCGCGCTGAATCTGGCCGCGGAAGGTGGTCAGCGTGGGCGCGAGAGCGGTGGGATCGCGCGGATCCGGCAGGGCGAGAATATCGAGCAGTAGCGCGGCGTCCTCGACTGTGCGTGTGAGCGGCCCGGCATGGGCGAGCGGGCCGAACGGGCTGGCCGGGTAGAGCGGGATACGCCCGTGCGTCGGTTTGAAGCCCACGATTCCGCAGAACGAGGCAGGGATCCGGACACTGCCGCCGCCGTCGGTACCGACCGAGACCGGACCCATCCCGCCCGCGACCGCCGCGGCGCTACCGCCGGAGGATCCACCGGCGGTGCGGGTGGGATCGACAGGGTTGCGGGTGATCCCGGTGAGCGGGCTGTCCGTCACACCTTTCCAGGCGATCTCGGGGGTGGTGGTCTTACCGACCATCACCATGCCGTCCTCCCGGACCCGGGCCGCGACCGGGCTGTCCACCGGCCAGGGCCCCTCCGGCCCGATGCTCAGGGATCCACGGCGGGTGGGCCAGTCCTCGGTGAGGAAGATGTCCTTGATCGAGATCGGGACACCGTCGAGCAGGCCACGGACATGCCCGGACTGCCAGCGTGCCTCGGAATCCTTGGCCTGCACCAGCGCCCGGTCGGGGTCGACGAGGCAGAAGGCGTTGATATCGGTATCGCGCGCGGTGATGGCGGCGAGCACGGCCTCGGTGGCCTCGACCGGGGACAGGGTCCCGGCGGCGTAGGCCGAGACCAGTTCGACCGCGGTCATCTCGACGGGGTCGGTCGGTCGGGGGGTCTCGGGGTGGCTCATTCTGGGGCCCTCCTTCAGCCGGGCACGTACCCGAGCGTTTTGTCGACGACGTTGTCCAGCGGACGGCCGGCCGACCAGCGGTCGAAATTGGCGGTGAACGCGGAGACCATCTCGCCGCGCCAGCCGACGAAATCACCGGAGTTGTGCGGCGTGACGCGCGCGGTGGGCAGTGTCCACAGTGGATGGCCGGACGGTAGCGGTTCCGGGTCCACCACGTCCAGTGCGGCACCGGCGATTCCACCCGAGCGCAACGCGGCGACGAGATCGTCGGTCACCACCAGTTCACCGCGCCCGACATTGACGAACCGGGCGTGCGGCTTCATGGCGCCGAACGCGCGGGCGTCGAACATGTGCCGGGTTCGGTCGGTGAGTGGGGCGATGGCGACGACGTAATCGGCGCACGGGAGTTCGGCGTACAGATCGGTGGTCACGACACCGAAATCCGGATCGTCGTTGCGTGCCCGGCGACCGACCGCGCGCACCCGCATCCCGGCGGCGCGCAGCAGGCCGGCGACGGCACGGCCGATCGCCCCGGTCCCGACGACGAGTGCCGTGGATCCCGCGATGCGCTCGGATTCGCGATGCTGCCAGATCTGTTGCTGCTGCAACCGATTGGAACCGGTGAGATCCTTGGCGAAATCGAGGATCTGACCGAGCACGTATTCGGCGATCGCGGTGTCGAAGACACCCCGGGTGTTGGTAACGGTCACATCGCTGGCGCACAGTTCGGGGAACAGCACGGTATCGACACCGGTCGCGGCGACATGCACCCAGCGCAACCGGTCGGCGGCGGCCCAGGCATCGGGCAGCGCCCGGCTCTGGAAGTCGTAGACGAACAGCACCTGAGCCCCGGACAGCGCGTCCGGCAATCCGGCGGCGTCGGTGTACCGCACCGTGGCCCGCGCACTCACCGGCGCCATGAGGGCCGGATCGGGCGGTCGGCCACTGTGCACAACGGTGACAATTGGGCCCGATTCCATATTGACACGGTATTGTCACATCGTATGATTGTCAACAATCCGATCGTTCTCGGAGGTCTTCCCGGCTGAGTGCGAGAGGGGCCGCAGTGGAGTTCGATTTTCCCGATATGGAGGGCCCGGTCGCGCAGCGGGGCATCGGTGTCATCGCACCGTTCGACCTGGCACTGGAGCGTGAGCTCTGGCGATGGGTGCCGCTCGAGGTGAGCCTGCACCTGGCCCGTACCCCGTACGAGCCGGTACCGGTATCCCTGGCCATGGCCGAACTGGTCTCCGACGCGGTCCATCTCACCGCCGCGACGCGTAATGTGCTGCACGTCGAACCCGAAGTCGTCGCCTACCTGTGCAACTCCGGCAGTTTCATCAAGGGGATCGAATACGAACGGTCCCTGTGCGACACGATCTGCCGGGCCGGGGCCGCCAACGCGGTCACCACCTCCGGTGCCCTGCTCGAGGCCGTACGGCATCTCAATATCGGGCAGATCTCGATCATGACCCCCTACGACGAGCTCCTCACGGGCAAGCTACGCGATTTCCTGGACGAAGCCGGCTGCACCGTGGTCCGGTCCGAACATCTCGGACTCGGCGGCGGTATCTGGAAGGTCAACTATCGCACCATCGCCGAACGTATCCTCGGCGCCGACGATCCCCGGGCCGAGGCGATCTTCGTCAGCTGCACCAATCTACCCACCTACGACATCATCGAACCGCTGGAGAAGATGGTGGGCAAACCGATTCTCACGGCCAACCAGCTCACCATGTGGGCCTGTCTCGGGCGGATGAAGCTGCCGATGATGGGGCCGGGCCGGTGGCTTCTGGAAGTCTTCTGAAACACCATGCCCTCGAACGGAATCCAGCACACGAACGGAGCCCACATGCCGGTACCGACGATCGGTTTCATCTACCCCGACCACGCCGCCGAGGACGACTACCCCCGGGCGGAGTCGATACTCGATGTCCGGCTGCCGGTCGCCCATATCTACGGCACCGACCTGCACGCTGTCCCGGAACTGCTGGATCTGGGCAGCCCCGGCAAACTCCGCGACGGGGCCGCGCTCCTGGCCCCGCACGAGCCGCAGGTGGTCGTCTGGGCCTGCACCTCGGGCAGCTTCGTGCGCGGCCCGGACGGCGCCCGCGAACAGGTCCGTGAGCTCGCCGAGGCGGCGGGGGTCCCGGCCACCAGCACCAGCTTCGCGTTCGTGGAGGCGGCCCGGGCACTGGGCGTGCAGCGGGTGGCGGTAGCGGCGAGCTACCCCGACGAGGTCGCCCGGCTGTTCTCCGATTTCCTGGCAGACGCCGGGATCACGATCGTGGCATTCGGGAGCGCGGGTATCGAGACCGCCGCCGAAGTCGGCACGCTCACCACCGATCAGGTGCTTGAACTCGCCCTGGCGGGTGACCATCCCGAGGCGGAAGCGCTGCTGATCCCCGATACCGCAATGCATACGCTCGAGGTGCTGCCGCGGCTGGAGGCCGCGCTGGGCAAACCGGTACTCACCGCCAACCAGGTCACGATCTGGGAAGGATTGCGGCTCGCCGGCGCGACCCCTATATCGTCGTCGCTGGGCGCATTGTTCGCGGAAAGGTCTGTCCATGTCGGTGGTTGATTTCGAACCGGTCAATCAACGGTCCACGGCCGAGATGATCGCGGACAAGCTGCGCGAGGCGATCGTGCGCGGCGGACTGGAACCCGGGGCACAGCTGGGTGAGGCCGATCTGGCCGCGCAGTTCGGGGTATCCCGGGGACCCGTGCGGGAGGCGATGCAGCGACTGGTTTCGGAAGGGCTGCTGCACAGTATCCGCAACCGCGGGATCTTCGTCATAGAACTGACATTCGCCGATGTCGTCGATATCTATCGGTCCCGGACGGCGATCGAAGGCGGCGCTCTCACCCTCATCCTCGACGGCCGGCGCGAGATCGCGCACGAGGCGCTGGCACCGAGCGTCGCGGTCATGCTCGGCCGGGCCGAGGCCGGTGACGCCGCCGGCGTCTCCGATGCCGATCGGCAGTTCCACGAGGCGCTGGTCGCGGCCGCCGGAAGCCCGCGGCTGGTCCGGGCCGCGCGAACGCTGCTGATCGAGACCAGGATGTGCCTCGGCGCCCTGCAGACCACTTACCCGGATCTGCGGGAACAGGCCCAGGAGCATGTGGCCCTGCGCGAGGCGATCGGGGCCGCCGCCGACCCACGGGTGCACCGGATGCTGCGTGACCATTTGGACGACGCGGTCCAGCGGCTGCGCGTCCGGTACGCCGGCGAACCGATCCCCGGCTGACCGGAAGCGCTCAGTCGATCAGCCCACGTGGGCGCACCACCAGCACCGGTGCCGCGCGATTGCCTTTCTCCTGGAGCAGGGCGATCACTTTCTCATCCGCCGTGAGCGCGGCATATACGCCCGCCTGCCCGACCGGATCCAGCCATCGACCGTCCCGCAGCTTCTCCGCCTCGCCGGTATCGATCGTCCGCTGCGGAAAGGACAGCCGCACCGCGGCATCGATATCCAGGCTGGGCGCCGGATCCTCGGCCAGCTCCTCCAGCGTGCGCGCGTGCTCCAGCGTGAACGGCCCGACCCGCGTGCGCCGCAACGCGGTCAGATGGCCGCCCACTCCGAGCGCCGCCCCGAGATCGCGTGCCAGCGCTCGAATATAAGTACCCGACGAACAGTCGACCACCACGTCCAGATCGACCAGACCTTCGGCCGGGAGATCGCGGCGCGCGAGCACATCGAACCGGGACACGGTGACCGGTCGCGCCGCGAGTTTCACCTCCTCACCGGCGCGATGTCGCGCGTAGGCGCGTTCGCCGTCGACCTTGATCGCGCTCACGGTGGCCGGAACCTGCTGGATCGCACCGGTGAGGGTGGCGACGACGTGCGCGATCTCGGTATCGGTGACCGCATCGGCCGCCGCGGTGGCGAGCACCTCCCCCTCCGCGTCGTCGGTGGTGGTGGACCGGCCCAGGCGAATGGTCGCGGTATAGCTCTTCGTGGTGAGAGTGAGCAGCCCCAGCAGTTTGGTGGCCCGTTCCACACCGAGCACCAGGACTCCGGTGGCCATCGGATCGAGCGTTCCCGCATGACCGACCTTCTTGGTGCGCAACAGTTTTCGCGTCTTCGCCACGATATCGTGACTGGTGGGACCGCCGGGTTTGTCGACGATCAGCAGACCGCCCAGGAGATCGGCCATCAGCTGTGCGCGATCGCGGTCAGGATGAAGCCGCCGGTGATCCGCCAGCGTCCGTCGAAAGAGGTCAGTGGTAGTCCGCCGTCGCCGGTCTGCCCGGGTACCAGCAGCTGGGAGCGGAAGGTGCCCGCACCCGAGGTGTCCGTCGCCTCGTCGGTGGTGAACGTGATGTGCGCGTCCTCGAATCCGAGCCAGCGGGTGGTCAGCGGGAACCACGCCTTGTAGGTGGCTTCTTTCGCGCAGAACAGCAGCCGGTCCAGATGGAGCGCGGAATCGCTGGTACGCAACCATTCCCGCTCGGCGGGCAGGCTCACCGAATCCAGCACACCCTCCGGGAGGGTGTCGTGCGGTTCGGCATCGATTCCGATCGAGCGGTAGCGCATCTTGTGCGCCAGTGCCGCACCGCGGAATCCGTCGCAGTGGGTGAGGCTGCCGACGATGCCCCGCGGCCAGACCGGAGCGCCCCGCTCCCCCTTGCCGATGGCCACCGGCGGTTCGCCCAGCTCGGCCAGCGCGAGGCGGGCACAGTGCCGCGCACCGATGAAGTCACGCCGCCGCTTGTCCACCGATTTCGCGATGAGGTGCGCTTCGGCGGGATGCGGCTGCAGATCCTCCGGATAGTCGAGCAACTCGGAGGTGGCGACATCGGCGGGCAGGATTGTCTCGATCATCGCCGCCGAGCCTACTGGGTGCGGACCCGGCGACGACGAGCGCTCCGGCCACCGGCCACACCCACCGCCGGACCACCCGGGCGCCCGCCCGCCCGTGGCCGCCGCGAGCCCGCCGAACCGCTCAATCGAGGCCCCGCCGCCGCTGCGCCTTGGCCCGCATCTCCGCCGCGGCCGCCGCCATCTCGGGGGTCACCCGGAAATGGCCGCCCCATTCGTTGAGATCGCCCGGGGCGTACTCGGGATCGGGCAGAATCTGGCGCAGCAGTTTGTCGGGCATACCGCGTTTCTGCCATTCCCGGGGATAGCCGAGCGAGACCTCTTCGAACCGGACGCCGTCGTGGAACGTGGTCCGCGGGATGTGCAGATGGCCGTAGACCGCACACAGCACGTTGTAGCGGGTGTGCCAGTCGGCGGTGTGCTCGGTTCCGCACCACAGCGCGAACTCGGGGTACCAGAGCATATCCGTCTGTTCGCGTAGCAGCGGGAAATGGTTGATCAGCACCAGCGGGGTACCCGCGGGGAGATTGTCGAGCTTGCGCTTCGTCACACGCAGCCGGGCATCGCACCAGGCGTCGCGAGTGAGGTAGGGATCGGGCGAGAGCAGGAATTCGTCGGTGGCCACGACATTGTGCTCCCGGGCGATGGCCAGGCCCTCGGCCTTGGTGCGCGCCCCCTCGGGCCGGAACGAATAGTCGTAGAGCAGGAACAGCGGGGCGATGGTCACCGCACCGCCGTGGGCCTCCGCGCCCGCCCCGGTCCATACGGGGTACGGGTCCTCCGGGGTCAGCACATCCAGATCCCGGCACAGCGAGACCAGGTAGTCGTAGCGCGCCGCCCCGTGCATCTGCACCGGGTCCTTGGCGGTGGTCCACAGTTCGTGGTTACCGGGCACCCAGATCACCGTGGCGAACCGCTCCCGCAGCAGTTTCAGTGCCCAGCGGATATCGTCGCTGCGCTCGGCGACATCGCCGGCGACGATCAGCCAGTCCTCCGGGGAATCGGGACGGATATCCTCGACCACCGGTTTGTTGCCCTGGTGACCGACATGAATATCGCTCACCGCCATCAACTTGGGTATCACCACACCCACCTTCGCATATCGCGTGTCCGGTCCGGTACATCCGTACCGGACCACCTATCGTGTCCCCCGGTCACGACGGGATTTCGGCACCGACGCGAATCCAGCGCCCCGACAGCGCCCGCCCACTCACCGCCGCCAGCCGCAACAGCATGAACGCGACCAGGCCGCACCAGATTCCACCGATACCCCAATCGAAGGCCAGCGACAGCCAGATCGCCGGTAGGAACCCGATCAGCGCCGCACCCAGCGTCGTGGTGCGCAGATAGGCCGCGTCCCCGGCGCCCAGCAGCACCCCGTCCAGCGCGAACACCACACCGGCCACCGGGATCAGGGCCACGAAGTACCACCACACCACCCCGGTCCGGTCCAGCACCGCCGCGTCATCGGTGAACAGTGGCGGGATCAGGGCCGCCCCGGCCGCGAACAAACCGGCCAGGCACAGGGCGAACACCTCCGACCATCCGGTGACCCGGCGGGCCACTGCCCGCGCACTTGCCGCGTCGCGGGCGCCCAGCGCCGAACCCACCAGCGTCTGCGCCGCGATGGCCAGCGAATCCAGGGTGAGTGCGAGGAAATTCCACAACTGCAGGACGAGCTGATGCGCCGCCACCGATGCCGCCCCGAACCGGGCGGCGACCGCGGCGGCCGAAACGAAGCAGGCCTGGAAGGCGAGGCTGCGGGCGATCAGATCGCGACCGAGTATCAGCTGCTCCTTCATCACCGGAGGCCGCGGCACGAGCGGCACCCGGGCCCTTACCAGCGCGCCCAGGAACAGTCCGCCCGTCACCGCCTGACCCACCACATTCGCCACCGCCGACCCGGGCAGCCCGAGCCGGGGCAAACCGGCCAGTCCGTGTACCAGCAGCGGGCACAACACCGCGGACAGGCCGAGGCCCACGACGACGTAGGTGAGCGGTCGCCGGGTCTGCTGGACGCCGCGCATCCAGCCGTTACCGGCCATGGAAAGCAGGATCAGCGGCACCCCGAACAGCGCGATCCGCAGCCACGCCAGTGCCTCGCCGGCGATCTCCGAGTCCCCGGCGACCGCACCGGTGATCGGTACCGCGGCCAGCTGTACCACCAGCAGGATCGCCAGCCCGATACCGGCCGCGAGCCAGCTCGCCTGCACCCCCTCTTCGACCGCGCCGGGCTCGTCACCCGCGCCGTGCCGCCGGGCCGACCGGGCGGTCGTACCGTAGGCGAGGAAGGTCAGCTGCGAACTGACCTGCGCCAGCACCAGACCGCCGACGGCCAGCCCCGCGAGCGCCAGCGCACCCAGCCGGCCCACCACGGCGAGATCGAACAGGAGATAGACCGGTTCGGCCACCAGCACACCGAGCGTCGGCAGTGCCAGGCCCAGGATCCGTCGTGGTCCGGCCACCACCGCCGGGGCCGGCGATCCGGTCAGCTCCGTATGCATCTTCCGCTTTCCGTCCGTACTCGCCCCGCGCGCGGCCCTTTCCGCGCCGGGTTCCGGGCGCCGGTCCGTCTCCGCGCCCGTCCCCTCCCGCTCGTACGCTAGCCCAGCGCCGCCTGCAACTGCGCCAGGATCTCCGTCGGCTCACCGTAGGTGGTGTACCCGGCCGCGTAGCGATGACCGCCGCCGCCTAGCGCTGTGGCGACCGCCGCGACATCGGCACCGTCGCCGGTACCGGGACCGCTGTCCTTGGATCGCAGCGACACGGTCCAGCGCCGACGCTCGTCGGTGGGCCGGGCTTCCTTGAATACCGCCGCGATCCCCGCCTCCGCGGTCGCGCGCACGATATCGACGACACTCTCGGCCTCCTCCTGGCGCACCTCCGCGAGGTCGGCGGCCAGCACGAACGCCGCGACCAGTCCGGTCCCGCCGTGCGCCGCGGGTTCGAGCCGGGCCGAGGCCAGCACCGTGGACAGCATCTGCAACCACGCGAAGGGATGGGTGTCCATCAGGGTGCGCGTGATCGCGGCGCCGTCGATACCGGTGGCGAGCAGACGTTCGGCCAGTGCGTGCGTACCCGGGGTCACCCAGCGGAAGGAACCGCTGTCGGTGGCCAGCCCGGCGAACAGGCAGTGGGCGATCTCGGCGTCGATCGACTCGCCCCACGCGTCCAGCAGCGCTGTGATGACGCTGGCGGTGGACACCGCATCGGGATCGATCAGGTTGATCTCCCCGAACCGGGTGTTGGACCGATGATGATCGATCACCAGCGTCCGGGCCGCCCCGGGCAATCGGTCGGCGAGGGCACCGAGCCGGCCCGCGCTCCCGCAGTCCACCGTGACCAGCAGATCGACCTCGTCGGGTACCTCGGCGGGCGGTACCAGGAACCTCGCCCCGGGCAGGGTGCGCAGCCCGGCGGCCGGCTCCGCCGGTTCGGCGAAGGACACCCGCACCGGAACGCCGCGACGGTCCAGTACCGCCGCCAGCGCCAGGCCACTGCCCAGGGTGTCGGCATCGGGCTGGATATGACACAGGACAGTCACCGAACGCGCGCTGTCCAGCGCCCCGACTGCCGCGGTGAAATCGACGGCGGCCCCGGATGTGGTCATATCGGCCGCGACTCAGTCGTCGTCGCGAGGTGTTTTGTACGGGTCCGCGTCACCCGCGGGAGTGGCCTCGGCGGCCACCCGCGCGACTTCGTCGTCGGCGGCCCGGGCCCGGGCCAGCAGATCCTCCATCTGCCGTGCCGCATCGGGCACGGTATCGAGCATGAAGCTCAGCGTCGGAGTGAACTTCACCCCGGTACCCGCGCCCACCTTGGAACGCAGTACCCCCTTGGCCTTCTCCAGACCGGCGGCCGCGGCCGCGTAGTCGGGTTCGGCGTCCACGGTTTCGCCCATCACCGTGTAGAAGATGGTCGCATCGTGCAGGTCTCCGGTCACCCGCGCGTCGGTGACGGTGACGAAACGCAAACGCGGATCCTTGATCTCGTATTCGATTGCCGTGGCCACGATCGCGGAGATCCGTTTGGCGAGCCGGCGTGCCCTGGCTTGATCCACCATGGCCGCTCCTTTCCTTTTCAGCGACGGTGGGACGATCCGCGCGAAATGCTGCCGCGCGGACCGCGGCCACCGCTGATATCACTCGCGGCCGGTCAGTCCTCGGGTCCGAAGACGCGCCGGCGTACTGCCAGCAACTGTAACTCCGGACGTGCCGCGACATGCCGCTCGCATCGATCGAGCACGGCCGTCAGATGGTCCATTCCTGCCGATACCATCGCCACCCCGAGCAGGGTGCGGCGGTACCGGTCGTGTTCCCCCGCCTCGGCGGTGCTCACCCCGAAACGCTGGAGTTCGGCCAGGATCGGCCGGATCACCGAGCGCTTCTCCTTCAACGAGTGCACATCGCCGAGCAGGATGTCGAATTCGAGTGCACCCAGGTACACGCGACCCCTCCCGGTTGGAGCGAGGATCCGGCCCGGCGGTACCCGTCCGCCGGGCAGGCCCGTCAGTGTGTTGCCGATATCGATGGCCGGGCCGGGCGGTGATCCGCCCGGCCCTGTTCACGTCAGTCGCGCGGCTTCTCGCGCAACTCGTAGGCCTCGATGATGTCGCCTTCCTTGATATCGGAATAGGTCAGCGTCATACCGCATTCGAAGCCCTCGCGGACCTCGGTGGCATCGTCCTTCTCGCGACGCAGCGAGCTGATCGTCGTGGATTCGGCGACCACCACGTTATCGCGGAGCAGACGGGCCTTGGCATTGCGTTTCACACTGCCCGAGGTGACCATACAACCGGCGATGAGACCGATCTTCGAGGAGCGGAAGATGGCGCGGATCTCCGCCCGGCCCAGTTCCACCTCTTCGTAGATGGGCTTGAGCATGCCCTTGAGCGCGCTCTCGATCTCGTCGATGGCCTGGTAGATCACCGAGTAGTACCGGATGTCCACGCCTTCGCGGTTGGCGAGCTCGGTCGCCTTGCCCTCGGCCCGGACATTGAACCCGATGATGATCGCGTTCGACGCCGACGCCAGGTTGACGTTGGTCTCGGTGACACCACCGACACCGCGGTCGATGACCCGCAGCCGGACCTCGTCGTCGATCTGGATTCCGAGCAGGGCCTCTTCGAGCGCCTCGACGGTACCGGAGTTGTCACCCTTGAGGATGAGGTTCAACTCGCTGGTTTCCTTCAGCGCGGCATCCAGATCTTCCAGGCTGATCCGCTTACGGCTGCGCGCGGCCAGGGCGTTGCGCTTACGCGCATTGCGCCGGTCGGCGATCTGGCGGGCGATCCGGTCCTCGTCGACGACGAGCAGGTTGTCGCCGGCGCCGGGTACCGAGGTGAAACCGATGACCTGCACCGGACGCGACGGCAGGGCCGCCTCGACATCCGCACCGTGCTCGTCCACCATGCGGCGGACGCGACCGTAGGCGTCGCCCGCCACGATCGAATCACCGACGCGCAGCGTGCCGCGCTGGATGAGCACCGTGGCGACCGGGCCGCGACCGCGGTCCAGATGCGCCTCGATGGCCACACCCTGCGCGTCCTGCTCCGGATTGGCCCGCAGATCGAGGGCGGCGTCCGCGGTGAGCAGCACGGCTTCCAGCAGGGCTTCGATATTGGTGCCCTGTTTGGCGGAGATATCGACGAACATGGTGTCGCCACCGTATTCCTCGGCCACCAGGTTGTATTCGGTCAGCTGCTGCCGGATCTTCTCCGGGTTCGCGCCTTCCTTGTCGATCTTGTTGACCGCCACGACGATCGGCACCTCGGCCGCCTGCGCGTGGTTGATCGCCTCCACCGTCTGCGGCATCACACCGTCGTCGGCGGCGACCACCAGGATCGCGATATCGGTGGCCTTCGCACCACGGGCACGCATGGCGGTGAACGCCTCGTGACCCGGGGTGTCGATGAAGGTGATGAGCCGTTCGTCGTCACCCAGATGGGTCGGTACCTGGTAGGCACCGATGTGCTGGGTGATACCGCCTGCCTCGCCCTCCCGGACGTTGGCCTTACGGATGGTGTCCAGCAGTCGGGTCTTACCGTGGTCGACGTGACCCATGACGGTCACCACCGGCGGACGCTGTTCGAGCTCGTCCTCGCCGCCCTCGTCCTCACCGTAGGTCAGGTCGAACGATTCCAGCAGCTCACGGTCCTCGTCCTCGGGGCTGACCACGTGCACGACGTAGTTCATCTCGCCGCCGAGCAGCTCGAGGGTCTCGTCGTTCACCGACTGGGTCGCCGTGACCATCTCACCCAGGTTGAACAGGGCCTGGACCAAGGCGGCCGGGTTCGCGTCGATCTTCTCCGCGAAATCGGACAGCGACGCGCCGCGGGCGAGGCGGATCACCTCACCGTTGCCACGGGGCAATCGCACGCCGCCGACCGACGGAGCCTGCATCGAATCGTATTCCTGGCGCTTCTGCCGCTTCGACTTGCGACCACGCCGGGGCGCGCCACCGGGACGACCGAATGCACCGGCCGCACCACCGCGGCCACCGGGACCACCCGGACGGCCACCGCCGCCACCGGGACGGCCGCGGAAACCGCCACCACCGGCGGGAGCACCGGTACCGGCGGGGGCGCCGCCGCCACCGCGGTAACCGCCACCGCCACCACCGGGCCGGCCACCGCCGCCACCGGGACCGCCACCGGGACGACCGGGGCGACCACCGGCGGCCGGACCCGGACGGGCCGAACGCTGCGGCATCGCACCCGGGGTCGGACGCGGCGGCATGGAATTGGGACTGGGACGCGGGCCACCGGGGCGGGGACCACCCTGCGCAGCCGCCGGACGCGCGCCACCGGGGCCGGGACGCGGGGCGTTCTGGCCGGGACGGGGACCGCCCTGCGGACGCGGGCCACCCTGCGCCGGACCCGGACGCGGGCCACCCTGGCCCGGAGCCGGGCGCGGGCCCGGCTGCGGACGCGGGGTCGGGCGCTCACGCTCGGGAGCCGACGAGAACGGGTTGTTACCGACGCGCGGGGTCTTGGGACCGGGTTTGGGCCCCGGACGGGCCGGGCTCTGGCCGGGAGCGGCCGGACGCGCCTGGCCCGGACGCGGGCCGTCGGACGCCGGACGCTGGCCGGGGGTCGCCGGCCGGGCCGCGGGAGCCTGGGCCTGCGGCTGGACCGGTTCCCGGACGGGAGCCGGACCCGGTTTCACCGCGGGGCCGGGACGCGGGCCCGCGGGCTTCGGGGCGTTACCGGCGGCCGGAGCCGCGGAGGACTCGGCGGTCGGCGCGGTATCGGCCGGGCTCGGTGCCGCGGGGGTCCGGGGGCCGGGACGCGGGCCGGGCGCCGCGGGTTTCGCCGCGGTCGGCGGACCGGGACGCGCGGTGGTCTTGGATCCGTTGGATCCGGACTTCGCCGGGGCGGATTTCGCCGCGAAGGATTCGCGGAGCCGACGTGCGACGGGTGCCTCCACCGTCGACGACGCAGACTTCACGAACTCGCCCTGCTCCTTGAGCTTCGCGAGTAGTTCTTTGCTCGTGACACCGAGTTCTTTGGCCAACTCGTGCACGCGGGCCTTGCCTGCCACTGCTCTCCTCACTGAGAGGTCGAGCAGTGCCTCCCGCCTGCTGGCGGGGACCCGCACGACCTCGGGTTAACTCCGATGGACGTTCATCGTTGGGACTTCACGGTGTGCTCATGAGTGCTCGTGCCTGTTCTCGAGGTGATGCTCAACGGCTGAGATATCCAGATGTCCGGACACTCGTAGTGCTCTGCCGATCGCTCGGCGCCGTACCGCTGTGGTCAGACAAGCCGAAAGGGGGTGCAGCCACGCACCCCGCCCGGAAAGTCTGCGCCGTGGATCGGGGACGACCGTGACGACGTCCGTACCGTGACCGGTCGAACGCCCGCACGCCACGATCCGCAGCAGTTCGGGGGCCGGTTCGCGTTTCCGGCAACCGACACACGTTCGCACGGGAGTCGCCGGGCGCCGCAGCGCCGCCGACTGACCATGGCGTTCGCGGTCGGTAACCGAAGACTCGGACCGAACCTCGTACCACTCTACCGCTGACCACTCACTGCCCTCCAACCCCGCCCCCGATGACGTAGCGCGGGACGAGTCGGCACGGTGTGTTCGCTGGTCGCGTGACAGTGATCGCGCGGACGCGGAGCCGGAGTCGGATGTCACCGGCGATGCGCCTCCGTCCGTACCGTTCCACCGGCGTCGGGGGCGGCGTCGCTGCGGATATCGATGCGCCAGCCGGTGAGCCGGGCCGCGAGCCGGGCGTTCTGCCCCTCTTTGCCGATGGCCAGCGAGAGCTGGAAATCCGGTACGACGACGCGAGCGGCCCGGGCGTCCGGATCCACCACTGTGACGGAAACCACTTTCGACGGCGAGAGTGCGTTACCGACGAAGGTCGCCGGATCGTCGGCGTAGTCGATGATGTCGATCTTCTCGCCCGCGAGTTCGCTCATCACATTGCGTACCCGCTGCCCCATCGGACCGATACAGGCGCCCTTGGCATTCACCCCAGAGACGGTGGAGCGCACGGCGATCTTGGAGCGGTGTCCCGCCTCCCGGGCCACCGCCACGATCTCCACCGATCCGTCCGCGATCTCCGGCACCTCCAGTGCGAACAGGCGCCGGACCAGATTGGGGTGGGTACGCGAGAGGGTGATCTGCGGACCGCGCGGGCCGCGCGAGACCCCCACCACATAGCACTTGATCCGATCGCCGTGCTCGTAGCTCTCCCCCGGCACCTGTTCGGCGGAGGGGATCAAGCCCTCGGCGCCGTGCAGTTCACTGCCGATCCGCACCACCACCGTGCCGCGGGCATTGGCACGCGCGTCGCGCTGCACCACACCACCGACGATATCGCCCTCGTGGGTCGAGAACTCACCGAAGGATTTCTCGTTCTCGGCATCGCGCAGGCGTTGCAGCACGACCTGCCGTGCGGTGGTCGCGGCGATACGGCCGAAACCCTCGGGGGTGTCGTCCCATTCGGAGATCACATTGCCGTCGGCGTCGAGTTCGGTGGCCATCACCCGCACGACACCGGTGCGCTGGTTGATCTCGACCCGGGCGTTGGCCTGATGGCCCTCGGTGTGCTTGTAGGCGGTGAGCAAGGCGGACTCGATCGCGGAGATCACGGTCTCGATCGAGATCCCCTTATCGGCCACAATGGCGCGCAGGGCTTCGATTTCGATGTTCATTCCATGGTCCCTTCGGTCGAATCGGACGCGGCGACAGCAGTTCCGGTGAGCTCCGCGGCGTCCGCTCCCGCGGGTGGGCGGCCGGCGGCGACGCCCCCGGCCAATTCGAGTTCGCGCGCATTCGGCGGAGAGAACTCCACTTCCACCACAGCGCGGTCGATATCTTCCAGGCCGACGGTCACCAGCCGCGGTCCGGGTCTGCCACCCAGCACCAGCGCGATCCGGTCACCGTCGAGAGCGCCGATCCGCGCGGTGAACTGCGCCGGCAGGGCGGGCTCCGGCGGCGCGGCACCCGGCTTCAGGGTGATCTCGGCCCGGCGCCCGCGGGCCCGGCGCCAGTGCCGAGGGGCGGTGAGCGGCCGGTCGATACCGGGGGTGGTCACCTCGAGCAGATATCGGGCGGCCTCGAATTCGTCGTCCGCTTCGTCCAGACAAGCCGACACCTGCGCACTCAGCTCGGCGATGGTGTCCAGGTCGGCGCTGCGGTCACTGTCCACGACGACCCGCACCCGGGTCTGCCCCGCCGCGGTCGAAACCTCGACACCCTCGAGATCGAATCCTCGACCGGCGACGAGCCCGGCGACGAGCCGGCTCACCCTCTCCTCGGTCGGCATGGGCATATGGGCAGCTCCTGGTTCAGTTGTCACGCGGACGGAAATATTCTGTGCCGGTGACCTAGCGTAACGCGCCCGGAGAAGGTAAAGGACCAGCGGTCGGCGGTAAGTCCACCGGGTGGTGCCCGTACCGGGGTGACGCCACCGGTCTGGCACGATGGTCCGGTGACCGAGCGCGTTACCGACCGGCCCGCGGCCGGGTATCCCCGCGGCCCCTCTTCCGACCGGTACGGCGGCGCCCTTCGGGTGAATCGCCGCACCGCGCTACGGGTCGCGGGCGGCGGTACGGTCGGATTGTTCGCCGCCGGGGCGCTCACCGCCTGCGCGGAAGACCCGATCACCGAACCGGATGTGCTTGCCGCCCAGGAATTCTCGGCTCGCAGTGATGCCGCGGCGGCCACTGCCGCCATCGCGATCGATCCGCAACGCACCGACGCGCTCACCACTGTCGCCGCCGAACGCACCGCGCACGCACAGGCGCTGCGCACCGAGATCGATCGGGCGATCGGCGTCTACGGCGACGGTACGACCCCCGCCGTGCGCACCCCGGCGGCCACCACGACACCGGCTCCCGATACGCCGCCGAGTATCGCCGGCCTGCGCGACCAGCTGGCCGCCTCACAGCGGGCGGCCGCCGATCTGGCCGTCGAGCAGTCCGGCTACCGGGCCGGACTGCTCGCCTCGATCAGCGCCGCCTGCGCGGTTCAGGTGGGGGTGCTGCTGGTATGAGCGGGACCGAACAGCAGGCCCTGCGCGAGGCGCTCGCCGCCGAGTACGCCGCCGTCTACGCCTACGGCCTGATCGCCTCCCATACGAGCCCGGACCAACGCCGCACGGTCAACGAGCACACCGCCGCACACCGGGCCCGCCGTGATGCCACGGTCGATCTCGTCACCGGTGACGGTACGGGTGCGCCACCTGCGGAACCCGCCTACACCGTGCCCGTCGAGGTGGTCGATCCGGCGTCGGCGGCGCAGCTGGCCGTGGTGGTGGAAACCGACAGCGCGGTGGCCTGGCGCGCGGTCGTGGAACGCGCTGCCACCGAGACGACCCGGCGCACGGGAGTGGAGGCCCTCATCGAATCCGCCGGTCGGCGGGCCGTCTGGCAGGCGGCGGCCGGTATCGCACCGGCGACCAGCGCATTCCCCGGGCGGCCCTGACCGGTCGCCTACGTCACGGCGGAGCCCATTCGGTGCGGTTGGTGGAGTCCGGCCGGCCGGTCCGCTCCCTGGGCCGGGGGAACACGGTTTCTTCCTTGGTCCCGCGGCCGCGGGACCAGGGGGCGCTGCCACGCGGTGGGCGTTCCTGCGCTTGCGGCGGACTGAAGCCCCCCGGCATGCCCGGCGGGTAGGGCATCGACGAACCGGTACCCGAATTCCACGGGGTGGAGCCGGGTGTATGGCCGTTCCCTTCTCCCGACCCCGCGCTCGGAGTCCACGGGGTGTGCCCGGCCGACGCGGGTGCCTCGGCGATCGGGTCCATCGGCGGCAGCGGGGTGTTCCGGCCGGAATCGTCGGCCGGAAGAACCGGAGCCACCGGATGCTGCGCGGACCGTGGCGGCTCGGCCGCGGTTCCGGGTGCTTCCGAACCTGCCGCGGTGGCCGGAGCCGGATGCGCCCCGGCCGCCGCGGGTGGTGCCGCGTCGGCGGGCTCCGGACGCTCGTGCTGCGGATCGCCACCCGCCGCGGGCGCGGCCGGACCAGCAGACGCGGCCGGATCGGCGGGTGCGGGTTCGGAAGGCGCGACGGGCTCGGCGGACGCCGGTGGATCATCGGACGCAGTGGGCGCCGGGCGGGCACCGGACCAGGCACGACTGTCGTCCGCACCGGGGCGGCCGGGACCTTCGGCCGGGGCAGCAGCCGCGTCGACCGGTTCGACGTGTTGCGCACCCGCCGCATCCGCTTGGACCAGCAGTGCGACGGTCTGCGCCCCGCCGGCCGCGTCCCGGACGCTGCGTTGCACGGCTTCACCGGCGACCCCACCGACCGCCCCGAGTCTGGTGGTGAGTTCTCCGGTGACGGAGTCCACGGACGCGCCCTCCTCGGTCATCATCACCGCCTCACTCAACCGTCGGCCCCGGGGAACGGCCGGCTCGACCCCGGCCGTCGAAATGTGCACAAACCTGCCGCCGCCGGTATCGCACGAAAACCGGCCGGTACACGTGAGCCCGGACACCACGCGATATCTGACACGTAACCACCGTTATGTCCCGCTGATACCACCGGGAGTGGGAAGTCCCGCAGAGTGGAATCCCGCGCAGCGACGGCTTCTACTCACCCCGGGACAGTGGAGCCGCCCGGCCCCCGCAGGGGCAGAACAATGTGCAGGCCGAGATAGTTGTGGAGCCGCCCGGGAGGGCCGAATGGGGGACACGATTCCCGCGTGGGCGGCGGCAGGCTCTACTGTGCGGCGCCGGGCACCGTGCGCAGATCGCGGCCGCGACTACTTCGCCGAGTACGACGCGACCCCGACCGGCCCTGTACCCAGGCACACCACCGAGCCCGGCGTCCGGTTCCGGATGATCAGAGCCGATCCGCTCCCGGTGACCCGGGTATAGACCGTGTGCAGACCGGCCCGGACCGGAGCTTCGGCCCGGTCGCCCCGTTCCAGCCCCACGGTGAGCGTCGCGTCGCGGTCGGCGAAATAGTTGAGCTGGGCCGTCCACTCGTGGGCGATCATCGGACCGTCGAGCGGGACCCGGACCGAACTGTCGCCACCGATCCGGTACCCGCAATCCGGGTCCGGGCCCGGACGGATACCGCGGTTCCACCACACCCGGGCATCGGCGAATTCCCCGGTATCGGTGATCATGCGCAGATGATCCGTGGCCGCGGCGAAGGCGCCGGGCGGAGCGATCGAGGACAACACGCGGCCGGCGTCGTTCTCCGGATAGGCGGTCGGATTCAGCACGTTCCACGGCACCTCCTGCGCGAGCAGCGGCGACCCGTCCCAGTGCGCGAATTCCGATTTCACCGTGGTCACATAGGTTTTCGTCGGCCCCTCGGACCAGCTGCGTGAAAAGGTCCAGGTCGACCAGAGGCTGCTCAGGACGAATACCGCGACCGCCAGAGCCACTGGAGCAGGTCCGCGCCACCAGGGCATCCGGCTGCCTCGCGGCATCCGGCCGCCGGCGGTGCCGGTCGCCGCGCGTGGACGTGTGAGAGCCCGCAGTATCAACGCACCGGCCGCGGTGAGGACCACCGCGGCATCGGCCAGGTAGCGCAGCGACATCATGAGCTCGTCGACGGTGTTCGGCCCCGCACGCATCAGCACTACGGGGATCTGTACAGCCGGTATGTACACCACCGCAGCGACCCATACCGGCCAGACCACGCGCCGGGACCGGACCGTCAGCAGTATTCCGGCGGCCAGCAGCAGCCAGGCCACCCAGGCCGCCCAGCCGGGTGCGACCGCCCACGGCGCGGAGGGCACCCATCGTTCCCAGCCCCACGGCCCACCCAGCAACGCGGTCACCAGGCCGGCCCAGGCCGCGCGGGGCAGCATATGGGCCAGATCTCCCGAACCGCCCGCACCACTCGACAGCCCGGCCGCCGCCAGATAGAACACCGCCCACAGCGCGATAATCGCCGCGCAACCGCCCCAGAGGACCGCGCCGCGCCGCAGCACCTCCTGTACCTCCGGTCGCCGGCCGTCGACGTAACGCCGCAGCAGCACCACGGCGAGCGCCACGAACGGCACCACGACCGCCTTCTCGAAGAACAGCAGCCCCACGGCTGTGACCAGGACGCCGGAGACCGCGTAGCGGCGGCGCGCGGTGCGGTCCAGCAGTACCGCGTCGGCCACCACCCAGGCGAGGGCGATCTGGAGTGGCAACGCGTTGAGCGCGGCCGACCACCACGCGAAGGCGGGCAGCGTCAGCGGACAGAACAGATAGAACGCCAGCGGGACCAGCAGCGCCCGGCGCCGGCCCAGTAACACCAGCAGCATGCGCAGCACCGCGAGCGAGGCCGCGAGCTGGCCGATCAGCAGAACCGCCGCGGTCACTCCCCAATCGAGTGGCGCGGCCGCCGAGACCAGCCAGGACACCGCGAAAGCCAGCGGCATGAAATGCCCGTCGTGATCGTGCAGCAGCAGATCCCCGGACAGCAGCGGCAGGGTTCCGGCACGGCCGGCCAGGATCAGATCGTCCCAGTAGAAATAGCCGTTCGCGAGGACCCATGCGCGGATGCCGAGTTGGCTCACGATGAGCGCGGCCGCCGCCCACAACACCGCGGCTCCCGGAGCGCGCAGCCGGCTCCGCAGCGCAGTTCGCGCCCGTGCCGGGGTGACTGCCCGGTTCTGGATAGACGTTCGCTCCGGAGTGACAGCCGGAGCGGTTCCCATATCGACCCACCCTACAAGTGACCCGGCCGGAGTACCGGTGGGTCGCTACTTCGGCCGGGTCGCCGACGGTTCGCGCGGGGCCGGGCTGTTACTCGTCGCCCTCGGCGCTCCGTTTCTTGTCGCCTTCAGCGCTGAGCTACTTGTCGCCTTCGGCGCTGGTTATCTGTCGCCCTCGGCGCTCTGCTCGGCGTCCACGCCGAGGTCGTATTCGCTCAGGTCCACGGCATCGGTGCGTTCGTCTCCGATATCCAGCAATTGCGCGACGGCGTCGGAATCGCCGTGCGCGGCCCGTTCGCGCAGTTCGGTCAGGTTCGGCTCACGTGGGCCGGACCGTTCGGGCTCATACATACAAGCGCACCTTCCCTGGGGGTTCGGCGCCGAGCCAGCGGCTCGTACGCTCCGGTATCCGAGCTTAGGTGCGCAGCCGGATCGCCGCCGAATCCGTGGGAAGGATTCCACTGGTCAGGCGGGGGCGGTGAATCCGGGGCCGGTGTACAACGGCAGGTCACCGGTGGTTCGGATGCCCGGTTCGGCCGCCACGACGGCAGGTATGGCGTTGACCACCCGGCCGACTCCGGCCAGGATCGCGGCGTAGTTGTGGTCACCGTGACGGCTGGACGGACAGATATCCACCGCGTAGGAGGGTTCACCGGTGATCTCCACCCGATAGGACCCACCGGGTTGCGCCGGTCGCGCCCAGTCCGGTCGCAGATCGTCGCGCAACCGGGTGATGTGCTCGATCACGATCGCGGGGCGACCGGCCGCATGACCGGTGATCTCGAACCGCAGCGCCGCCTGCGTACCCTTCGCGACCTCACCCACCGCGACCTCGAAACTTTCGGGTGCCGGCTCGCGCTCGTAGCTTTCGGTGATCTCGTCGATCTGTACGCCCAGCCCGGCCGCCAGAGCCCGGATACCCGCGCCCCAGGCGATACCGAGCACACCCGGTTGCAGCAGCATGGGAGTCCGATCGAGCGGTGTCCCGAAGCCCATCACATCGAACATGACGGTGGACCCGTCGTAGGTGGCGTAGTCCGCCAGTTCCAGGCAGCGCACCTGTTCGACCTGCCGGCAGGTGGAGGCCAGCGCGAACGGGATCAGATCGTTGACGAAACCGGGATCCACCCCGTTGACGAAAAGGCTCGCCTTCCCCGCCGCGGCCGCCGCCTCGACCTCGGCGAAGAACTTCGGCGGCAGCGTCCCCCACGGGTACATCAGCAGACCGGGCGCGGTGCCCACCACATTCACCCCGGCCGCGAGGAAACGGCGGACATCGGCCGTCGCCTCGACCAACCGGGTATCCCCCATCGCGCAGTACACGGCGCAATCCGGCCGGGCGGCCAGCAGTTCGTCGAGGTCACCGACCGCCTCGATTCCGGTACCGATGCCCAGCCCGGCCAGTTCTCCCGCATCGATCCCGATCTTCTCCGGGCTGGAAACCCAGACGCCGACGAGGTCGAAACGCTCATCGGTGATGAGCTGCGTCAGGGCGATCCGGCCGGCATTACCGGTGCCGACGAGGACGACGCGTAGGGCCATTGATTCTCCTGGATACGGGGGATCGCGCCGGCGAAACTGCTGCTCCGCCGCCGCCTTCCGGCTCTGGTCATGGTTCCGGAACAGTGTCTAGAACGTGTTCCAGTTTCATGGTAGCGTCACCGCCATGGGACGTGTAGACGGCAAAGTTGCCCTGATCAGTGGCGGCGCACGGGGGATGGGCGCCGCCCATGCGAAACTGCTCGTGGCCGAGGGCGCGCAGGTTGTCATCGGCGATGTTCTCCACGACGAGGGCAAGGCCCTGGCCGACGAGATCGGTACCGCCGCACGCTATGTGCCGCTGGACGTCACCGAACCCGAGCACTGGGAGACCGCCGTCGCCACGGCCGTCACCGAATTCGGCAAGCTCGATGTCCTGGTGAACAATGCCGGAATCGTGAACGGCGCGCCCCTGCAGAAACTCTCCCTGGAGAAGTTCCGTGCCGTCCTCGAGGTGAACCTGGTCGGCACCTTCCTGGGAATGCGCGCCGCCGTCGAACCCATGATCGCCGCCGGCGGCGGATCGATCATCAACGTCTCCTCCGTCGAGGGCCTGCGCGGTGCGCCGTTCGCGCACGGTTACGTCGCGTCGAAATGGGGTGTCCGCGGTCTGGCCAAATCCGCGGCACTGGAGCTGGCGCCGCACAAGATCCGGGTCAACTCGGTACATCCCGGCCTGATCCGCACCCCGATGACGGAGAACATTCCCGACGATCTGGTGACGATCCCATTGGGCCGGCCCGCCGAATCCGACGAGGTCGCCACCTTCATCCTCTTCCTGGCCAGCGACGAATCCTCCTACGCCACGGGTAGCGAGTTCGTCGTGGACGGCGGCCTGGTCACCGGGGTTCCGCACAAGTAGCCCGAGCACGCGGCGGGATCGTCCGGCAGGACCACCCGCCGCACCACAGGTCAGGCCCCGTAGGCGGCCAGGAAGGTCCGCACCGACGCGTCGACCGCGCGGTCCATCTCCCTGTCCGAAGGCGACTCGTCGCCGAACCGGTGACGCGATCGCAGCGAAGCCGTGAGCAGCGCCGCCCACTGCGCAGCGGCCAGGTCGGGGTCGTCGATGCGGAGCAGGCCCGCGAGCGCGAAACGAGCGAGCCGGTCCGCCAGCACTCGGCCGATATTTTCGGCGACGCCGTCGACCAGCTCGAACAGATCGGGAAACTGCCCGGCCTCGGCACCGAGCAGGCGGCGCAGCGCCCGGGACTCGGGCGAGCAATAGCACCTGATCAATTCGCCCCCCACCGCACGCAGCGTCACCCCGAGATCCGGCCCCGGGTCGGTCAGCCGTTCGAGCACCGCCAGATTCGCGGTCAGCGCGGCCTCCGACAGCGATCGGACAGCCGCCCGGAAGACCTGTTCCTTATCACCGAAATGGCTGTACACGGTCGCTTTGGCGACCCCTGCCTCCGCCGCGATCCGGTCTACCCGGGCCTGCGTATACCCCGTGCTGCTGAACACCGCGAAGGCGGCGTCGAGTATCGCCTGCTGTTTATCGACGCGGCCGCGAACCGGAGGGGGAACCGAATCCATACTGCACACACTAGACCCGCGAGACCAGTTTTCCGGACCGGGAATACTCGCTCCATAGCCACGCTTCTAGACTCATGAGTTCAGAACAATAGACGCGCCGGTCTGATGCTCGGCGCAGGCGAATGGAGAGCGCCCATGAAGACCGCGGTGATCACCGGAGGTACGGACGGTATCGGACGAGAACTGGCGGAAACCCTGCTCCGACGTGGTGACCGCGTGGTCGTCATCGGCCGGGACCCGGCAAAGGCCGACGCCGTCCGCGCCGCCGCGGACCGACTCGGCGCCGCCGACCGACTGGAATTCCTACCGGCCGATCTGAGCCTGATCAGCGAGAACCGCCGTGTCATCGGCCATCTACGCACCACCTATCCGGTCATCGACACACTGGTCCTCGGAGCCCGCTTCTACCGATCGGAACGCGCGCTGACCACGGAAGGCTTCGAGGCCTCGTTCGCGCTGTTCTACCTCAGCCGCCACCTGCTCACTCACGGCCTGGCCGCGGCACTCGGCCGGGCCGCGGCGCCGATCGTGCTGGACCTGTCCGGACCCGGCGGCGAGCTGTCCCGGATCCACTGGGACGATCTGCAATTCGCACACGCTTACGATCCGGACGCGGTGATGCACCAGTGCGGCAAACTCAGCGATCTGCTCGCCGTCGCGTTCGTCCGCCACCACACCGACAGCGGCATCCGCTACCTCCTGCTACATCCGGGACTGACCGCCACCGGTTTCACCGGGTCCTATTCAGCCGCGGACGCGGCCGTCGTGGCCGGGATGCACCGACGCGGCCAGCCCGTGGAGGCTGCCGTCGCCCGCATCATGCGCCACCTCGAACACCCACCGGCGCAACCCCTCTCGGCCTTCATGCAGGACACCCCGGTCGACACCACGGGCGCCGCGTTCGATACCGCGGCGGCCGAGCGCCTCGCGGCTCATACGAGGGAACTACTGACGAATACCGGACCCGGCCGGCCCTCCTGAGAGGTTCATCGGGGCCACCCACCCGAGCACGCCACCGGTAGCGAGTTCGTCATGGACAGCGGACCGGTCACCGGGGTTCCGCACAAGTAGCGAGCGGAGCGGGACCACACTCGGGTCGGCGACCGACCCGAACGCCTTCGCCGCGACCGCGAACGAACCGCCCACCGGTCGCCGAGCGATCGACCGATGCCGACCGCCGGGGCCGTGGCGTCAACAGGCTCCGGCGCGGTCGGGGACCGATTCCGTTCCGGCAACTTCTGTCCCGCGGCCGGCCGGCGAGTTATACAGTGACTCGATGCGTTCGAGGGATCACGGGGCGAGGTCGGCCGCCATCGTGGTGTGCACACTCACAATCGTCGGCGTCGTATGCATTATCGGCAGCGTCTATGCTCTACGGCCCGATAACAACGACGGTCCCGGTGGGGAGATGGCCTGTGGTGCGCCGGTTTTCTGCACCGCGACCCTGCATCGCGAGGTCGCCCACGCATCCGTCGAGTTCCAGGGGTCGCAGATACAGCTCGTCTCGGTCGACGACGATTCCGTAGCGGTCAACGTGGACCCGCCCTGGTGGTACTCGGACCAGCAATCCCGACTCGAACTGGGAAAAAGCGCCGAATGCGCCGGACTCTCCTTGAATCTGACCGAGATCACCGACCGCCTGGTCGTGATCGAGGTCGCTACCCGGTCGAACTACTGAGCCACCCGCGCGCGACGCCGGGCGACCCCGCACGATAGCGGAACCGCTCGCGTGCACGGGCCCCGGCAAAGCTGATGCCACGGCCGATAACGCCGGTCACCGGCCACACACCGGCGCCGCCGGCCGACACCGGATCACCCGGCGATGCGGTCGGGTATCACCCGCTCGGCCACGTCACTGCCGATGCCGCTTTCCTCGTCGGTTTCCCGGCCACCGGGCACCGACCCTGCGGCGACATCATCGAGGTCCCCCGGCCGACCGCATCCCACGCATACCCGGGCGTCCAGCGCACCGGCGGTCACCGCTCCCTCCCGCCGACCCGCGGGCCGCACAACACCGTGCCGTATTCCGTTGCCCGCGTGCACTCCCCACGCGAAATCACGAACCGATCGAAGCAGTCCTCGCATCACGAAACCTCCACTACACAGATCTGTAAAGTCTGTCGTCCTATACGATAGATACACAGACCTGTGAAGGCAAGGGAGGTGTGCATGTCCGGCACCACAGACAGCGGAAAACTGACTCCGGGCGCCCGGCGGATCCTGGAGACCGCCGGCGAACTCTTCTACGCACGCGGTATCCATGCCGTGGGGGTCGATACCATCGCCGCCGAATCCGGCGTCACCAAACGCACGCTGTACGACCGCTTCGGCTCCAAGGACGGTTTACTCGTCACCTATCTCGAAGATCGCGACCGGCGCTGGCGGGGACGTATCGAAACGCATCTGGCCGAGCAGACCGACCCACTGCTCCGGTTGCTGGTGCCCTTCGACGTGCTGCCGGAGTGGCTACCGGGCAACAACAGGGGATGCGGCTTCATCAACGCCTTCGCCGAGCTGCCCGAACCGGATCATCCGGGCCGGCAGGTGATCGTCGCGGAGAAGACCTGGTTACGCGACCTCTTCCGCGAGCTGGCAGCAGCGACGGGAGCCGCCGACCCGGACCTGCTCGCCGTCCAGCTACTCAGCTTGCACGAAGGCGCGATCATCAGCTACTCGATCGCGGGCGAGCGCGACGCCGCAGCCGCGGCGCGGGCAGCCGCGCTCCAGCTCACCGAGCAGGCCGCGCAACGCTGACCCGCTCGGCGAGAAAACGACGGGTCAGCCGCGAACCCGGGCGAGCACAGTATCGACCGCGGAATCGGCGGGCACATCCACGGTCTCCCCGGTGAACCGGTCGCGCAGTTCCACCTTGCCCTCGGCCCAGCCCCGGCCGATCACCAGCACATAGGGCATACCGAGCAGCTCGGCATCCTTGAACTTCACCCCAGGTGACGCGGTGCGGTCGTCGAAGAGAATATCGAGGCCTTGCGCGTTCAGCGCCGAGACCACTTCTTCGGCCCCGGCCCGGGCCGCCTCGTCCTTGTTGGCGATCACCACGTGCACGTCGTACGGGGCGACTTCGGTCGGCCAGCGCAGCCCCTTGTCGTCGTGCTGCTGTTCGGCGATGACGGCGACCATGCGGGAGACGCCGACCCCGTAGGAACCCATCACCAGCCGCACGGGTTTGCCGTTCTCCCCCAGTACATCGACCTCGAACGCGTCGGTGTACTTGTAGCCGAGCTGGAAGATGTGCCCGATCTCGATACCGCGCGCCGAGACCAGCGGGCCACGGCCGTCGGGCGACATATCCCCGTCGCGGACCTGCGCGGCCTCGATGGTGCCGTCCGGAGTGAAATCCCGACCGGCCACCAGGCCGACGACATGTTTGCCCGGCTGGTCCGCGCCGGTGATCCACGAGGTGCCGCCGACGATCCGGGGATCGACCAGGTAGCGGATACCGTTGGCCTGCAGCCCCTTCGGGCCGATATAACCCTTCACCAGGAACGGGTTGGCAGCGAAATCGGCGTCGGTGAGCAGCTCGACCTCGGCGGGCTCGACCGAGGCGCCGAGCCGTTTGTCGTCGACCTCACGGTCGCCGGGTACGCCGATACCGACGATCTCGGTCTTCCCGTCGGGGTGGCGCAGTTTCACCATGACGTTCTTCAAGGTGTCCGCGGCGGTGACCGGGCGGCCGTAGTGTTCGGCGATTCCGGCCCCGTTGGCCCAGTCCACCAGGGTCGCGATGGTCGGGGTATCCGGGGTGTCGTGCACCTGCGCTTCGGGCTTGCCCTCGATGGGCAGCGGTTCGGGTGCCGCGGTGACCACGGCCTCCACATTGGCGGCGTACCCGGACTCCCGGCACACCACGTAGGTGTCCTCGCCGACCGGGCTGTCGGCCAGGAACTCCTCGGAGGCACTACCGCCCATGGCGCCGGAGGTCGCGGCGACGATCACGTACTTCACGCGGAGCCGGTCGAAGATGCGCTGGTAGGCCTCGCGGTGCGCGTTGTAGCTGGCCTTCAGCCCGTCTTCGTCCAGGTCGAAGGAATAGGAATCCTTCATGATGAACTCGCGGCCGCGCAGAATCCCGGCGCGGGGGCGTTCCTCGTCACGGTACTTCGCCTGGATCTGGTACAGGGTGACCGGCAGATCCTTGTAGGAGTTGTACTCGCCCTTCACGGTGAGGGTGAACAGTTCCTCATGGGTGGGGCCGAGCAGATAATCCGCGCCCTTGCGATCCTGCAGGCGGAACAGCGCGTCCCCGTACTCGGTCCAGCGGTTGGTGGCCTCATAGGGCTCGCGCGGCAACAGCGCGGGTAGCGAGATCTCCTGCGCGCCGATGGCGTTCATCTCCTCGCGCACCACCTCCTCCACCTTGTGCAGCACCCGCAGGCCCAGCGGCAGCCACGAGTACACACCCGGCGCGATCCGGCGCACATAGCCGGCGCGCACCAGCAGCTTGTGGCTGGGCACCTCGGCGTCGGCGGGATCGTCGCGCAACGTACGGAGGAACAGTCGGGAGAGGCGGGTGATCACGGTTGCCCAGCGTAGCCCCTGTGCGTTCGCCGGCCACACTCGATTACCGGCGGCGGGCGCACCGCGTCCGCGACCGTCCCGCCGGAACCGCGATATCGCTCCCGCGGGGACCGCGACAGCACTGTCCGTGCGGCCGGGGCAGGCGGGCGCGCCGGACACCGACCGGTACCGTAACCGGTCGTGCTGGTGCTGCTCCCTCCTTCCGAAACGAAATCCGACGGCGGTTCCGGCGGCCCGCTGGATCTGTCGGCGCTGGCGTTCGATTCCCTCACCGAGATCCGCGAACAGCTGGTCGGCGAGCTGGTCATCCTCGCCGGTGATCCGGACGCGTCCCGGTCCGCGCTCGGGCTCGGCAAGAACGCCGACAGCGAACTGGCCCGCAACGCCACGGTCCGCATCTCCCCGACCCGGCCCGCGCTGGAGCGGTACACCGGAGTCCTGTACGACGCACTGGGCGCGGGATCGTTCACCCGGGCACAGCGCGCCAAGGCCGGGGCCCGGATCGCGGTGGGTTCGGCCCTTTTCGGCGCGATCCGCGCCGACGACCCGATCCCGGCCTATCGGCTCTCCGGCGGATCGAAACTGCCCGGCCGCCCCACGCTGGCCGCTGTCTGGCGGGACCACCTGGGTCCCGCCCTGCGCGACGCGGCGGGCGAGGAACTGGTCGTGGACCTGCGCTCGGGGACCTACCAGCAGCTCGGCCGCGTACCGGGCGCCGTCACCGCCACGGTGCTCACCGAGCAGGCCGACGGATCGCGCACGGTGGTCAGCCACTTCAACAAGCATCACAAGGGCCTGCTGGCCCGCGCCCTGGTACTCACCCGGGCCGAACCCACCGATATCCGCGCCGTCGCACGGGTCGCGGACAAGGCCGGACTGCGCGTCGAGATCGCCTCCGACACCGAGCTGGTGGTGCTGACCTGATGGGGCCGGACCTGTCCATGGTCCGCGCACGACCGCAGCGGATACCGGGATAGTCCGAAACGCACGGCCGCGGCGAACGCGCAGGTACGCACGGTCACAGCACACCATCGAGGGTCCCGTCCTTCTTCCCCGAACTTCTCCCGCGCCGGATCCCGCCGCTGCGCTTTCCCGCTGCGACCTGCGCGCGGTTCCGGTACCGGGCGGCTGCGGCGAGCGCCGCGCCGGGCCGTAGGCTCGAGCCTTGTGCCGAACACGTCAGCCGATACCGACAACCTGTCCGCCGGGGACTCCAACTACCTGGTGGGACTCGATCTGAACGAGCGGCGGGTCGTCGTCGTCGGCGGGGGCACAGTCGCACAGCGCCGGTTGGGCCTGCTCATCGCCTCCGGCGCGGTCGTCGAGGTGATCACCCGTGCGGCCACTCCCGCGGTGGAGGCGATGGCCACGGCCGGGCAGATCACCCTCACCCTGCGCGATTACGCCGACGGCGATCTCGACGGCGCCTGGTACGCCATCGCCTGCACCGACGAACCCGAGACCAACGCCGCCGTCGTCGCGGCGGCGACCGATCGCCGGATCTTCTGTGTCCGTGCCGATCACGCGCAGTCCGGGACCGCGGTCACCCCGGCCACCGCCCGGTACGACGGGATGACCCTGGGTGTACTCGCCGGTGGCCGACATCGGCGGTCCGCCGCGGTCCGCACCGCACTGCTCGAGGCGCTGCAATCCGGCGTGGTCACCGACGACGCGTCACCGATGACGCCGGGCGTCGCGCTGGTCGGCGGTGGGCCCGGCGATCCGGATCTCATCACCGTGCGCGGCCGCCGGCTGCTGGCCCGCGCCGATCTGGTGGTCGCCGATCGGCTCGCCCCACCGGAGCTGCTGGCCGAACTCGGACCGGATGTGGAGGTGGTGGACGCCGCCAAGATCCCTTACGGGCGCGCGATGGCGCAGGAGGCGATCAACGAGGCCCTCGTCGCGGGCGCACGGGCGGGCAAGTTCGTGGTGCGGCTCAAGGGCGGCGATCCCTATGTGTTCGGCCGCGGCTACGAGGAACTCGAGGCATGCGTCGACGCCGGTGTGCCGGTGACGGTGGTTCCGGGGGTCACCAGTCCGATCTCGGTTCCGGCCGCCGCCGGTATTCCGGTCACCCACCGCGGAGTCACCCATGAATTCGTGGTGGTGAGCGGCCATATCCCGCCGGACCATCCCGATTCGCTGGTGGACTGGCCGGCACTGGCCCGGCTGCGCGGCACACTGGTCCTGATGATGGCGGTGGAACGGATCGAACAGTTCGCCGCGGTCCTGCGCGCGGGCGGGCGGGCCGCCGATACCCCGGCCACCGTGATCCAGGAGGGGACCCTGCGTGGCCAGCGGGTACTGCGGGCGACCCTCGCCGATGTCGCCGAACGTGTCCGCGCCGAGGGAATCCGGCCGCCCGCTATCGTTGTGATCGGGCCCACGGCCGGGTTCAGCGCCGTGCCGGTAGCGTCCGGCGACGGTCGGTTACAGTGACCCACTGTGCTCGATAACCCCCCAGCTATCCAGTATCCGGTGACGAAACGAGCCTTCGGCCTCGCCATTCTCGTGCTGAGTGGGTTACAGCTGATGGTGGTGCTGGACGGCACCGTCGTGATCCTGGCCCTGCCGAAGTTGCAGGAGGAGATGGGCCTGTCCAGTTCGGGCAGCGCCTGGACCATCACCGCCTACGGGCTCCCGTTCGCCGGTCTGATGCTGCTCGGCGGGCGGATCGGTGATTCGTTCGGACGCCGGCGCATGTTCGTGGTCGGCGTGGGACTGTTCACGCTGGCCTCGATGCTGTGCGGCCTGGCGCAGAGCGAAGAGATGCTCGTCGCCGCACGTGCCTTCCAGGGCACCGGCGCCGCCCTCGCCGCGCCGACCGCGTTCGCACTGGTCGCCAGCACCTTCGCCCCGGGGAAGGTGCGTAACCAGGCTTTCGCGATCTTCGGATCGATGGTCGCTCTCGGCTCGGTGGGCGGACTGGTGATCGGCGGGGCCCTCACCGAGGCCAGCTGGCGGTGGATCTTCCTGATCAATGTGCCGATCGGTGTGCTGATCGTGGTCGGCGCGCTGTTCGCGCTTCGCGATACCGATCATCACCGGCTCACGCTCGATGTGCGCGGCGCCTTCCTCGGCACCCTGGCATGTGCCCTCATCGTCTGGGGTGCCACCGAGGGACCGGAACTCGGCTGGGGCAGCCCACTGGTCTACGGCACCCTGATCGCGGGTGCGGTACTGCTGCCGGTTTTCGTTCTCGCGGAACGTTCGGTGGACAACCCGCTGCTGCCGTGGACGCTGTTCGACAGCCGCGACCGCGTCTCCACCTTCGTGGTGATCCTGCTCGCCAGCGGCATCTTGGGCGCCACCACCTATTTCGCGGGTCTGTTCGTGCAGAACGTGGTCGGTTACAGCCCGCTGGTGGCCGGAGTGTCGTTCATCCCGTTCACCGTCGGCGTCGGCGTGGGTAGTGCGGTGGCCACCCGGCTGGCTCTGCACATCGCGCCCCGGTGGTTGCTGTCCGGCGCGGCGGTGGTGCTCATGGCCGGCCTCGGCTACGGCTCGACACTGGACGCCGATGTGGGTTACTGGTCCACCCTGCTCCCGCTGTTCTCGGTGATCGGTTTCGGAATCGGTATCGCCATGGTGCTCATCCCGCTGTGTGTTCTGGTCGGAGTGCCGCCGGACGAGATCGGCCCGCTCTCGGCGATCGGCCAGATGTTCCTGAACCTGGGCACCCCCATCGCCATCGGCGTGCTCACCCCGCTCGCCGCCTCCCGGACGCTGTCCGAGGGCGGAACCAACAAGAAACCGGCCGAGATGACAGCCGCGGAGATCACCGCACTCGGTGACGGTTACACCCTCGCCCTGCTGGTCGCGGCGATCGGCGGGCTGCTGGTGGGCCTCATCGCCTTGACTCTGCGCTACACCGCGCAGGAAGTCGCCCGTGCCCAGCACGCCCAGGACGAGGCGCAGGCCGCCTGAGAGGTGTTCATCTGCCCCGCCCCTTCGGCGGGGCGGGTGGGGGCTGTGTTCATGGCGGCACCTTCGGCGCCGCGTGGGTGGGGCCCTATCAACCCCGCCGCCCATGCTGACCGTCCGCGAGTAGACAAACGGTGTGGTCCGCATGTCTAAGATCCGGATTAGCAATAGACACGGGTTCGCCTGCCGACCATTCCGATGTGTGGCTCGGTCACAGCCTCCCGGTGATCTTGTTGGGGGTGATCCGCACTGCCACCCGGGGACCGTCGTCCACCGACGCCGGATTGAAGTCGGCGTAGCGCTTACCCGTGTACTTGATCGACATCCGGTCGCCGACCAGCATGTCGGGATCCGGCGTGAGCGTGGCGGTCCCGCGGATCTCGGCGTAGACGTAGGGGTTGTCCGGCGGGATGATCAGCACCGAGATACGCGGATCCCGGGCCAGGTTCTTGCCCTGCACCCGGTCGGTGGTGGTGGAGTAGAGCAATTCGTCCCCGTCCCGGTCGATCCAGGTGACGGTCAGATGCGGATGTCCGTCCCGGCCGATGGTGGCCACCGTGACATACAGCTTGGCATCGTCGATGTACTGCTTGACGGTGTCGGGCAACGAAATAGCGCTCATGTCCTCGACCAACCGCCGCGGCCGGATGTTCATTCCGGCTCAGCCCGGCGGGCTCGCCGCCAGTTGTGCCAGTAGCAGCGCCATCAGCCCGGATTCCTGGGTCTGTTCGGTGATCATCTCCCGGGCCACCTGTTTCACCACCCCGTCGGTGAGCAGCGCGTCGGCCACACGGGCCATGGCGATACCGCCTTCGTGATGGCGCTGCATGAGTTGCAGGAACCGGATCGCGGCGTCGCGACCACGCGCGGCGGCGAGCGTATCGAGTTCGGCCCGGGTGGCCATCCCCGGCATGGCGGTCGCGGCCGGATCGTGCGCGGTGTGGTGATCATGGGTCTGCGCGGGCATCCAGCTCATCGGCTCGGGGCCCGACACCGGCGCGCCGGCCAACCGCAACCAGCCCAGCAGGGTGCCGATCTCGGAGAGCTGGGTGGCTTCGATCTGCCGGGCCAGCCCCTGCACCGCGGGCCCGGCACCGGAATCGAGGCGCTGCACCATCATCAAGGCCTGGTGGTGGTGTGCGGCCATATCCTGGACGAAAGCGATCTCCGTACCGGACAGAATCTCCGGTGGTGCCGGATCGTCGACGAACAGCGGACGGATCGCCGCTCCCAGCACGAGTAACAACCCGGCCGCCACGACGACGGCGATCCCGTTGCGCAGGCGGTTCACGGTCACCTGCCGATCGACCCGTACGAGGCGGCCGCGCCCGGACCGCCGGGACGCCGCCCGCACCGCGTCGTATTCATCCCCGGCCTCCGATACAGCACATCACCCCGGTCACCGAAAGGATTATGGCCGGACCGCCGCGCCCGCGGGCCGATACGCGATGTTCCCGCAGGCCGATGATCCGTCGAATCGGGCCCGGCCCGGACTGAAACACGTTACAGTTCCCGCACGCGGGCGGCCCGACGGCGTGTCACCGAGACGACAGTGGGGCCGGTCTCCGCGCCGAGGCCGGATGGCGTCAGGAGGACGATGATGCCCGACGATGTGAACCCCACCGAACATATGCAGCTCACCACCAGCGAACGCGATCTGGATTCGCTGGCCGGGCAGCTCGCCGAATGGTTGCGACAGCGCGTCCGGGCCGACGATCCACCGGTGATCAGCAATCTGCAACGTCCGCTGGCCGGAGGCCTGTCCAGTGCCTCGGTCCTGTTCGACGCGCGCTGGAAATCCGGGGGCGAACCGGACGAAGGCGCCTTCGTCGCGCGGATGATCCCGGAGGAGGGCGCGTTCCCGGTCTTCGAGAAATACGATCTGGAACTGCAGTACCGCGTCATCGCCGAGATCGCCGCGGCCACCGATGTCCCGGTACCGCGATTGCGCTGGCTGGAGACCGACAGTGCGGCCTGCGGTGCGCCGTTCTTCGTAATGGACCGGGTGCAGGGACGGATCCCGGGCGACAACCCACCCTATGTATTCGCCGGCTGGCTCTACGACGCCACACCCGCGGAACGCGCCGAACTCACCCGCAACACCCTCGATATCCTGGCCCGCATCCACGCCCTGCCCGATCCGGCACAGCGGTTCCCGGAACTCGACGGACCGGGCACCGCGCTCCGCCGCCATCTCGACGCCGATCGCGCCTGGTACGACTGGGCGCTGGCCGCCGACGGCTACGAGATCCCGCTGATCGAGCGCGCTTTCGACTGGCTGGACCGCAACTTCCCCGCCGATCCGGGACCCGATGTGCTGAGCTGGGGCGATGCCCGGCCCGGCAATATCATCTACGACGAGTTCACGCCGATCGCCGTATTGGACTGGGAGATGGCCGCATTGGGGCCGCGTGAACTCGATCTCGCGTGGATGATCTTCCTGCACCGCTTCTTCCAGGACATCGCCACCGGATTCGATTTCCCCGGACTACCCGATTTCCTGCGCCGCGACGAGGTGGTGGCGCATTACGAGAAGGTCAGCGGCCATACCGTCCGGAATCTGGATTTCCACCTCACCTATGCCGCATTGCGGCACGCGATCGTCATGGCCCGGATCAAACGCCGCATGATCCATATGGGCGAGGACACCGCCCCGGCGGAGCGCGACGACTACATCATGCATCGCGCCACCCTGGAGGCCATGCTCGACGGCACCTACGGATGGGACTGAGATGAGCGAAACCACCGCGTACACCCCGGCTACCGCCCCGGGTCCACTCGACGAATACCCGATCCACCAGACGCCGCTGCCGATCGCCCGGGCCGCGTCCAGCGACCGCAACTTCTACGACCGCAGTTATTTCAACGCGCACAACCGCGACGGTGCGCTCATGCTGGTGACCGGGTTCGGGGTGTACCCCAATCTCGGTGTGGTCGACGCCTATGCGGCATTGCGCCGCGGTGACGAGATCACCTCGGTGCGTTTCTCCGACGCCCGCACCGACCGGAGCCTGGATATGGCGGTCGGCGGCTATCGGATCGAGGTCGCGGAACCACTGCGCCGGATCCGGGTGGTGTGCGACCACGAGGACCTCGGGCTCGACCTCACCTGGACCGGTGCCTTCCCGGCCGTCCAGGAACAGCCGCATGTCATGCTGGCCGGTAATCGACCGACCCTCGACGCCTCACGATTCGCCCAGGTCGGCGCCTGGTCGGGCACGATCGCGCTCCACGGCGAGGACATCGCGGTCGATCCGGAGATCTGGACCGGGACCCGGGACCGTTCCTGGGGGATCCGTCCCGTCGGCGAAGCCGAGCCGCCCGGCCGGGCGGCCACCGAGGGATCCGGCGGATTCTGGTGGCTGTACGTACCGCTGCGCTTCGACGATTTCGCGGTGGTGGTGATCATCCAGGAGAACCCGGACGGTTACCGCACCCTCAACGACGCCGTCCGGGTGTTCCCGGACGGTTCGGTCGAACAGCTGGGCTGGCCCCGGATCACCATCGACTACCGGTCCGGGACCCGTCATCCCGAGGCCGCGAGTCTGGAGCTGCGCACGCCCGACGGTAAACCGCTGACCATCGATATCCGTACCGTCACCGGGATACCGCTGCATATCGGCTGCGGTTACGGCGGCGACCCGGACTGGCAGCACGGACAGTGGAAGGGCCGCGACTGGTCCTGGGCCAACAGTTACGACCTGACCGATCCGGCGATCGCCGGCCGGATCCCCTGGGGCGTGACCGACCATATCGCGCACGCCCGCTGCGGAGACGCCGAAGGCTGGGGGCTGTTCGAGCACGCCAGCGTCGGACGGCACGACCCCACCGGTTTCGCGGATCTGCTGTCGGTGGCTCCCTAGCCGTCGAGTACAGCTCGCACGCAGCGGCGGTGCGGGCGGCCGGGGCCGGAACCGGCCGATGCGTAGCGCCGGCAGGAAGGCAGGCGCGCCGGTCAGCGGTACGCGGCGGCCGCGGCGACCACGACGGCCCCGGCAACCTGTCGCGGTACGAGTAGCGGCCCGGTGCCGGACAGCAGCGCCGCGGCTTCGGCCACACCCGGAATGCCCAGCGCCGCGGCCACCCGCGCCGACGGGTTCGGCACCGGGACCCGCGCCATCTGCTCGGCGGAATAGCTGTGCAGCGGTACGCCCAGCACGGCGGCGGCACCCCGGGGCCCCGGCTCGGCAGCCCGGCGGTCCAGGGTCGCGAGGGAGGCGATCCGCTGTCCGGGCAGAGCTTCTGCCAGCGCCGCGAGTATCCGCTCGGTGGACAGATCCGGGCGCAGGCCCAGGCCGACCGCGAGTTCCCTCGAGTACGGCGCGGGGCCGGCTCCGGGCCGTGGGTATCCGCCGGTCACTGTGCGCGCGCGACGGGCGCGGTGCCGTGATGGGCGCGCGCCGCGGCCACGAACCGGCGCACGGCGACCGGGTTCCCGGCCGGATGGGTGTGCAGGTACGACGCGTGCACTCCGTGCACGAGCGCCCCCTCGCGCACCTGCGCGCCTGCGGTACGCCAGCCCCAGGCGGGCGGGGCACCACCGGATTCCACCAGCCGGGTCCGATGGAACTCGTGGCCGCGCACCCTTTCCCCGGTCCGCCACAGCCCGGAATCACCCAGTGCCACCGCTTCCCGGTAACCGAGGGTGAGGCGGGGCCCGAATTCGGCGGTCGCGTCGATCAGGCCCGCCATCGGATGACCGTCCAGCGATCTGGTGAGGTACAGCAGCCCGGCGCATTCGGCGTGGATCGGCAGCCCTGCCCGGGCCCGATCGGCCACGGCGGCGCGCAGTCCGGTGTTGGCCGCCAGCGTACCTGCGTGCTCTTCCGGGAATCCGCCCGGCAGCACCAGACCCGCGGTCTCGGCCGGCAGGGTGTCGTGCAGCGGATCGAAGACCGCGACCCGGGCCCCCGCGGCGCCGAGTAGTTCCCGGTGTTCGGCGTAGCCGAAGGTGAAGGCGGGCCCACCGGCCACCGCGATCACCGGAGCCGGTCCGTCCGGCGGTGGTGCGTCGTCCGCGATCTCCTGTACCGCGTCCCAGCTCGGCCCGGCGGCCGGCGCCGCGGCCAGGGCGGCGACCGCGGCCAGGTCGATATGCCGGGCCGCCAGATCGGTCATCGCGTCCACCGCCTGCCTCGCCGCGTGGCCGTGCTCCACCGCGGGGATCAGACCCAGATGCCGGGACGGGACCTCGAGCTCGGCCAGCCGGGGCAGTGCGCCGAGCACCGGCAGGCCGACCCGGTCGCAGGCGGCGCGCAGCACCTGTTCGTGCCGTTCACTACCCACCCGGTTGAGCACGACCCCGCCCAGTCGGATACCGGCGTCGAAAGTGGCGAACCCGTGTAGCAGCGCGGCCAGGCTCTGGCTGTGGCCGCGCGCGTCCACGACCAGGATCACCGGTAGCCCCAGCAGGTTCGCCACCTGGGCGGTGGAGCCTTCCGCGACGGGATCGACGGACTGTTCGTCGATCCGCCCGTCGAACAGGCCCATCGCGCCTTCCACCACCGCGATATCGCAATCGCGGGCACCGTGGCGGTAGAGCGGGGCGATCCGATCGCGCCCCACCAGCACCGGGTCCAGATTCCGGCCGGGGCGACCGGCGGCGAGGCCGTGATAACCGGGATCGATGTAGTCGGGCCCCACCTTGAACGGGGCGACCCGGCGGCCCGCTCGGCGCAGCGCACCGATGAGCCCGGTCGCGACGGTGGTCTTCCCGCTGCCCGACGCCGGCGCCGCGAGCACTATCCCCGGTGCGACAGTCATCGCGCCGTCTTCCGGCCCGGGCGGTACCGGCGGGCAGCGCACCGGATCCCGGCGGCTTCCGCGGCGGGACCGGCCCACCTCACCATTCGATACCCCGCTGGCCCTTGCGGCCGGCGTCCATGGGGTGCCGCACCTTGGTCATCTCGGTCACCAGATCTGCGGCTTCCACGAGTTCCGGCGGCGCATCCCGGCCGGTGACGACCACATGCTGGTTACCCGGGCGGTTCCGCAGCGTATCGACGACCTCCGCCACATCCACCCACCCCCATTTCAGTGGGTAGGTGAATTCGTCGAGGACATAGAACCGGTGCTCCTCGTCGCGTAGCCGGCGCGCGATCTCCTGCCAGCCGGCCAGCGCCGCCGCCGCGTGATCGGTTTCGGTGCCCTGTTTACGAGTCCACGACCAGCCTTCGCCCATCTTGTGCCACTGCACCGGCCCGCCCGCGCCGGTTTCGTCGTGCAACCGCCCGAGTTCGCGGAAGACCGCTTCCTCGCCGACCTTCCATTTGGCACTTTTGACGAACTGGAAGACCGCCACATCGAAACCCTGGTTCCAGGCACGCAGCGCCATCCCGAAGGCGGCGGTGGACTTACCCTTGCCCGGCCCGGTGTGCACGGCGAGCACCGGCTGATTACGGCGCTGACGGGTGGTCAGGCCGTCGTCGGGTACTTGTTCCGGCATCCCTTTGGGCATGGGATCTCCTCGATCTGTTCGGTTCGGGCTCGCCCGGTGCGATCCGGGCCCGGGTTCAGGCCGCTCGTACGCCGCCGGCGGCACCCGCGCGGACCACCTCGGCCACCGAGGCACCGGTCAATTCGGTGAGCCGCACGACCGTGCCACCCAGGGCGGCCGCCAGGTCGGCGGCCAGGCCCAGCCGGATCATGCCGCGTTCGCAGTCGACCACCACCGAAGTCACACCGTCGCGGGCCAGCAGACCGGCCGCCGCACGGGCGCGCGGCACCGGATCGGTTCCACCGGTGGCCCGGCCGTCGGTGAGCAGGACCAGCATCGGCCGGCGATGCGGGTCGCGGACACGTTCCCGGTACACCAGCTCGCGCGCTGTGCGCAGCCCGGCGGCGAGCGGAGTCTTTCCGCCGGTGCGCAGGCCGGTGAGGCGGCGGACGGCGATATCGATCGAGGATGTCGGAGGCAGGACCAGTTCGGCCTCGCTACCGCGTACCGAGATCACCGCGACCTTGTCGCGCCGCTGATAGGCATCGCGCAGCAGAGTCACCACTGCGCCGGTGACCGCGGACAATCGGTCGCGGGCCGCCATGGACCCCGAGGTGTCGACCACGAACAGCACCAGATTGCCCTCGCGCCCTTCGCGATAGGCGCCGCGCAGATCACCGGGCGCCAGTACCAGCGGACCGGTACGCCGACCGCGGGCCCGCTGATGCGGCGCCGCGGCGCGCAGCGTACCCAGCAGATGCAGGCCGCCGGTGGGCTCCGGGAGGGTGTTCACCACTCGGCCCTGCCGGGTCTGCGCCCGGGACCGCCGACCCGGTGCTCCCTCACCGACCCCCGGCACCTCCCAGCGCGGCGGCCGGACCGGGGTCGCGACCGGGGCCTTCGTCTGCCCCGTACCACCCGGACCGCCGGGATTTCCGGATTTCTCGCCCGGCGCGGTGTCGTCACCGGAGGGGTCGGCGCCACCACCGGGGCCGTCGGGATCGTCGTCGGGATCGCGGGGTCCGTCACCGGATTCCGGTGCCTCGTTCCCACCGGCCGGATCCCGCGGACCGTCTGCCTGCTCGTCCGCGTCGCGCATCGCGTCGTCGAGTTGTTCGGGGGTGATACCGGGTTCGTCGAACGGATCGCGGCGCCGGCGGTGCGGCAGCGCCAGTTCGGCCGCCACCCGTACATCCTCCGCGGTGACGGCGCCGCGCCCGCGCCAGGCGGCATGCGCGGTGGCGGTGCGGGCGACCACCAGGTCCGCGCGCATACCGTCCACGTCGAACGAAGCGCACAGCGCGGCGATCCGGCGCAGTTCCACATCGTCCAGGGCGACCTCGGGGATCCGGTCGCGCGCGGTGAGGATGCGATCGGCGATCTCGGCGTCCGCGGGGGCGTAGGAGGCCGCGAAACCATCGGGGTCGGCCTCGTAGTCCAGGCGGCGCCGGACTACCGCCATCCGGATGTCCACCTCGCGGGAGGCGGTCACGTCCACGGTCAGGCCGAAACGGTCCAGCAGCTGGGGCCGCAGCTCACCTTCCTCCGGGTTCATGGTGCCCACCAGCACGAAACGGGCGGGGTGCGAATGCGAGACCCCGTCGCGTTCGATGTGGACCCGGCCCATGGCCGCGGCATCCAGCAGTACATCGACCAGATGGTCGTGCAGCAGGTTCACCTCGTCCACGTACAGGACACCGTGATGGGCGGCGGCCAGCAACCCCGGCCGGAAGGCCTGTTCTCCGTCACGCAGGACTCGCTCCAGATCGAGCGAGCCGACCACCCGGTCCTCGGTCGCACCGACCGGGAGTTCCACCAGCCGCGCGGGACGGGCGCCCGATTCGTCCACCACCGGTGGTAGCAGCCGGGCCAGCGCCCGGACCACGGTCGATTTGGCGGTCCCCTTCTCACCGCGCACCAGTACACCACCGATTCCGGGATGCACCGCGCACAGGATCAGCGCCAGCTGCAGCTGTTCCTGTCCGACCACCGCGGAGAACGGGAACCCCGCCTCACCACCGTTCGCGGCGGATGCGATCGGTCGGGGTACAGGCCGGGCGATTTCGGTGGAGGACACGGCCCCACTCTAAAACGTGGCCTCGCGCGGTCCGGCCCTCCCCTACCCGGGACGGCCGGGCGGCTAACCCTTGCGCATCGGTACGTGCGCGACACCGTCCTCGATGAACTCCGCACCGTCCACCTCGAAACCGTGTTTGGTGTAGAGGTCGATCAGATAGGTCTGGGCGTTCAGCCGGACCGTATGCGAACCCGTTTCCGCGAGGGCGGCCTGCAGCAGCCGGGTGGTGTATCCGTGCCCGCGTGCCTCCACCGCGGTACACAGCCGACCGATACGGAACGATTTCACACCGTCGTCGTGCTCCTCGAGCAACCGCAGGGTGGCGATGACCTCGCCCTCGTCGTCGAGCCACAGATGCCGGGTCTCCGGCAGCAGATCCTGCCCGTCCAGCTCCGGGTACGCGCACTTCTGCTCGACCACGAACACTTCGACACGCAGCTTCAGCAACTCGTACAGGGTGGGGGTATCGAGATCCTGCGCCCATGACCGGCGGAGTGCAACCGTAGACATCATCGCGCCTTGCTATCACACCTCGGCCGGATATGCACGCGAATGCCCTGCGCCCACTGCCCGCAGCGGACGCACCGGAACGGGGCCCGCGGTGGTTTCGCCCACCGCGGGCCGCCTCGGCGGATTCCCGCGTTCAGACCCCCGCGCCGATAGCCGCGGGTGTGGCGGAACGGTTGAGCTGCAATGCCTTACCGGTCCAGTCCCAGACCTCGCCGAACAGTCGCTGGTTCTCCGACAGCTTGACGCCCAGCGAGGGGACCATCTCCTTCAGCTTCGGGGTCCACTGCTCGTATTCGGCCGGGAAGCAGCGTTCCAGGACGTCCAGCATGGCCGTCACACAGGTCGACGCACCCGGCGACGCGCCCAGCAGTCCGGCGATGGAGCCGTCCTGCGCGGCGATGACCGCGGTACCCAGTTCCAGCACACCACCGGCACCCTTGCGGCGGATCACCTGTACCCGCTGCCCCGCGGTGATGAGCTCCCAGTCCCGGCCCTCGGCCCGCGGGATGAACTCCTCCATGGTGTACACCCGGCCGGACTGCGATTTCAGCAACTCGGTGACCAGGTATTTGACCAGGCTCAGCTCGGTGACGCCGACCCCGAGCATCGGGGCCAGGTTGCCGGGTTTGATCGATTTGAACAGGTCGGCATTGCTACCGTCCTTGAGGAACTTGGGGGTCCATCCGGCATACGGCCCGAAGAGCAGTCCGGGTTTGCCCTTGATGACGCGGGTGTCCAGATGCGGGACCGACATCGGCGGCGCGCCGACCGCAGCCTTGCCGTACACCTTGGCGCCGTGCTGGTCGATCAGGTCGGTATCGATACACCGCAGGAACTGACCCGAGACCGGGAAGCCCGCGAAACCACGGATCTCCTTGATCCCCGCCTTCTGCAGCAGCGGCAGCGCACCGCCACCCGCGCCGACGAAGACGAATTTGCTGATCAACGTACGGGTGCGTCCGGTGCGGGTATTGCGCACCGTGACCTTCCAACTGCCGTCCTTCTGCTTGGCGAGGTTGCGGACCTCGTTACCGAAGCCGATCTCGCCCCCGGAGGCGCCGATATAGGCGAGCAGTTCTTTGGTGAGCGAACCGAAATCGATATCGGTGCCGCCGTCGGACCAGTTGAGGGCGACCGGATCGGAGAAGTCGCGGCCGCGGGCCATCAGCGGCAGCCGGCGGGCGAACTCGTCGGGGCTGTCGATGTACTCCATCCCGGCGAACAGTGGATGCCGGGACAGCGCCTCGTACCGTTTGCGCAGGTACTCGACATCGGCGGCACCGTGTACGAAACTCACGTGCGGGATGGGGTTGATGAAGCGCGAGGGATCGCCGATGATTCCGTTCTCCGCCGCGTAGGCCCAGAACTGGCGCGACACCTGGAAACGCTCGTTGATATCGACGGCCTTGCCGATATCGACCGACCCGTCCGGCTTCTGCGGGCTGTAGTTGAGCTCACACAGTGCCGAATGACCGGTACCGGCGTTGTTCCACGGATCACTGCTCTCGGCCGCGGCGGCGTCGAGGCGCTCGAACACCGAGATCGACCAGTCCGGCTGCAGCTGACGCAGCAGCGCGCCGAGAGTGGCGCTCATGATGCCGGCACCGATGAGGACTACATCGGTCTTTTCAGTCTGGGCAGCGTTCGGCACGGGTGTTCGACTTCCTTGTCCTGATGCGCGGGGCGCGCATCCGTGGGATGCTCCCCCGCTGGGGCACGGGCGCTTGTGCAGTTGTGTACGGGTCGCGATGGTGAGCCCTCCGGGCTCGGCCGAATGTAGGTTACCCGTCGTTCACTATTGCCAATTGTGCACCTCGACACGCGCGGAATCCGCAGCCAGGGCGGCGATTGTGACGTAGATTCCTCCTCCTCGTCACCTTCCGGCCTGCCGTCGATACTCCCCGGTCGCCTAGATTGGAGGCCGTGACGAACGAATCCGCGGCCGGTACCAGCGCCCTCGGACAAGCCACCGGCTGGCAGCCCGATATCCTCGGTGACGATTACGAATACCGCACGCTGGAACTCGGGCCCGATCCCGACGGCGAGGGCGATATCGTCGCGACCCTGGTCCGGCATCTGCCCGAGGCCGAGGCCACGGCCGACGCGGTGCTCTACATCCACGGATTCACCGACTACTTCTTCCAGCGCCATGTCGCCGAGCATTTCACCGGCCGCGGCCATCGGTTCTACGCACTCGACCTGCGTAAATGCGGCCGGTCCCTGCTACCCGGCCAAACCCCGCACTTCATCAGCGACCTCGCCCTCTACGACCGGGAACTCGACGGCGCCCTACAGGTGATCGGCGCCGAGACGGCGGCGAAGGTGCTGGTGGTCGCCCATTCGACCGGTGGCCTGGTGACCTCGCTGTGGCTGGACCGGCTACAGCGCGGCGGCGGCACCGCGGCAGCCGGTATCAGCGGACTCGTCCTCAACAGCCCCTGGTTCGATCTCCAGGGCCCGGCCTATGTGCGCACCGTCGGTACCCAGCTGATCAATACCGTCGGCCGGTTCCGGGGCAAGTCCGCGCTGCCGCTCGGTAAATCCAGCGCCTACGGCGACAGCCTGCACCAGAGCATGAGCGGGGAATGGGACTACGACCTGGACTGGAAACCGCGGGACGGTTTCCCGGTGCGGGCCGGTTGGTTGCGTGCGATCCGCATGGGCCAGGCGCGGCTGCACCGCGGCCTGGATATCGGCGTTCCCGCGCTGCTGTTGCGATCCAAACTCACCGAGTTCGCCCGCGAGTACGGCCCCGCCGTGGACGTCGCGGACGCGGTACTGGATGTCGCGCAGATCCAGCGCTGGGCGGGTTGTCTGGGCGACCGCACCAATATCGTGCCGATCGACGGCGCCCGCCACGATGTGTTCCTGTCGGCCGAGGCGCCGCGGACCGAGGCGTTCCGGGAACTGGACAACTGGCTCGACTGGCTGGCCGGCCGACCGGCCTGATTCACCACATACTGGTGCGCAGCACGATCTCGGTCGCGAACTCCTGATCGGCCTCCGTGGCGATATTGTCGACGTCTACCGCGACCACCCGGAACTCGCCGTAGACATGGCGCCCGGAACTGTCCGCGACCGGCCGGGACAACTGTTTGGTGACCAGTACGGTGGTCGGCAGTTCGACCGCGGGGCAGGTGGGATCGAGTATCTCTCCGGCGCCGTCGGGCGCCGCCGGATGTCCGCGATCCGCGACGACCAGGCTGACGAACCGGCCGAAGCCTTTCGCGCACACCTGCCATGCCACGCTGGCGCCCGCGCCCCGTCCGGCGACGTTCGCCCAGGGCACGCCGATCTCGTCGAGGGCCGCGTACACCCCGGCGGTGTCGAGTCCCTCGGCCGTTTCGAACACGATGGTCCGCAGATCGGAACTGTGCAGACGTGCGCAGACACGGTCGTAGACGTCCGGTGGGTCACCGGAATCGGGTAACAGCAGCACACTGTGCTGGGTCACCGGACCGTCCACCCGCACCGTCCAGTCCCGGTCACCGACCGCGATGCGCCGAGATTCCATGCCGGTTGACGCTACACCGCCCACCGGTGCGGTGGGGACGTCCGGGTCCGCTGTCCGGCGATCGTGCCGCGGTATCCCCGGCGGGAACCGGCCGCGATCAGTTCGCCCCCGAGAGCGCTTCCAGGGTGGTACCGACACCGGGCAGCCCAACGGGCGCCCCCTCGGCGAGCAGGCGGTCCAATCCCGCGATATCCAGATGCTCGGAGACCAGGTCGGCCAGCAGATCGAGTTGAGCGGCGCGCACGGCCGCCACCCTGGTCCCGGGGGCCACGGTGAACCCGGTACGCCCGGCACACCGGGCGACCTGGGCGAGCCAGGTCCGGCGGAATTCATCGGATTCCAGGAGGCCGTGCAGGTGGGTGCCCCAGACCGCTCCGCGGACGCCCCCCTCCCCGATACGCTCGGCGCCCGCCGTCCCGGCACCGCCCGCTGCCGCCCCGGCATCCGCCCAGCCCGTGACGTACAGCCACGGTTCCTCCGTGGACCGCCGGACATACCCGTGGTGGATCTCGTACCCGGTGGCCGCCGGACCCGTAGAGGCGTCCGGTCCACCGGACGCCCCCACCGCGGTGGTGCGGCGCAGGACCTTCTCACGCCCGAATGCGATATCCATATCGAGCAGCCCCAGCCCGGCGACCTCACCCGCACCCGATTCGACGGTATCCACAATGCGGCGGCCCAGCATCTGATAGCCACCGCAGATGCCGAGGATCGGCCGTTCGGCCGCGGCCCGGCGGCCCAACGCCTCGGCGATACCGGTCCGCCGCAACCAGGCCAGATCGTCCACGGTGGCTTTGCTCCCGGGTACGACGACCAGATCGGCATCCGCCAGCGCGGACGGATCGTCCACCCAGCGCACCGCGACCCCGGGTTCACAGGCCAGCGCCTCCACATCGGTGGAGTTGGACACCCGCGGCAGCCGCACCGCGGCGACGGTGAGCCATTCGCTTCCGATGGGGGCGGCGGGGCGGCCCACGGGCGCGCCCGCCACCGTGCTCAGCGAATCCTCGGCGTCGATCCACAACTCCTCGCAGAACGGGAGCACTCCGAGCGTCGGCCGGCCGGTGAGCGCGGTCAGCTGGTCCAGTCCGGGTTTCAGCAACCCCACATCGCCGCGGAACTTGTTGATCACGAACCCGGCGATCAGGCGCTGATCCTCGGGTTCCAGTACCGCGAGGGTGCCGAACAGATGCGCCAGCACCCCGCCCCGGTCGATATCACCGACGACGAGCACCGGTAGATCGGCCGCCCGGGCCAGGCCCATATTCGCCAGATCGGTGGCACGCAGGTTGATCTCGGCGGGCGATCCGGCCCCTTCACAGATCACCACATCGAATTCGTCGCGCAAGGCGGCCAGTTCGGCGGCCACCACCTCGCGCAGCCGGGTGCGATGGGTGAAATAGTCGGCGGCGCCCACGGTGTCCACCACCCGGCCGCGCACCACCAGCTGGGAACGCCGGTCGCTGCCGGGCTTCAGCAGGATCGGGTTGAACCGGACGCTCGGCTCCAGACCGCACGCCTGGGCCTGTAAGGCCTGGGCACGGCCGATCTCGCCACCGTCCAGCGTGACCACGGAGTTGTTCGACATGTTCTGCGCCTTGAACGGCGCCACCCGGACCCCGCGCCGCCGCAGCATCCGGCACAGGCCGGCGACCACCACACTCTTACCGGCGTCGGAGGTGGTCCCGGCGATCAGCAGCGCCCCGCCGGGCCGGCTCACGGCAGAGTGAGGATTTCGGCGCCGGTCTCGGTGACCACGAGAGTGTGCTCGAACTGGGCCGTCCACCTACGGTCCTTGGTGACCACGGTCCACCCGTCGTCCCAGATCTCGTAGTCGATTCCGCCCAGGTTGATCATGGGCTCGATGGTGAAGGTCATCCCGGTTTCGATGACCGATTCCACCGCGGGCTGGTCGTAGTGCAGGATCACCAGACCGCTGTGGAAGGTGGGACCGACTCCGTGTCCGGTGAAATCCCGGACGACGCCGTAACCGAACCGGTTCGCATAGGACTCGATCACCCGGCCGATCACGTTCAGGGCGCGCCCGGGACGTACCGCCTTGATCGCGCGGGCGGTCGCTTCCTCGGTGCGTTCGACGAGCAGTCGCACCTCGTCGTCGACCTCGCCGGCCGGGAAGGTGGCGTTCGTATCGCCGTGTACACCGTGGATATAGGCGGTGACATCGATATTGACGATGTCACCGTCCTCGACCACCGTGCTGTCGGGGATGCCGTGGCAGATCACCTCGTTGAGCGAGGTGCAGCACGATTTGGGGAAACCCTTGTACCCGAGCGTCGAGGGATAGGCGCCGTGGTCGCACATGTATTCGTGGGCGATCCGGTCCAGTTCGTCGGTGGTGACCCCCGGCGCGACCGCCTTACCGGCTTCGGCCAGCGCCCGGGCGGCGATCTGTCCGGCGACCCGCATCTTCTCGATGGTCTCGGTGGTCTGCACCCAGGGCTCGGAACCCTCCTTCGCCGTCTTCTTCCAGACGTACTCCGGCCGTTCGATCCCATGCGGGACCTCGCGGATCGGAGTGGGGGTTCCGGGAAGCAGCGGCTGGCGGGTACGCACGGACATGGCCCCAGAGTAGTCGGCGCAGGCCGGGCGGTCGCCGGGAACCGTACCGTCGGCCCGGACGCCGGGCGCCCGGGCCCGGTATCAGCGGCCGCGGCCGCCGGTACGGACCTCGAACGCGACCCGGTCACCCCGGTAGAGGGCGGCGACCCGCTCGATCGGGCGTCCCTGGGTGTCCACACCGCGGCGCACCACCCGGAACAACGGCACAGCCGGGCGGCAGCCGAGCAGCCCGGCCTCGCGCGGTGCGGCGAGTACGGTCTCGATACGTTCGGTGGCACCGCCGTATTCGACACCGGAATCGCCGATGGTCGCCGACAGCGACCCCAGGGGGTCGAAACCCGCACGCAGCCAGCCGAATCGATCCAGCGATAGATCGATGCGTTCCAGCGCGATCGGTTCGCCGTCGGCGTGCAGCAGACGCTCCAGGGTCATTATCGGGGTCTGTAGCGGTAGTTCGAGATCCCGGGCGATCTCCGCGTCGGCTGTACCGTCTTCCCAGGACAGCAGACTGCGCACGACACCGGATCCGTCTTCGACGGTGGGTTCGGGGGCCAGCGGGCGGACGACCTTGGGGCGGGCCAGTACGGTACCCCGGCCCTGTCTGCGGATGCGGCCCTCCACCGCGAGATCCCGTAGGGCGTGCCGGACGGTTTCCCGGGCGACCCCGAAACGGCCGGCCAGTTCCCGTTCGGCGGGTACCCGGTCGCCGGGGCGTAGCTCGCCGAGCATCGTGTCCAGTTCGGCACGTACCCGGTAAACCTTCGACAGGGCGGTGATTCCCGGCACCGCTGCTGTCACTGTGTCGAGGTCTCGGTGTGCCGTTACGGCGCCCACGACCTCTTCGGTCTGCCTCATGGCAGAAATTACCTCCAATTGGCCTGTACCGTCGGGTTAACCGGACATTCGCCGTGGAAACCCATTCGGTCTAGGCCATTCGACATTCTGCGGTCTTTCGCGTGCCATACTCGGAGGTTCGACGACGTCCAGCGGACTGGACGTGGCGGTGATCCGCCGAACCCCTACTGCACCGGCAACCGCCGGCGCCCGCCCGCGACCTCGGCGATCAAATCCGTATAACCGTCGACGAGTTCGGCCAGGTGGTACCAGTGCCGGTGCGTCCGGTCGCTGCGAACTCCGTCGGCCTCGATCGCTCGGTTCGCGGCCACCCAGCTGCCTGCCATCCGGTCGATCACCGCACCGAGACTCTCGGTGTGCAACGAGGCGCCGTTGCGGTGCTGCGGCATCCTCCGGGTGATCCAGTCGTTGATGTCGTCCACGAGTTCTGTTCTGCGACAGTCGATCTCGGCAATCTCTGCCATATCGCGAAGATGCGCGCGACGCTTGTGCAGTTCGACCAGCGCGTGCGCGAAGCGCAGCAGCACACGCTCCTGAACCCGCCGTCCCTGGAAGGCGCACAGCAGTTGTGGCGCAGTCGGCAGGGTTCCCAGAGTGGGTGCGCTCATCTGCACCACTCGATCTCACCCGGCACCATCGCACTCTGTACCAACATGATCGGCTCTCGATTCGGTAATCCCGGACATCGGATCGTTGTTCACAACAAGGCTAGCTGGATCATGCTCTTACATATGCAAGAACACAAGACTTCGATACGCAATGTTGCGAACAGCGTCCTGCGCAAGCCTAACGACCCTTCCCGCGGAACCGGACACGGTCCCACCGAAAACGCGTACCCGCCATGATCGTTCCCGCCGGCGGCCCGAATCACCGCCGCCGCGAACCATACCCGGCACACCGCCGAGACCAGGCCCGACCGCGCCTTACGCGACCACATCGCAACCGTGCCGAGACAAACCCGCACCGCGTACCGGGAACCATACCGCCACCTATGGTGCTGTGGCACAACGACCCCGGCCGCATCGCCCGCCGTACAGGGCCTACGAGACCGGCTCGGCACCCGACCCTTACGAGCCTTCCCCGGGAAAACGGTCGTGCAGCCGCGATGCACGCTCAAACGCAAAGTACCGGTTGCCAACTGTTTGCGGCAATTTCCGGATGTCGTGGACCGCGGTCCATCTCCGCTGCGGCGCGGAAGCGCCGGTCCCACTCCCGGAGCTCGATGGCAACGGTCGGTCGCCGACACGGCCACGCCATGCGGTATGGATTCTCTGGACCGTTGTCGACAAGGATGTGGACCCCGATGAGCAGTAACCCAGACCCTCGAGCCGCCGCCGCGCAGGCAGCCGCCGAGCTCACCGGCTCCGGCGGACCGTTCGAACTGTCGACCGAGACGGTGCTCGGTGCCCCGATCGCCGTCCGGCGTCATCGGCACCGCTCACTGCGCGAACTGCTCGATGCCGCGGCCGCCTGGGGCGAGCGCGACTACCTGGTCACCACCGACCGGCGCATCTCGTTCACCGAGCACGCGGCCGCCGCCCAGGCCCTGGCGCGGGCCCTGGCCGACCGGTACGGCGTCGGCCGCGGCGACCGGATCGGCATCCTGGCCGCCAACAGTCCCGAATGGGTGATCACCTTCTGGGCGGCGCAGTACCTGGGCGCGGTCGCGGTCGCCTACAACGCGTGGTGGGCTGCCCCGGAGATCGCCTACGGTATCCGGCACACCGAGCCGACGGTCGTGGTCGCGGACCCGAAACGCGCTGCCCCGGCCGCTGATACCGGGATCCCGGTGCTCACCACGACCGAGGACCTGCCGCAGCTGATCGCCGACCATCGCGGGGCGGCCCCGATCGTTCCGGTCGCCGAGGACGATCCGGCGGTGATCCTCTACACCAGCGGCACCACCGGACGTCCCAAGGGCGTGGTGCACACCCATCGAAACCTGATCGCGATCGCCGACTACCACCGCTACACCGATGCGCTCGGCGCGGCGCTGGCCGGCCGCGCCCACCGGGAGCCGAGCGATAAGCGGTTTCTGCTCACCTCACCCCTGTTCCATATCGCCAGCCTGCACAATCTCGTGATCCCGCGGCTGTGCACCGGCGCCGCCGTGGTCCTGCACACCGGCGCCTTCGACGCCGAACAGGTGCTGACACTGATGGCCCGGGAACGAGTGACCAACTGGGGTGCGGTACCGACCCTGGCCGCGCGCCTGCTGGACCACGATCTGCGTGGGTACGACCTGTCCGCACTCACTTCGCTGTCCCTGAACGCGGCCCCCTCCTCGCCGGCCTTCCAGCAGCGGCTGCGCGCCCGGTTGCCCGGCACCGGTATCGCGCTGACCACCAGCTACGGCCTCACCGAGAGCGGAACCGCCGCAACCGTCGCGACACCCGCGGAACTCGCCGCCGAGCCGGAAACCGTCGGACGCCCGATTCTGGGAGTTTCCGTCGAGATCCGCGATCCCGCCGGGATTCCCGTGGCGGAGGGCACCGAGGGCGAGATCTGGATTCGCAGCCCGTACGTCATGCTCGGTTACTGGCGTGACGATGCGGCCACCGCCGCGGCCGTCGACAGCCGGCGCTGGTTGCGGACAGGTGATTTCGGCACCCTGTCGCAGGGTGCGCTCCGGATGGCCGGGCGCCGTACCGATCTCATTCTGCGCGGCGGAGAGAACGTGTACCCCACCGAGATAGAGAACATCCTCGACGAGCATCCGGCGGTGCGCGAATCGGCGGTACTCGGCGTGCCCGACGACGATCTCGGTCAACGGGTCGCGGCAGTGGTGGTCACCGACGACCCGGACGCTCTCGGCGCCGACGAACTCCGCGCGTTCACCGCCCGGCGGCTCGCCTACTTCAAGGTCCCCGAACGCTGGACGATCACCGCCTCGCCGCTGCCGCGCAATGCCACCGGGAAAGTGTTGCGCCGCGAGATCACGCCGTGAGCACCGTTTTGTGACCACTGCCGATCCCATCGGGGGTCTTTCCTCGTTATTGTTGCTCCACAGAAGGTGCGGCGGGCGATCATCGACGGCCGACGGGCCGCGCCACGCGCGAGTCGAAAGGGATGACATGGCAGGCAAACGCACCGTCCTCACGGCGGGCCTGCGCCGGCTCTCGGTGCTGCTGCTGGAGATGCGCGACGACGCCGGACTGAGCAAAGAGGATGTCAGCGCTCGGACCGGTATCAATGTGACCACGCTGTATCGCATCGAAACCGCACAGGCTCGGCCGCAGCGCCGGACGCTGATGACCATGCTGGACCTCTACGGCGTCGAGGAGGCTCGGCGCGACGAGGCGCTGGAGTTGCTGTCCGACGCCCAGAAGCCCGGTATGTCAAGGCCCTACGAGGCGAGCCTGTCGGAGGTGTACGCCGCGTACATCAATTTCGAATCGGTGGCACTGTCGGCCCGGCACTACCAGACCTCCTTCATTCCCGGGCTGTTGCAGACCGAGCAGTACGCCATGGCCGTGATCGATACCTGCATGCCGAAATTGGAGGCATCGGATCTGGAACGCCGAGCGCGCGCCCGGATGGACCGGGCCGCGGTCCTGGCCAAGGACGAACCGCTCGAATTGTGGGTGGTACTGGACGAGGCCGCCATCCGCCGGATGGTCGGCGGCCCGGAGGTCATGGCCGGCCAGTTGCGCAGGCTGGGCGAGGCGACCAAACGCAAGAACGTGATCCTGCAGATCCTCCCCTTCGACGCGGGCGCCCATCCGGGGATGGCCGGATCCTTCACCATTCTCGACTTCCCCGATCCCACCGATCCCGAACTGGTCTACGTCGAGGGCATTTCCGGTGACGCACTCGTCGAGGGGCATACCGAGATCCGGCGTTTCGGCGTCATGTTCGACCAGTTGCGGGCGATGGCGCTGAGTCCCCGGGACTCCGCGGTCGTGATCGCCGAAGCCGCGGCGACCGCCGAAGCCCTGGCCTGACCTCTCGAACAACTCCGGAGAACAGGAGTCCCTGCCGTACCGAGTGGGTACACAGATCGGAACTGTTCGATTCACGGCTCGTACGGCCACTGCGGGGATGAGGGGTTCTCTTGGCAGACGTCACCGACCGGACCGATCCGGCATCGCAGCCGGAGCTCGTCCGGGTCATGGGCCCGTGGCTGCTGTTGCTGTTCATTGTCGGCGATATCCTCGGCACCGGCATCTACGCACTCACCGGCCGGGTGGCCGGGGAAGTCGGCGGGGCGGTGTGGGTCCCGTTCCTGGTCGCCTTCGTCGTCGCGATGATCACCGGCCTCAGCTATCTGGAACTGGTCACCAAATACCCGCAGGCCGCCGGGGCCGCGCTCTACACACACAAGGCATTCGGGATCCATTTCGTCACGTTCATGGTGACCTTCGCGGTGATGAGTTCCGGTATCACCTCCGCCGCGACCGCGGCGAAGGCCTTCGCCGCGAACTTCGCCGAGGCCTTCGAGTTCGACGGCAACGGGCCGATGCTCACCGTTATCGCGCTGGCGTTCATGGCCGCCGCCGCCGCGATCAATCTGCGCGGCGTCGGCGAGAGCGTGAAAGCCAATGTCCTGCTCACCTGTGTGGAACTGTCCGGCCTGCTGATCGTGGTGTGCATCGGGCTGTGGGCGCTCGGGTTCGGTAACGGCGATTTCGGCCGGATCGTCGAATTCGATACCGGGGACCGTACGGCGTTCGGCGGGGTCATCGCGGCGACGACGCTGGCTTTCTATGCCATGGTCGGGTTCGAGGATTCGGTGAATATGGCCGAGGAGACCAAGGAACCCAGCAGGATCTTCCCGAAGATTCTGATCAGCGGGCTCCTGATCACCGGTGCGATCTATGTCGTGGTCTCCATCACCGCGGTAGCGCTGGTCCCACCGGAGCAACTCGCCGAGGGCGATACCCCGCTGCTCCAGGTGGTGGAGATCGGCGCACCGGGCTTCCCGACCCAGATCTTCGCCTTCATCACCATGTTCGCGGTGGCCAACTCGGCACTGATCAATATGCTCATGGCCAGCCGGCTGCTGTACGGAATGGCCAAGCACAAGGTGCTCCCCCGGATCCTGGGCCGGGTCAATCGGAGCCGGCGCACCCCACACGTCGCGATCCTGTTCACCACGGTGCTCGCCTTCGGTCTGCTCACGTTCGTCGACGAGGTCCCCGAGCTCGGCGGCACCACCGCACTGCTGCTGCTCGTGGTCTTCACCATCGTCAATATCGCCGTGCTGGTACTGCGGCGTGACACGGTCGGGCACGAGCATTTCCGCACCCCGACACCGCTGCCGGTGCTCGGTGCGGTGTGCTGTGCGTATCTGGCGACTCCGTTCACCGACCGCAATCCCCAGCAGTACGCCATCGCCGGCGTCCTGCTGGTCATCGGCATCGTGCTGTGGGCGTTCTCCGCGCTGTGGAACAAACAGCACAATGTCCGATCCCTGGGCCCGGAGGCCGATATCGAGTAGCCTGCCACGCTCCCGCCCAGGTCGCCGGTTCTCCACCGGTGCGCGGGAATTCGCGGAAGTGACGAGCGGACCCGCGATCGGTAACGTATTCGCCGATGACAAGCATGGACGCCAGGTTCGGCGATGCAGCTGGGTCGGTGCCCCTGCCCAGCCCGTGGGACCTCAACGCCTACCTCGCCGAGGTGGCCGCGCACCGGAAACGACCGATCTCGTTACAGCCGGCCCACCGGTCGGCGCTGGCCGATCTGGGGTGCAACGGTAACGGCCTCTGGATCGCCCGGAAGAACGACGACATCATCGTCTTCGACGCATCGGCGTCGGGCCGCAACGCCGACCATATCGTGCTGCACGCGATCGGCCATATGCTGCTGGGCCACGGCGGGCCCGGCGCCGAGGACCCCGACACCACCCGTATCTCGCTCGGCGCTCTCAACGCCTCACTGCTCGACGCGCTCGCCACGATCGCGCCCGGATCGATCACCCAGATCCTGGGCCGCGACGATTTCGGTGCCGACCGGGAACGCGAGGCGGGAGTGTTCGCCGAGATGACCATGGTCTACGCGGCACTGCCCCGGCGGCGCACCCGGTCCTTCTGGCCGTTCGGACGTCGCCGCAACAAATAGCACCCCCGGCGCGCTGGACGGGTACGGATCATCCCGATCGGCCGATGAGGGTCTACGCTTGTGCGCCGTGGCCGAACCGCAGACACCCGCCCCGCATCCCGGTATCGCCCCGCTGGCCGGATTGCTCGGTACCTGGCGCGGCGCGGGCCAGGGCGATTACCCGACGATCGAGCCTTTCGGTTATCTGGAGGAGATCACGTTCGGCCATCTGGGCCGCCCGTTCCTCACCTACCGGCAGCGCACCCGGCACGCCGAGGACAACCGTCCGCTGCATGTGGAGACCGGTTATCTGCGCTGCCCCGGCCCCGACCGGGTGGAGCTCATCCTCTCCCATCCCACCGGGATCACCGAGATCAGCGAGGGCAAACTCACGCTCGGCGACGACGAGATCCGGCTGGAACTGGAATCGACGGCGATCGGCCTGAGCTCCACAGCCAAATCCGTGACCGCGCTCAGCCGCACGATCCATATGCACGCCGGAGTCATCGACTACACCCTGCAGATGGGTGCCGTGGGCTTGCCCCTACAGGATCATCTCGCGGCCGCCCTGCATAAAATCTGAACGGTGCGTAACGAGTAGATCACGGATTTCGGTGACCTGGGTCACGATTTGCTCGTCATCGATTTTCTGGTCCTCTCCATCTTGTCTCGGTGCGCATTACCGGCTTAGGTTGACCTGAGCAGCAAATCATCAGATAACTCTTCCGCAGAGCCCGGTCGCACAGCAGCAATCCGAGCTCGCTGTCTGTCGAACCTCTGATTCGGAGGGAGCCGGAAATGAAGCGTTCCGCCGTTGCTTTCATCACCGCCGGACTGATTCTGGGGGGTACCGGGGTCGTCGAGATCCTGGGCACCGATACCGCTTCGTCCGCCCCGGTCACCGACCGGACGGTATCGGTCGTCGCACCCGCGCGGGTCAGCGATGCGGTAACCACCGATACCCGCATCACCGATATCGGTCACGGTTTCGCGACCAGATCGGGAACCGAATCGGCCGGGCAATAACGGACAGCCCCGGCGCGGATCAGTACCCCCGGGGCAGGGCGGCGAGCATATCCCGCGTCACGGCTACCGCGTTATCGGAGCTTCCGCCTCTGACCAGCAGAGTCGCGAAGGCGATATCGCCCCGGTATCCGACGAACCAGGAATGCGAGCCGCCCTCCACCTCCGCTTCGCCGGTTTTGCCGAACACCTCCCCCTGATCGGCGATCCGCTCGGCCGTGCCCGAGACGACCACCTGACGCATCATCGTCCGCAACCCGCGCACCACGTCCGGATCGAGGGCGGGCCGCTGTCCGTCGACCGCCGTTTCACGGCCGGCGATCAGATACGGAGTCGGCGCGGACCCGGAGGCGACGGCCGCGGCCATGAGGGCCATACCGAACGGGCTGACCACGACCCGCCCCTGCCCGATTCCGTCCTCGGTGCGCTGGGTGCGATCCGCGGCAGCGGGAACCGACCCGGAAAAGGTCGGCAGTCCCGCCACGGTGTAATCCGGACCGATACCGAAAGCGGCCGCGCTGTCGGTGAGGGCGGACTCCAGCAATTTACTGGCCAATGCGGCGAACGAGGTATTGCACGACCGGGCGTACGCGGTGGCCATGGGAACGTCACCCACCGTGAAGTCGTTGTAATTCGGAATCATCCGCTCCCCGATGGTGATCGCGCTCGGGCAGGAGACCACCGTATCCGGGGTCGCGATTCCCTCCGCGATCGCGGCCGCCGCGGTCACCGTTTTGAACACCGACCCCGGCGGGTACTGACCGATCGTGGCGACGGGTCCGTCCCGATCGGCGGCCGTGTTCTGCGCCACCGCGAGAATCCCACCGGTCGAGGGTTCGATCACCACCATCATGGCCTGTTCCCGGCGCCCGTCGACCGCGCGCTGGGCCGCGTTCTGGATCCGGCGGTCCACGCTCAGCGCGAACGACGGCGCCGGCTGGGCCGCCACCTCGTGCAGTACCCCGGTCTCCGCGCCGTTGGCGTTGCGGGCCACTACCCGCCAACCGGCCCGGCCGTCGACATCGGCGATCACCGTCTGCCGTACCTGAACCATCAGATCGGGCGCGAACTTCCGGTCGGTGGGAGTCATATCCCACTCCTGGGTCACCCGGACTCCCGGTAGCCCGATGAGCTGGGGCCCGGCCCGCCCGAACTCGACCTCGGTCAGCACGACCACCGTGTACACACCGTCGGCGGCACGAGCGGAATCGAGGATGCGCTCGGGCGTGAGCCGCTCGTCGATATCGACCAGGGCCTGCGACAACGCCGCCGCCACCCGCTGCGGATCCGCGCAGTCGGCAGCATCGAAGGTCACCCGCGAGACGGTGCCCGGCACCAGCACATCGCTACCGGACTGTTCGTTCACCCGCGCCCGCGGCGCAGGCTGTACCGACAGGGCCATGGTCTGGGTGTCACCGAGCCGGGGATGAACTGCCGTACCGTTCCACCGGACCGTCCAGGAACCTCCGCTACGCACCATCGGCAGTTGTCCCGAATAGGTCCAGTCGCGGCCGCCGGACAACCGCCATTCGTAGGTGTAGTCGACAGTGGCGGTATCGCCGGAGATCCGCGCGGCGCCGGTGTTCGCGTGGAGTTCCTCGGCGCCCAGTTCGTCCCAGGCCGAAGTCAATGCGGCGAAGGCCTTTTCGGGACGATTGGTCCGGTCGGCGGCGGTCTCGATATCGCGTGCGGCGAAGGCACTGAGGAAACTGTCCGCGGCGGTGATCGGTCCGGCGGAACCCGCACCACAGCCGGTCACGGCGAACACGAGCGCCGCGACCACGATCACGAGCACGCACCGGATCGCCATCGCAGCCGATGGTAGGCGACCGAGCCCGGTGATCACCTGCGGCACACCGGATCCGGCCCGGATCAGTCGAGCAGCACAGTGGCGAATGTGGCGATCTGCCGGAATCCGACCGCCCGGTAGGCGCGGCGGGCCACCTCGTTGTAGTCGTTGACGTACAGGCTGGCGGTCCGGCCCGAGGCGACCACGGAATTGGCCACCGCCGCCGTGCCCGATGTACCCAGCCCCCGTCCCCGGTGTTCCGGGTGCACCCAGACTCCCTGGATCTGGCCGGTGCGCCGGGATTGGGCACCCACCTCGGCCTTGTACACGACCTCGCCGTCGACGAACCGGGCCCACGCCCGGCCCGCCTCGATCAGGCCGGCCACCCGGCGCCGATAGCCGCGGCCACCGTCGCCGGCGCGCGGATCGACCCCGACCTCTTCGATGAACATCGCGATCGCCGCCGCGAGATACCGGTCCAGTTCCTCGGGACGCACTTGGCGCACCTCGGGGTCGGCGGCCGATACAGCGGTGTCGGTGAGCGCGAGCAACGGCTGTGCGCCGCGTACCTCACGTTCCGGACCCCAGTGGTCGGCGAGCATCTCCCACAGCGGCAGGGCCAGCTCCTGCCGCCCGACCACCGAGGAACACATCCGGGGCCACCGGATCGCACGATCGGCGAAGGCACGCAGCGCGTCACGCCCGCCCCGCAGCGGGATGAGGTTCACCCCGGAGAAGCACAGCGAATCCGACGGACCGCCGTGACTCCAGAGTTCACCCTGACCGCACCGGTTGTCCAGACCGTATTCCTGTAGCCGGGCAGCAACCATGCAGGTGGCCACCGGATCATCGTCGAGGACCCGGAGTACCTGCGCCAGGTCCCGTTTGGCGAGCTGACGCGCGGGAACGTACTTCGCGCGCCGGGCCGGCTCCAGCAGACTCCGCACCTACAACAGCCTGCCATGAACCGCGCCGGGACGGTACGGATATCCGGAAAGCCCGAGCAGCGCCCGGCGCGGCGCAACCACAACGACCGGCCCGCCGTGGCGACGGGCCGGTGACGAGAGTTCGTCAGCCGACGCTGACGACCGGTTCCCCGGTAGCGGCGTCCTCACCCATCTCCTCGGCGATCCGCATGGCCTCCTCGATGAGCGTCTCCACGATCTGCGCCTCGGGCACCGTTTTGATGACCTCGCCCTTCACGAAGATCTGCCCCTTGCCGTTACCCGAGGCGACACCGAGATCGGCCTCCCGCGCCTCACCCGGACCGTTCACCACACAACCCATCACCGCCACACGCAGGGGCACTTCCAGACCGTCCAGGCCGGCGGTGACCTCGTTGGCGAGGGTGTACACGTCCACCTGGGCACGGCCGCACGAAGGGCAGGACACGATCTCGAGCTTGCGGGGTCGCAGGTTCAACGACTGCAGAATCTGGTCGCCGACCTTCACCTCTTCGGCCGGCGGCGCGGACAGCGATACCCGGATGGTGTCGCCGATTCCCTCGCTGAGCAGCGCCCCGAACGCGACCGCGGATTTCACGGTGCCCTGGAAGGCCGGACCCGCCTCGGTGACCCCGAGATGCAGCGGATAGTCGGACTGCGCGGCCAGCTGCCGGTATGCCTCGACCATCACCACCGGATCGTTGTGCTTGACCGAGATCTTGATATCGCCGAACCCGTGCTCCTCGAAGAGGCCCGCCTCCCACAACGCCGATTCGACGAGCGCCTCCGGAGTCGCCTTGCCGTATTTGGCCAGCATCCGCTTGTCCAGGGAACCGGCGTTCACGCCGATCCGGATCGGGATACCGGCGGCCCCGGCCGCCTTGGCGACCTCGCCGACCCGTCCGTCGAATTCTTTGATATTGCCCGGGTTCACCCGGACCGCCGCGCAACCGGCATCGATCGCGGCGAAAATGTAGCGGGGCTGGAAATGGATATCCGCGATCACCGGGATCTGCGATTTCTTCGCGATCATCGGAAGCGCGTCGGCGTCCTCCTGGCGCGGGCACGCCACCCGGACGATATCGCAGCCCGACGCGGTCAGCTCCGCGATCTGCTGCAATGTCGCGTTCACATCGTGTGTTCTGGTCGTCGTCATCGACTGCACCGAGATCGGGTGGTCACTTCCCACACCGACACCGCCCACCATCAGTTGACGGGTCCTGCGCCGCGGCGCGAGCACCGCGGCCGGTGCGGCCGGCATCCCCAATCCGACTGTGCTGGTCACTTTCGGCTGCCTACTTTCGTGAGTTTCGGGCCGTCCGACCCCGAGTCTAGACGCGATGCCCACCGAACCCCCGCCCAGCCACAGATGAGCCCCACCACTCGGAAACGGCGGAAACCGGCGTCGCGAATCCACCGGACCGCGATGTCGCCGCGGGTACCGACTCCAGCCGATCGTCGATACCCGCGACACCGGGAACTACGCCATTGCCAGCTGCTGGCAACGATCGATGATGTCCTGGGAAACGCCGATGCCCAGCAGGCAGGCAGTACCCTGAACAGGCGAGATCAGCGTTCCGCTATAGCACTTCTGCAATGCCCATTTCGCGAATTTCCCCTGGTTACCCTCGGCTTCCAGGCAGTCCGTGAACGGATCCCCCGCTATCGGCCGGACGACGGTGTTCTGCCGCTGCACACCGTCCTGCCAGAGGGCCACGGCGCGGGTGCCGTCGGCCCGGTCGGTGACCAGCTTTTCCGCGTAGCCCACGATCTGCTCTGTGTCGTCGACCACGAAATGCACGGTTCCGCCCGATCCGGCCGAATACTCGACGGGCACCCGCACCAGCTGCAGGCCGTTGCTCGAGGCCTCGACCGAGATCTGATCCACGGCCAGATCGCTCATATCGGTCCGCAGCGGCAGCGACTGCGCCGTGATCGCCTCGGTGACGACGGCCTTCGATTCCTCCGCGGTGACCTGCCCCGGCGCCGCGGCGGCCGCCGCACCCATCCCCGCCGTACTCAGACAGCCCCACACCACGAGCGCCCACGAGACCGTGGACATGACAGTACGAAATTTCACTGGATCCCCTTCGTTACCTAACGGCGGCAACGACGAGCCGACGCAGCACACGATCGGCTCTGGTGGAGCGCGGAGGAAACCCCCACCCGGCACGCGGGTACCGGGCAATCGAGATCGGGCCAACTCCCCTCGGCCCTGTGTCGTTACCGCAGTTCATCGTAGGGGACGAGACCGGTGGCGACAAGTGCCACGCAACGACCGTCGTTGTGCCACAACGAAAACGCGCATCGATGGTCGCGACAGCCGATCCGGACGACGCCGGATCCGCCGCGGCTAGAACAGTTTGATCGGATTGACGATATCGGCGGCCAGCGTCAGCAACATGTAGGCGCCGCCCAGCACCACCGCCGCGTAGGTGATCGGCAACAGCTTCAGATAGTCCACCGGGCCACCCGGCGGCAGTCCACGCAATCCCCGGACGGTGTTGCGGATCTTCTCGAAGAGGACCACGGCGATATGCCCGCCGTCGAGCGGTAACAGCGGGAGGAGATTGAAAACACCCAGGAAGAAGTTCAGGCTGGCCAGCAGGAGAATGAACCAACCCCACATACCGGCCTCGAAGCTCTCGCCGCCGAGCCGGCTGGCTCCGTACACACTCACCGGTGTATCCGTGTCCCGTTCGCCACCGGAGACCGCCTCCCAGAGAGCGCCCACCTTCTGCGGAAGTTGCACCAGGGATTGGGCGGTTCGCACCGCCAGGTCACCGGTGAACACGGCCGATGCGGGAATGGCGGCGATCGGGCCGTAGGTGACCGGTCCCTGATTCTCCAGGGTCACGCCGACCGCGGAAATCTCCCGTGTCGTGCCGTCTTCGCGGTAGCGCTGGACCCGCTCGGGCACGACCTCGATGGTCAGCGCGCGGCCGTCGCGATCGACCGTATAGGTGAGAGGCCCGGTCTTCTGCTGGGTCGCGGCCTGGAATTCCGACCAGGTGCCGACAGCGACGCCGTCGACGGCCGTCACGGTATCGCCGGGCAGCAGACCGGCCCGTTGGGCCGGCCCGGCACCCGAACATTCGGCGTAGCTCAGATCAGCGTTCTGCGCCGGTACACAACCGACCGCCCCGACCGTCGCGGTGGGCTCGGTCAGTCTGGGCAGACCTTCGGTCATCGCCAGTACCGCGATCAGCAGGAACGCGAGCAGGAAGTTCATGAAGATACCGCCGAACATGACGACCAGGCGCTTCCAGGTCGCCTGGCGGTACATCGCCCGGTCCAATTCCTCGGGTTCCAGCTCGTCCAGAGCTGTCATCCCGGCGATATCGCAGAAACCGCCCAGCGGGAGCGCCTTGACGCCGTATTCGGTCTCACCGCGCCGGAACGAGAAGATCTTGGGGCCGAAGCCGACGAAATACCGGCGCACCTTCATTCCGGTGGCCTGCGCAGCCCACATGTGCCCGCATTCGTGTAATGCCACCGAAAGTGTGATGCCGAGGGCGAACAGGACGAATCCCAGAACGAACAGCATGTGGTCTACAGCCCTCCTGCGATATGCAGATCATGACGCCGGCCCGCACGGAAGACCGATACGGCCGCGAGCACGGTGTCCACTGTAACGGCAGGCATCGCGCTTCTCGACCACCCTGTGGTGGCGTCATCCACCGGCGACGACCTCCGCGCGGTCGCGGGCCCAGGTATCGGCTGCCAGCACTTCGGCGAGATCCACGGGCTCGGTGCGCCACTGGTCGGCCGCGGCGAGCACCCGTTCGACGGTGCGCACGATTTCCGGGAACCGGATGCGGCCGTCGAGAAACGCCGCCACCGCGGTTTCGTTCGCGGCGTTGTACACAGCGGTCACGGATCCGCCCTGGGTACCGGCATACCGGGCCAGGTCCACCGCCGGGAACACCGCACTGTCCACCGGTTCGAAGGTCCACGTGCTCGCGGTGCCGAAATCACAGGCGGTCGCGGCACCCGGGACCCGATCGGGCCAGCCGAGCGCCAACGCGATCGGCAACTTCATATCGGGCGGACTGGCCTGGGCGAGGGTGGATCCGTCGGTGAACGTGACCATCGAATGCACGATCGACTGCGGATGGACAGTCACCTCGATCCGGTCGTAGGGGATACCGAACAGCAGATGCGTTTCGATGAGCTCCAACCCTTTGTTGACCAGAGACGCGGAATTCAGGGTGTTCATCGGACCCATGGACCAGGTCGGATGGACCTTCGCCTCGGCGGGGTTCACATCGTCGAGCATTTCGGTGGTCCAGCCGCGGAAAGGCCCGCCGGAGGCCGTGAGGATAAGCTTCTCGACCTCCTCGCTCCGGCCGCCGCGCAGGCATTGCGCCAGCGCCGAATGCTCGGAATCGACCGGCACGATCTGTCCGGGTTTCGCCGCCCGGGTGACCAGCGAACCGCCCGCCACCAGCGATTCCTTATTGGCGAGCGCCAGGGTCGCCCCCGATTCGAGCGCGGCGAGGGTCGGCTCCAGCCCCAGAGAGCCGACGAGCGCGTTGAGCACGATATCGGCGTCGGTACTGCGGACCAGTTCGGTCACGGCATCCGCTCCGCCGAGGGACACTCCGAGGGCACGAGCCGCCTCCGGATCCGCGACAGCGACATTGTCGGTACCGGTGGCGGCCATCTGGCCGGCCAGCAGCTCGGTGCGTCCGCCCCCGGCCGCCAGACCCACGACCCGGAAGCGGTCCGGATTGGCGGCGATCACCTCGAGGGCCTGGGTACCGATGGAACCTGTGCTACCGAGGACGAGGACTCTGCGGATATCTGACACGTGCCCATTGTCACCGACCGCGCCCCTACTGGCTACGACGGCCGGTCGTATGCCACGATATCGGGTATCTGATCCCTTGAGAAGGAGTGATCGTGTCCGCCACGGAACTCGAACCCGCCACCGACCACGTAGTCACCAAGGTGGACCCTGCAGAAGTTCCTTCCGCGGCCTGGGGATGGAGTGGCGAATCCCCTCGTACCTTCCGCATCGCCGCCGTGGTGGTGGGCTTGATCCTGTTGGCGATGATCGTCGGCAACCATTCGGGCAAGGTCGAGGACCTGTACCTGATCGGCTTCGCGGTCACGCTGTTCGGGATCGTGATCCGGGATATCGTGCTCCGCCGGAAGCCCCGTTGAGGGTCTCCCGCTCCTACCGAGCCGAGTGATTCGGGCGCCCCGGGCGGGCCTCCCTTCGTAACCACTGCCGGCACGAGCCGAGGATCCGTCCTGTGCTCGGCAGATCTCGATCCGTTCGTCACCGGTCCGGATCCTCAGGTCGCAGTATCGCCGCGCCCCTCGACGATATCGACCACGTATTCCGCGATCGCCAGCGAAGAGGTCGCCGCGGGCGAGGGCGCGTTCCGGACCGCGGTGACCGGGCCCAACCGGTCGATCCGGAAATCGTCCACCAGGGTGCCGTCGATATCCACCGCCTGGGCCCGTACTCCGCTGCCCCCGCGGACCACATCGGCGGCGCCGATCGCCGGAATGTACCGTCGCGCCCGGCGCATATACGCCCTCGCGGACAGTGAGCCGTACATCTCGTCGATCCCCGTACGCCAATGCTGTCGCGTCATCCGGCGGAATCCGGGCCAGCGCACGGTATCCGCGAGGTCGCGCGCCGAGAAGTCGCCGCGGCGATAGCCTTCCCGCGCAAAAGCGAGCACCGCGTTGGGGCCCACCTCCACTGTCCCCGAGACCCGCCGGGTGAAATGCACTCCCAGAAACGGGTACCGCGGGTCCGGTACCGGATACACCAGTCCGCGGACCATATCCGCCTTCGCGGCGACCACGTTCATGTACTCACCGCGAAACGGTACGATCCGCGGCCCGGGGTCGGCACCCGCCCGCCCCGCCACGGTATCGGCGTGCAAACCCGCGCACACGATCACTCGATCCGCGCGCAACACCTCGTCACCCGTGACGATCTCGATCCCCGATACGGTCCGCGTAATACTGTCCACCCCGGCCGACAACCGCACTTCCCCACCGGATTCCACCAGATCCGCGGCGAAGGATTCCGCGATCCGGCGGAAGTCGGTGATGGCGGTCCGCGGCGAATAGAGTGCGGCGATCCCCTCCGCGAACGGTTCGATCTCCTGGATCTCGGTCCGGTCCACCCGGCGCAGGCCGGGTACCGTGTTGTCACCCGCGCGGACCCGCAGTGCCTCGAGCCGTGGTATCTCGTCGGCGTCGACTGCGATCACGAGTTTGCCGCATTCGTCGTAGGGCAGTTCGCGTTCGGCGCAATACTCCCGCAGCAGCGACCGCCCCCGCGCGCACAGTACGGCCTTCAGGCTGCCCGGCCGGTAATAGATCCCGGCGTGCACCACCCCTGAGGTGTGGCCGGTCTGATGCGCGGCGACGCGATCTTCTTTCTCCAGCACCACGATTCGGTCACCGGGGCGTCGGGCGGCCAGTTCCCGCCCGATCGCCAGTCCCACGATCCCCGCACCGACGACGGCGACGACTCGATCACCCATGCACCGTTCTCCTCACACCGTGTCACCACCGCGCGGCCCGCATTCCACTGGATCCGGGGATGCTCGGACGCGCCGAACGGGATCGTCGCATCCACCCGGTCGCGCGGCAACAACGTCCGGCGAAAGACGTATATCGCTGCCTGCATCGGCCCGAGCGGAATGCCCGTCCCGCGGGAGGCACCGGCCGCCGAACAGCGACGATCGAATATCGGCGAATGTTCGCCGCCGGGTGCCCCGGCCGAGTCAGCCGGCGCCGGCGTTCAGCCCTCCGCCGCCAGCTGACCGCACGCTGCCGCGATCTCCTGCCCGCGGGTGTCCCGGACCGTGCACGGAACCCCCTGCTCCTCGACGCGGCGGACGAACTCCCGCTCCACCGGCTTGGGGCTGGCGTCCCATTTGCTGCCGGGAGTGGGGTTGAGCGGGATGACATTGACATGCACGCGCGAACCGAGCGCCTTGTGCAGCTTCCGGCCCAGCATTTCCGCACGCCACGGCTGATCGTTGATATCCCGGATCAGCGCGTACTCGATGGATACCCGGCGACCCGACTTGTCGGCGTAGTACCGGGCGGCATCGAGAACCTCGGCCACCGGCCAGCGGTTGTTCACCGGGACCAGCGTGTCGCGGAGTTCGTCGTCCGGGGTGTGCAGGGAGACCGCGAGCGTCACCGAGAGATCCTCGTCCGCGAGTTTGCGGATCGCGGGAGCCAGACCGACGGTGGAGACCACCACATTGCGCTGGGAGATCCCCAGGCCGTCCGGGGCGGGTGAGGTGATGCGGCGGACGGCGTTCACCACCCGCTTGTAGTTCGCCAGCGGCTCACCCATTCCCATGAAAACGATATTGGACAGACGCCCGGGGCCGCCGGATACCGCACCGTCACGCAGATCGGCCGCCGCGGCGCGAACCTGGTCGACGATCTCGGCGGTGGACAGATTGCGGTTCAACCCGCCCTGTCCGGTCGCGCAGAAGGGACAGGCCATACCGCAACCGGCCTGGCTGGAGATGCACAGTGTGGCCCGATCGGGGTAGCGCATCAGCACGCTCTCCAGCAGGGTGCCGTCACCGGCCCGCCACAGCGTCTTGCGGGTCTCGCCGGCATCGCAGGCGATCTGCCGCACCGGGGTGAGCAGCGGCGGGAACAGTGCCTGCGACACTTTCTCCCGGACCGCGGCCGGGAGATCGGTCATCTGCTCGGCATCGGCCTGCAACCGCCCGTAGTACTGGCGCGCGATCTGGTCGGCGCGGAACTTGGGCAGACCCAGCTCGGCCATCGCGGCACGGCGGCCGTCCGCGTCGAGGTCGGCCAGGTGGCGAGGTGGCATACCACGGCGCGGTGCGTCGAACACCAGGGGCAAAGAGGCGGTCATAGTCCTACCAGTGTGTCATCTCGGTGAATGTGATCTGTGCCGAGCCGCCCCGCGAGACGCACGCCCCGGACCGAGACCGACCGGCGGGCCCGAAATCCGTGCGCAGCCGATAGCCGTCGGCAATCATCGACATATGGCGACCTCCGATGATCCGACACCCGAGACCCGCGCACTACCGAAGGATCTCCCACCGGCGGGGGCGCCGGGCGCGCCCACCGGGCGGAAAACCGCACCCGATGTTACCGGCGGAAAACCGGCGGCCGGGAAGCGTCGGCGAAAGGGGGTGGAGAAATCCCGCGTCGGCAACGCCTGGATCGCGCTGATCGTGGCGGCGCTGCTCGGTATCGTCCTGCTGATCTTCATCCTGCAGAATTCCGAGAACGCCGACGTGGAGATGCTGTTCTGGAACTTCTCGTTACCGCTCGGGGTCACGATCCTGTTGTCGGTGATCGCCGGAGCCCTGGTGATGGCACTGGTGGGCGGGGTACGCATCGTGCAGCTGCGCCGCGCCGCGCACCGCAACTGAGCCTCAGAGCAGGGTGCTGAGCACCAGCCAGGACACGAAGGCCGAAGGCAGCATGGAGTCGAGCCGATCCATGATGCCGCCGTGGCCGGGCAGCATGGTGCCCATATCCTTGATGCCCAGCTCGCGTTTGATCTGCGATTCGACCAGATCGCCCAGGGTCGCGACGACCACCAGCCCGATACCGAGCACCACACCGATCATCGAGTTGGCCTCGAGCAACAGCGTGACGGTGAGCAGTCCGCCGATGATCGCGAAGACCAGGGAGCCGCCGAAACCCTCCCAGGATTTCTTCGGACTGATCGAGGGCACCATGGGGTGGCGGCCGAAGAGCACCCCGGCGACATAACCGCCGACATCGGAGCACACCACCAGGATCATGAAGGTCAGCACCCGCAGGTTACCGTCGGGCTCCTCCAGGAGGAGCAACACCGCGAACGACGCCAGCAACGGAATCCATGCCAGGGTGAACACCGTGATGGCGGTATCGCGCAGGAAGTTGCGTGGGGCGGTACGCAGCCCGTGGTCGAACAGCCGCCACACCATGCATACGAGCGCCGTAGCCGCGAAGGCGCCGGTCACTCCGCCCGGGCCGAACGGCCAGCCCAGCCAGAACACGGCCTGGCCACCGACGATCAATGGTGTCCGGGGCACCAGCACATCGGCTTCGCGCAGCCGCTTGGCGACCTCCCAGGTCGCGATCCCGACCGCGACCCCGGCGACGCCGATGAACACCTTCGGAACGAAGATCAGGACGGCGATACACAACAACCCGAGGGTCAGGCCGACCGCCAGGGCCGCGGGTAAGTTCCGTCCCGCGCGAGACCGCTTCGGCTCGGCGCCCGCGGGCGCGCCGGCCGGGGCCGGTGTCGGTTCGGATATGCCCTCGGCCGGCGGCTGCGGTCGGGCCGCACCGGTCGCGGCGGCTTTCTCGGCCACGATTGTCCCGTCGCTCAACTCGTCGTCGTTCCGTTCGTTCCCACCCGAAGCGGGCGTCGCTCGCTCCGCTGTTCCCATTGTGCGGCAGTCCACCGGCCGGATGCCGGGTCGACCGCCGGTCCGGTGCCCGTTCGGCACGAACACCGTCTTCCGCGCGACATCTACCGCTCATGCCGCTCTCGGACAATCCTGCGCGCCGGGCGTGACCGGCATGCCTGCGCAAGGTACCACCGCGAATCCGACGGGCTCCGCCGCCCGCCTCGCTCAGACCTCGAGCAGTTCGGACTCCTTGTGCTTCACCAGCTCGTCGATCTGGCCGACGTATCTGGCAGTGGTCTTGTCCAGTTCCTTCTCGGCACGCCCGACCTCGTCCTCGCCGGCTTCGCCGTCCTTCTGGATGCGGCCCAGCTCCTCCATGGCCTTGCGGCGCACATTGCGAATCGCGACCTTGGCGTCCTCGCCCTTCTGCTTGGCCTGTTTGACCAGCTCCCGGCGTCGTTCCTCGGTGAGCTGCGGAATGCTGATCCGCAGGATGTCACCGTTGTTGGTCGGGTTCACGCCCAGGTCGGAGTTGCGGATCGCGGTTTCGATCGGACCCAGCTGCGCCTGCTCATAGGGTTTGACCACCACCATCCGCGGTTCCGGGACAGTGATGCTCGACATCTGGGTGATCGGGGTCGGTGCTCCGTAATAGTCGACCACGACCCGGGAGAACATCCCCGGATTCGCACGCCCGGTACGGATTCTGCCGAGATCGTCCTTCGCCACCGAGACGGCCTTCTCCATCTTCTCCTCGGCGTCGAAGAGCGCTTCTTCAATCACGACCGTTCCTCCACTGCGTCGTCATCGTCATGACCCGCGGGCCCGCGGTGTCAGGATCGAACCAATGTGCCGATCTTCTCACCGGCCACCGCCCGGGCGATATTGCCCTTGGTCAACAAATTGAACACCAGCATCGGCATCTGGTTGTCCATGCACAAACTGAACGCCGTCGCGTCGGCGACCTTCAGATCGCGTTCGATCACTTCCTTGTGTGTGATCTCGTGATACATGGTGGCATCGGGATCCAGCCGCGGGTCGGCGTTGAACACACCGTCGACCGCCTTGGCCATCAGCACCACCTCGGCGCCGATCTCCAGCGCCCGCTGGGCCGCCGTGGTGTCGGTCGAGAAGTACGGCATGCCCATCCCGGCACCGAAGATCACCACGCGCCCCTTCTCCAGATGCCGCTTCGCGCGCAGCGGGAGATAAGGTTCGGCCACCTGCCCCATGGTGATCGCGGTCTGCACCCGGGTATCGATGCCCTGCTGCTGCAGGAAATCCTGGAGCGCCAGGCTGTTCATCACGGTCCCGAGCATGCCCATGTAGTCGGACCGCGCGCGTTCCATACCGCGCTCTTCGAGTTCGGCACCGCGGAAGAAGTTCCCACCACCGATCACCACCGCGACCTGCACCCCGGATCCCACGATTTCGGCGATCTGCTCCGCCACAGTCTCCACCACATCGGGATCGAGGCCCACCGCACCGCCGCCGAACATCTCACCGCCGAGCTTCAGCAGTACCCGGCGATATCCTGGGCGGTCGGTCCCCGGGTGCGTCATCGGTTGGCGTCTCCTTCGGCAATCGGTGTGTTCTCGGTGGGTGCTCATGGTGGTGGCGAGCGCACGGGTGGTCGCCGAGGTCCGGGACCCATCCGCTGCCTTCGCCGGCCGGGTCCGGACGCGATGTGGCACGCCGGTCTCGGCACCAACAGAAAGCGGCCTCTATCCTGCCCTACTCCCCCGCACGCCCCCGTACTAGGGCCCCGCTGCGGAGCCGTCCGGGGCCGGTCTCAGAGCGAAACCCCCGCCGCGTCCACCGCGACGGGGGTTTCCTCCTGGTCCGAGGACCGATCAGGCCTGGCCGACCTCGAAGCGGGCGAATGCGGTGACGGTGACACCGGCCTCGTCCAGCAGCGCCTTCACGGTCTTCTTGTTATCGGTGACCGACGGCTGCTCCAGCAGGACGACGTCCTTGAAGAAACCGTTGACGCGGCCCTCGGTGATCTTCGGAAGCGCGGCCTCGGGCTTACCCTCTTCGCGGGCGGTCTGCTCGGCGATACGACGCTCGTTCTCGACGAGATCGGCGGGCACCTCGTCACGGGTGACGTACTTCGCCTTGAGCGCGGCGACCTGCATGGCGGCGCCACGGGCGGCTTCGGCGGCCGCGTCACCGGAACCGGTGTACTCGACCAGTACGCCGACGGCGGGCGGCAGATCCGACGCACGCTTGTGCAGGTAGGTGGCGACCGGGCCGTCGAGAGAGACGACGCGACGCAGTTCCAGCTTCTCGCCGATCTTGGCGGCCAGCGCCTGGAGCGCCTCGTCGACGGTCGTACCGTCGAGAGCCACGGCCTTGAGCGCATCCACATCGGCCGGCTTCGCGGCCGCCGCGGCGGCGGCGATCTTATCGGCCAGTTCCTGGAATTCCGCGTTCTTGGCGACGAAGTCGGTTTCGGAATTGATCTCGACCATCACGCCGTCCTTGGCGATGACCAGGCCCTCCGCGGTGGTGCGCTCGGCCCGCTTGCCGACATCCTTGGCGCCCTTGATGCGCAGCAGCTCGACGGCCTTGTCGAAATCGCCCTCGGTCTCGACCAGCGCGTTCTTACAATCCATCATTCCGGAGCCGGTGAGCTCCCGCAGCCGCTTCACGTCAGCGGCGGTGTAGTTCGCCATCGGGGGCGAGCCTCCTTCGAGAAAGTCTGTACCGGGCAGTGGTGGTCACGACTCGCCGAGCCGTGACCACCACTGTGGGAAGTTCGGTTCGGCGGCGCTCACCATGGCAGTAGCCGGTGAGCGGCCGCCGAACGCGAGGTTACGACTCAGGCGTCGGCCGGAGTCTCCGCAGGCGCCTCGGCCGGAGCTTCGGTCGGGGCGACGGCCGGAGCCTCGGAGCTCGGGGTGGCCTGCGCCAGCAGTTCCTGCTCCCACTCCGGCAGCGGCTCGGCAGCGCTCGCCTCGGGCTTGTCGTCGCCGCCGGAACGGCCGGCCCGGGCCTGCACGCCCTCGGCCACCGCGGAGGCGACGACCTTGGTGAGCAGCGCGGCCGAACGGATCGCGTCGTCGTTACCCGGGATCGGGTAGTCGACCAGATCGGGATCGCAGTTGGTGTCCAGGATCGCGATGACCGGGATGTTCAGCTTGCGGGCCTCGCCGACGGCGATGTGCTCCTTGTTGGTGTCGACGACCCAGATCGCCGACGGCACCTTCTGCATATCCCGGATACCGCCGAGGGTGCGGTCCAGCTTGTTCATCTCACGCGTGAGCATGAGGATTTCCTTCTTGGTGCGACCCTCGAAACCACCGGTCTGCTCCATCGCCTCGAGTTCCTTGAGGCGCTGCAGGCGCTTGTGCACGGTGGAGAAGTTGGTGAGCATGCCACCGAGCCAGCGCTGGTTCACATACGGCATACCGACCCGGGTGGCCTCGGCCGCGATGGACTCCTGCGCCTGCTTCTTGGTGCCGACGAACAGGACCGTGCCGCCGTGGGCGACGGTCTCCTTGACGAATTCGTAGGCCTTATCGATGTAGGTCAGCGTCTGCTGCAGATCGATGATGTAGATGCCGTTGCGGTCGGTGAAGATGAACCGCTTCATCTTCGGGTTCCAGCGACGGGTCTGGTGCCCGAAATGCGCGCCGCTGTCGAGCAGCTGCTTCATTGTTACGACAGCCATGGCTCTCGTATCTCTCTTTCGTTGCCGGTTGACGCAGCAAGCCGGCGGCCTGCTGCCCTGGCACCACAGAACGCTCGGACCCGATCGGCGGATCGGGACCAGCCGAGACGTTCCCCTGTTCCGGAATCACGCCGGCCCCGGCCGGCTCCAAGAGGAACACGGTGGGTCAGCGTCGTGTGAACAAGCACGGTGGTGCGCGAAGTCGGTCCATGCGAACACAGACCGCTCGGCCAGTTTACGGCGTGGGCTGTGCGAACTGGAAATCGCCCGGTCGGATCCCCTGTGGAACGGCGTTCCGGGCGCACGGATGAAACATCGCTTGTTCACAGGGGCCGAGTTGTCCACAGGTACCGGAATTGCGGGTTCCGGGCCCGTCGTGCCCCGGGCAGGCTGACCATATGACCTGCGAAACCACCACCGGGTCCGCTGCGGCGACCGCAGCGGACCCGGACCTCCCTCCGGCACCACGGAGCTGGCCCCATATCGCCCGCCGCGCCCCGGCACCGAACACGAGCGAGCGCCCGACTGTGCCGCTACCGGTGGGCTGGCCGCGGCGAACCGCCGAACGATCACCGGAGCGGCACGATATCTATCGCGGCCGCGGTACCGGACGATGCGTCGGCCACATACCCGCGCCGGATACCGTCTCGACGGCCGCCGCGCCCATGCGCTCCGGCCGCACGCCCGGCGCCCGACCGGTCCGCCACCGAGCGATATCCACCACTCGGTCGGCGGAGAACACCCTTCCCGAAACCACCCCGGCGCCCCCGCCGAGCGATCTGGCACGACGGGCCAGACGTTACGAGCGCCGAATGATCGGCCGCGCGCCCGACCCTCATCCGGACAATCGCGCCGAGCCGGTGTCGCCACCTCCCGGGGCTGCCCAGTGGTCGCAACGGACGACGCCGCGACGGCCGACCCGGTTTCCCGCCGTACAGCCCGGATCGTCTCCGCTTCCCGCCACGGCACCGGCACGCCGCGCGCCCGGCCGTCACCTCCGGCGTTCTCCCGGGCGAGTGCCGATCCGGCGGCCCGGCCCGGACGACCGTCGGCTGGCGGGTATCGCCCCGCAATGGAAGCGAGTGCGCCGCCACAGGTCACCGGCCGTACGACGGAAACTGGATATGCTGATCGGCACCGCGCTGACCACGATCTTCATCGCCTTTCCGCTCGGCCCGGGAACGACGGCCGCGGCCTATACCGGCGATTCCGCCGTGGTCTCACGCTCCGGATCGGAGACCGGCCGAACCGCAGCCGGTATCGGCCCGGCCGCGCCCACGACCCCCGACTCTGCTCATATCCACCGCGCTGCCGCTCATATCCACCGCGCTGTCGCGGAGGTGGCCGCCATCGGCCCATCGCTCCACTCCGGCGTTCCCGATCCGGACCCGATCGCCGAAGCGGCTACCGACGCACCCGCGGCACTCGGATCCGAGCCGACGCCCGCCCCGGGCGGGACTCAACCCGGTTCGGGACACCACGGCGAGGCCGGGCCCGCCGATACCGGGTCCCGGGCCGGGGATACCACCGGGGCACCGTCCGGATCGAGCCGGAAGGGCAGCTGCGGAACCGGATCGAATGCGGGCTCGGCCGCCGGGTCGAGTTCGGTGTGCCGGATGATCCCGCTGCTCCGAGACCTCGTACGCGAACTGGTGAAGCTCGCACCGCAGCCGGTACCGGCCTGTCCGTGCCCGGGCCGAGCGCTGTGACACGGGCGCGCGGCCACCCGGGACCGGGGTAGCCGGATGGCCGGGCCGAGGGGATCGAGTCGTCCACACCACCGGCGGACCGGGCGGACAGCGGGGATCCGCCCGCTCCGCCGGCCGGTTCGCGTGGCGACAGCAGCGGTCATCGCGGCCGCGGCACTGATCGTTGCCGGGCCTGCGGCGGCGATACCGGATACCCGGTTCGACTGGCCGCTACGTCCACGACCGGTCGTCGGTCGGCCGTTCGATCCACCCGAGCAGGATTGGTTGCCGGGTCACCGAGGGGTGGACCTGGCCGGAACTCCTGGTCAGGCTGTCTACTCGGCGGGTCCGGGGATCGTGGCCTTCGCCGGAACCGTGGGCGGGAAACCGGTCGTGGCGATACTGCACGAAGGCGGTTTGCGAACCACCTACGAACCGGTGGAGAGCGAGATCCCGGTGGGCCGGCGGGTCACCAGCGCTACGCGGATCGGCGATCTGGCCGCCGGCCACGCCGGATGCACCGCACCCGCGTGCCTGCACTGGGGCCTACGACGAGAGAGCAGCACATATGCATCGCGGGAGTACCTGGACCCACTCGGCCTCCTGCAGAGGACTCCGATCCGGTTGAAACCGCTGGCGCCGGACTCCGGTCACTGACCCTTCGAGCTTCGGACGAACGAGCGAGAAAGTCTTCCGCATGTAAGGCAGAAGCACGATCGGAACGGTCAGCGGCGTCGTACCCACCGGCCGCGGAAATACGGTCGGCGATCTCGGCGCACCACCTCGCCCGCACCGGCCCCGCCGGGCCGGCCTCCACGGCCCGGCCCGGTGGTCGCCGATAGTCGGCCGCTTCCGCGCGTTGTCGATTGCGAGCGTCGCGCGCAGCGCCGAAACCTCCGCCGGTCCCGTGCGTTCATCGCGCGGGCGAGCGCCGGAACCGCTCTCGGCAGCGCAGCGGTGGGCGGGCCATACTTTCGCTTCGGTGGAAACGGCCGGGACCGGTGCCGGTCGTGCACGAGCGGCTCTTCGGCCGCGCCGGACTCTCCGGTTGCCGCAGCCGAAACATGGGTTGCGTGGCCGGAGGCTGTCCACGGCGATACTTCACCCGGGTGGACCGGGATGCACCACCACATATCCGGTGATGACCAACGCTGCGATCGTCACCGCGACGACCGCCGAAAAGATTGTGGCCACCGCCGAATCGTCGGCCCCCAGATGGAGGCGGCGATTGCGGCGATACCCCAGAGCCGCGACGGTCAACAGGACCAGGCAGGCGATTCCCGGCAGGAGCGCGGCCGGATTCCATCCTTCTTCGAAGACGGTGCGCAGCAGCAGGAGCGCGACCGCCACACATCCCAGGCAGGTGCGCCGCCAGGACAGCGCCGTCCGCTCCGCGGCCAGCCGGATCTCGGTCGAAGTCATACCTTCACCGGCCTCAATGCAGAAGTACGGCCGTACAGGCGAGGATCGCCACGAATGCGGTACCGGCGGACAGCACCGGCACCAGCACGGTGCCCGGTAGCGGTCGCCCCTCGTCCATGGCGAGTCGGATCCGCCGCCAGTGCAGATACGCACCGACGGCCACCACCAGCGAAAGCACCAGACAGCTCACCGCCAGCGCGGTACGGAAATCCGTATTCCACTGCTCCTGCACGACTGCGTGCACCGCGACCCCACCGGCCAGCAAACCGAGCGCGGTGCGAATCCAGGACAGGAACGTACGCTCGTTGGCGAGGGTGAACCGATAGTCGATCGGTGCCACCTCGTCGGCTGCCGCTTCCCCGATTTCCTCGCGCCCCGGACTCATCCGGCGATCGCGCTGGTCGTGGTCTGCACGCTAACCTCCCGCTGTCCCGGTCGGCCGCAGTTGGACGGCTCCGCCGGACAGCGTAAGCGCCGTACTGCGAGACGTCCAACGACCGGCTCCGGACGCGACGCAGCACGTGATCTGTTCGTATTCGAGATCCTCGATCGGCCGGCGCTGTGCGGCCACCGATCGTCCCGGCCGCGGGACGCGACACCTCGGACAGGGCTCAGGCCCGGGGGTGGGCCTGGTCATGGGCTTTTCGCAGCCGGTCGATGGAGACATGGGTGTACAGCTGGGTGGTGGCGAGACTGGCGTGTCCGAGCAGTTCCTGCACGACTCGTAGGTCGGCGCCGCCTTCGAGGAGATGGGTGGCGGCTGTATGCCGGAGACCGTGTGGACCCAGATCGGCGGTACCCGGGATTGCGGATACGACCGCGTGCACCACCGTCCGGGCCTGCCGCTGGTCGAGTCGGCGGCCGCGTCTGCCCAGGAGCAGCGCGCGGCCGGAGTCGGGTGTGGCCAGTGCGGACCGCCCGTAACGCAGCCATTCACCGATTGCGTGATCCGCCGGTCCGCCGAAAGGCGCGGACCGCTCCCGGTTGCCCTTGCCGAGGACGCGCACCAGGCGCCGTTCCCGGTCGATATCGTCGATATCGAGTCCGCACAGCTCGCCGACCCGGATCCCGGTGGCATACAGCAGTTCCACGATGAGACGATCCCGCAGCGCGAGCGGATCGTGCTGCTGAGCCCCCGATGCCGCGGCGTTCAGCACGCGGCCTGCCTGCTCCTGCCCGAGAACGGCGGGCAGACTTCGGTGGGCTTTCGGCGCGGCCAGCCGGAGACCGGGATCCACGGTCAGTCGCCCGGTCCGGGTGAGCCATGCGGTGAACGCCCGTGCCGCCGAGGCCCGCCGCGCCGTACTGGTTCGAGCCGCACCACGATCGGCGTGCGCCGCAAGCCACGATCGCATGGTCGGCAGATCCAGTTCGCGCACCGAGGCATCGGCGGCACGGTCGACCAGATGTCCCAGGAGCGACCGGATATCTCCTACGTAGGCGCGCACCGTATGCGCTGATCGGTTACGACCGAGCCGCAGGTGCCGCCCATATTCGGTCAGCAGCGCTTCCAGGTCCTCGGGCAACTCACGCACTGTCACACAGTCGCCCCCGGGCCCCCGCTCCGCAAGCCCACGCGCCGATATCTGCCGGGTTCGCACCTTCTCCAGCGCGCCCCGCCTCCGACGCCGTCGACCGGTGTCCCCGACGCAGGACCACGCATACGCGAGATGCACCCGGCACCCGGCACCCGACCTCCGGCATCGGCACCCGGCACCCGACCTCCGGCATCGGCACCCGGCACCCGGCACCCGGCTTCCGACGTATGTTGCCGCCTCGGAGGCGGCTGGGCGGCAGGCCGGCCCCTCTCGATATTCGTTCGGCGCGGAAGATGAAGCCTTTCTCGCCGACCATGAGGCCGTCGCCCGCACCATCCGCACAGCACACATCGCTGTGACAGACGCGATGGAGCCCGTGAGGATCTGGGTTGTGCACTTCACAGCCATGCTCAGCTTCTCGGCCCGGCCCCACCGGTCGCCGTGCACGCGCCGGTGCACTGTTCGCGCACCACTCTCGATCTCTGCTGCTCCCGCTGGTCGCGGCCGGTCGCTTCTCGTGCGCTACCCGACGTCGGAGTCGAAAGCTCCACCCCCTTTCTCCGCGCGGCCCAGCCGGAACCAGCCCGCCTCGCCGCGGGCAACCACTCCGGCCAGATCGAGCGCTACGAGTGCGGCCCGGACGTCGGCTGTCTCCAGCCCCGCAACGGCGGAGAGTTCGTGCGGCCAGCTTCCACCGATATCGGGTAGCGCCGCCAGCACCTGCGCCTGGACGGTCCCGGGTCGATCGGCCGGTGGCGACTGCGAGCAGGTGTTCACCGGTAGATGCAGGGGCGCGGCCTCTGCCAGTACATCTTCCGTGTCGGTGACGAGCACCGCCTCACCGTCGCGGATCATACGGTGGCAACCGACCGACGCCGCCGAATCCACCGAGCCCGGTATCGCTAGCGCGGGGCGACCGATCCGGCGCGCCCACTTCACGGTGTTGCGGGCCCCGCTGCGCATTCCCGCCTCGATCACCAACACTCCGTCGGACAGGGCCGCGATCAGCCGGTTCCTCGCCAGGAAGTGGTGTTTACGCGCGGTTGTGCCGGGTGGGTATTCACTCACCACCAGCCCGGTGTCCGCGATCCGGGCGATGAGACGTTCGTGCTGGGCAGGATAGGGCCGGTCCGCACCACTGGCCAGAACGGCGATGGTGGATCCGCCGACCGCGAGTGCGGCCCGGTGGGCAGTGCCGTCGATACCGAAGGCAGCGCCGGAGACGATGGTCCAGCCGCGGGCCGCCAGCTCCCCGGTGATCTCACCGGCCACCCGGTCGCCGTATCCGGTGCTGCAGCGAGCACCCACCACCGCCATCGCGCGTTCGGTGAGTTCGCTCAGATTCCGCCGGCCACGGACCCAGAAAATCAGCGGTAGGGCGCCGTCCGGATCTCGGCCCGGCGCCAACTGGGCGAGCCCGAGCATCCGCCAGGCAGGCCATTCCGCGTCGTCGGGGGTCACGAGCCGGCCGCCGCCCGCGCGGATGGTCTCCAGATCCCGTGCGGCCGTATCGAGTTTCCGCCGCCGCTCCGTCGCGGTGCGCAGTACCGGCGGCAGCGTACTGTCGCGCACCGCGCGTGCGGCCTCGCACACCCCGACAGAATCGATCAGTGCGGTCAGTGCCGGACACGGTCCCAGCACCACCCGGGACAGGTACGCCCAGGCCAGCTGCCGCTCCTCGTAGTCACCGGCAGAATTGCGCACCCTCGGGGCGCCCGTTCCGGCGGGTTTCATCGCGGACTCCGCTGCCGGAAATCGAGAGCTTGCATCACATCGTGCGCAGTGGGTGTGTCACCACCACGCAGATCGCAGACCGTCCACGCGACCCGCAGGGCCCGGTCGGCGCCGCGTGCCGAGATCCGGCCGAGCCGCAGCGCCGCCTCGACCGGCGCTGTCGTCTCGGTCGGCAACGGGAACCGCCGACGCAGCGCATACCCCGGAACCTCGGCATTGGTGCGCCAACCGTCGTCGCGCCACCGGGCGACGGCGGCGGCCCGGGCCGCGGTCACCCGACCGCGGACGGTGGCACTGTCCTCCGATTCCGCCGCCGCGAGTCCGGCACCCGACACCGGATGCATCTGTAACCAGATATCGATCCGGTCCATCAGCGGACCGGACAGTTTGCCGAGGTAGCGGCGGCGAGCGAGGGGAGCGCAGATACAGTCCACATCGCGAGCGGGGGCGCAGGGGCAGGGATTCGCGGCGAGTACGAGTTGAAAACGCGCCGGGTACCGGGCCACTCCGTCGCGGCGCGCGATCCGGACCTCGCCCTCTTCCAACGGCGTCCGCATCGCCTCCAGTACTTTGGCACCGATCTCGGCGCACTCGTCCAGGAACAGCACTCCCCGATGGGCGCGACTCACCGCCCCGGGCCGCGCCTGCCCCGAGCCGCCGCCCACCATGGCACTCACCGAGGTCGAATGATGCGGCGCGACGAAAGGCGGGGCGGTGATCAGCGGTTGTTCGTCGGAGAGGGTGCCCGCGACCGAATGAACGGCGGTGACCTCCAGTGCCTCGTTCTCCGACAGCGGTGGCAATACCCCGGGTAGGCGCTGCGCCAGCATGGTCTTCCCGATCCCGGGCGCCCCGGTGAGCAGCAGATGGTGCCCACCGGCGGCGGCGACCTCCAGTGCCCAGCGCGCCTCGTGTTGCCCGGCGACATCACGAAGGTCTCCGGTCGAGGTCGGCCGAGGTGCCGTGCGGACGCCCACGGATTCCTCGAGCCCCCCTTCGCCACGCAACCAGTCGACGGCGGCGCGTAACGTCGGCGCGCCCAGCACCCGGATCCCGGCGACCAGCCCCGCCTCGGGCAGGGATTCCTCCGGAACCACGACTGTCTTCCGGCCTGCCCGGCGGGCCGCCAGTACGGCCGGCAGGATGCCACGGACCCGGCGCACCCGCCCGTCGAGCGCGAGTTCGCCCAGCAGCACCGTGCCGCCGAGCCGCTCCGCGGGCACGATATCGGCAGCGTCGAGCACGGCGGCGGCGAGCGCGAGATCGTAGACGGATCCGACCTTCGGGAGCGTCGCCGGTGACAGCGCCAGGATCACCCGGCCGTCCGGCCATTTCTCGCCGGTGTTCGCCACCGCCGCCCGGACTCGGTCCCGGGATTCCTGGAGCGAGGTATCCGGCAAGCCGACCAGATGCACCGAGGGCAGCCCCTGTCCGATATCGGCCTCGATCTCCACCACCTGCCCGTCGATACCGCGCACCGCGATCGAGCAGGCCCGGCCGAGGGGCATCAGAACACCGCCCGGAGGTGATCGATGACCGGGTCGGTGGTACGGGAGAGCAGAATCGAGACCACGTCGAAGCGGATCCGCTGCCAGGGCCCGTCCTGTTCGGTGAGCCAGAGCAGCGCCAACCGGCGGATCCGTTGCCGTTTGTCGTAGGTGACGGATTCGGCCGGGGTGCCGTAGCCGAGACCCGATCTGGTCTTCACCTCGACGAAGGCGGTGACTCCCGCGTCCCGGACCACCAGATCCAGTTCGCCGTACCGGCACCGCCAGTTACGGCAGACGATCTCCATACCGGCGGCCTCCAGATACCTGGCCGCCAGTTCCTCCCCTTGTGCGCCGAGCGCCGCGTTATGTCCCACGGACCCAGAATCCGCCCGGTTCGCGCGATCGCCGCCGGGGCGACCTGCAGAAACAACAGACCTGTGGACAAGCCCGAGCCTGTGGACAGATTCCGGCGCAGCGGGTGGCTAGCCGGAGCCGCGGCTCATTCGGGCAGGCGCAGGTCCGGCTTTTCCAGCTCTTCGATGTTCACGTCCTTGAAGGTGATCACCCGGACGTGTTTGACGAAGCGCGCGGGCCGGTACATATCCCACACCCACGCATCGCTCATCCGAACTTCGAAGTACACCTCGCCGTCGGCGTTCTGCGGTCGTAGCTCCACCGAGTTGGCCAGATAGAAGCGGCGTTCGGTTTCCACCACGTACGAGAACTGACCGACGATGTCCTTGTACTCCCGGTAGAGCGAGAGCTCCATCTCGGTTTCGTATTTCTCGAGGTCCTCGGCACTCATCGGGTGGAACGTCCTCCTTCTCGCCGCCTTACATCTGAAGACATCATCGCTCATCACGCCCGGGCGTGTCACCGTGGGCCGGACCGCGCGTCCCGGCGCGCCCGCCCGCACCGTCGCGGTGGACCGGACAGGCCCCGGTCAGGCGGCGCCACCGGCGTCGGCGGTCGCGAAGACCAGGGATTCGGCCGCCGCGGGGACCGGCGTGCCGCATTCGCGCACCGTACGCCACGACCGGCGGTGTTCCGGGCACGGACCGAGCCGGCGCAGCGCCTCGAGGTGCCGGCTGGTGTTGTACCCCTTGTGCTCGGCGAATCCGTAGCCGGGGCGGCGCTGATCGAGTTCGACCATCATCCGGTCCCGGGTGACCTTGGCCAGCACACTGGCGGCCGCGATACAGGCCGCGCTGGCATCCCCACCGATCACCGGCAGCGACGGCACCGCCAAACCCGGCACCCGGAAACCATCGGTGAGCACATACCCCGGCGAACAATCCAGGCCCGCGACCGCGCGGCGCATCCCCTCGATATTCGCGACGTGGATTCCGATGGCGTCGATCTCCGCGGCCGGGATCACTACCACTTTCCATGCCAGGGCCAGTCGCTTGATCACCGGGAACAGCGATTCGCGGGTGGCCTCGGTCAGCTTCTTGGAGTCGTTGAGCCCGGCCAGGGCAACCGACGCCTTCGGCGCGAGAACGCAGGCGGCCACCACCAACGGCCCGGCACTCGGGCCGCGACCAGCCTCGTCCACACCCGCGACCGGGCCCAGGCCGCTACGGTTGAGCGCCGAATCGAGCGTCCGCAGACCAGCGGCCTTGCGAATCACGACCCGCGGCGGCCAACTGCTGCCTCGTCCCGTACCGGCGCCGGCACGGTTACTTCGTGTCACTGGCCACCTCGCGACAGATGATCGGAACCACCGCCCGATTATCGCGCATCGGTTCGATCGCGGCGCCGGTAGGTCCGATCGAACGGCTTGTCCGGCAATACGATCGGCCGCACCGGCAACGGGCGGGGTTCCGCGGCAAAAGGGGCAGGACCGGCTACTGCGGATTCTGCGAGGTCACCGGACCGATCCGGCCGGGCGGCCAGATCTTGAACACGGCTTTGCCGCGGACGTTCTCGATGGGGACCGTACCCTGCAGATCGTCACCCACATGGGCACGGGAATCGCGCGACTCGTTACGGTTGTCGCCCATCACCCACAGATGACCCGGCGGGACCAGCACCGGACCGAAGACCCGGCCGACCGGATAGGCGGCGTTCTGCTGGCCGGCCACCCACGGGTAGTCGTCGGCCACGTAGGGCTCGTCCAGCGGTTTACCGTCCACCATGACCCGGCCCTGTTCGTCGCAGCATTCGACAGTCTGGCCGCCGACGGCGATCACACGTTTCACCAGGTCGTTCTCGTCGGGCGGAACGAGACCGAAGAAGGCGAAGAAGTTCTGTATACCGCGGACCGCGGGATTGTCGGAGCGGATGGAGACGTAATGATCGTTCCACGACGGTGGTCCCACGAACACGACCACATCGCCGGGTTCCGGATCGCTCCAGTAGTAGCTCACCTTCTGCACATAGATCCGGTCGCCGGTACAGCCGGCGCAGCCGTGCAGGGTGGGTTCCATGGACTGCGAGGGAATGACATAGGGGCGGCCGACGAAGGTGACCATGAGGGCGGCGATGATCGCCGCGATGACCAGCAGGATGGGAAGTTCCTGCCAGAACGGGCGCTGCCGCTTCGCCTTGACCTGCTTTCGCGCACGACGCCTTCTCGGCGGTTCGTCCCTGGATCCGGACCCGGAAACCGACCAACTCTCATCTGCCACGCGAACAGCGTAGCCCGGTGCCACAACGTAACCGTGGCACCGGGCTACATACGCCGTTTGCCGAGTTCACCGGCGTGCGCCGGGGCGCACGGGTGTCGGCGATCAGCGACGGGTCAGCGCTTTTCCTTGATCTTGGCGGCCTTACCGCGCAGCTCCCGCAGGTAGTACAGCTTGGCGCGGCGGACATCACCGCGGGTCACCACATCGATGTGATCGATGGTGGGGCTGTGCACCGGGAAGGTGCGCTCCACACCGATACCGAACGACACCTTGCGCACGGTGAAGCTCTCGCGGATACCGCCGCCCTGGCGCCGGATGACGACGCCCTTGAAGACCTGGATACGTTCCTTGGAGCCCTCGATGACCTTCACGTGCACATTGAGGGTGTCGCCCGGCCGGAAGTCGGGGACGTCGCTGCGCAGCGAGCTCTCGTCGACGAAATCAAGGGTGTTCATGATCATCCTTCTGATGGTCGCGCGAACAGAGGAACCTGGCGGCGCGGACGCTCGACCGGTTCGTGCTCCGAATGTGGGATGCGCCCGGGACGTGCCCAGGGCAACCTGTGCATTGTGCCAGATCAGGGGTCGCTTTCGGAAACCGGCCCCGGCCGGCTCGCCGGATCCTCGGTCGGCTCGGGCCGATCGTGCGGCCACAGATGCAATTCCTGCAACAGCGGGTGGGGCCGCGCCGCCGGCGGAGGCGGGGCCGGTTTCACCTTACGCGTCAGTTCGGCTTCGGCCGCCGAGCGTGCGTGGTCGACATCCGGACTCCCGGCGATCAGGTCCTGGACGAAGATCTTGGCCCGGATCGCCGGGCGGCGATACCGGCGTTCGCGGACGATGGCGCGATACATGAGGCGCCGACGGCTGCCGTAGCGCCAGCGCGCCCAGGGTGCACCGGGGCGGCTGAGCCGCAGCGCGCCGACCACCAGCAGCGGCAGGAAGAACATGCCGAACAGCCCGGTCCAGATCTTGCCCTTGGCGATGACCACGGCGGCCAGCCCCAGATTCACCACCGCGAACCCGGCGACCAGCAGCCGCGTCTCGACACCCGGCTGGTGCCGCACCCCGTTGATCTCCAGCAACCACAGTGGGTGGAAGCCCAGGAGCAGCAGGCCGGTGACCGCGAGGGCGACGAAAACGGCGTCGATCGAGGTCCGGCCCTGTTCCTCCCAGTACACATCGCGTAGGTAGTACAGGAGCGCGAACTCGTCGAGGACGAGTGCCGCCCCGACTCCGAACGCGGCGGCCAGCGCGGCGGCCGTGGCGGTGCTGTCGGCGCCGGCCCCGGCGATCATCCCGATACCGGAGATCAGCACCAGCACCACACCGAACACCATGTGGTGGATGTGGACACCGCCGGATTTCAGATTGCCGGGCCACCAGCGCACCCGGGCCCGGATCAACCGCACACTGACCCGGATCACCAGGAATCCGACGATGAAGCCGAACAGGAAGCACAACAGCGGGAGCCGGCCCGCGGCGATCACATCCTCGGACAGCCACTGCCGCATACCGGCCCTCGAATCAGCTCGTGGTCACTTCCCGAAACCGGCTCGCCGCAAGGCCTCGGCCATGGCATCGTTCACCGGAGCATTATCGCGCCTGCCGTCCCGGCCCTGCCCGCGATTACGCCCCTGACCGCCACTGTTTCCCCGATTGCCACTGCCGCCCTGGCCGCCGGACTGCCCACCGCGGTTCTTGTCGTTGCGAGCCCGGTCGCGGCCGCCCCGATCGCCGCCGCCGGTACCGCCGTCGCGGCCGCCTTGGCCCCGGCCGCGGTCTCCGGGGCCCTGGCCGCGTTCGGGTTTGCCCGCGCCCGGTTCGTCGTCGAGTCGGAGCGATAAGCCGATCCGCTGGCGCGCGATATCGACCTCGAGCACCTTCACCTTGACCACATCGCCGGATTTGACCACTTCACGGGGGTCGCGTACGAAATTGCGCGACATCGCGGAGACGTGCACCAGTCCGTCCTGGTGCACACCCACATCGACGAAGGCACCGAACGCGGCGACATTGGTGACGACCCCTTCGAGCACCATCCCCGGTTCGAGATCGGCGACCTTCTCGATACCCGCCGCGAACTCCGCGGTCTTGAATTCCGGACGTGGGTCGCGGCCGGGCTTCTCCAGCTCGCTGATGATGTCGGTGACCGTGGGGACACCGAACTTCTCGTCGGTGAAATCGGCGGGGCGCAGGGTGCGCAGCACCGTACCGTTACCGATGACCTCGGCGATACCGGTGGCGGTGGAATCGAGAATCCGGCGCACCACCGGGTATGCCTCCGGATGCACGGCCGAGGTGTCGAGCGGATCGTCACCACCGCGGATCCGCAGGAAGCCCGCGCACTGCTCGAACGCCTTGGGGCCCAGTCGCGGCACGTCCAGCAGTGCGGTCCGGCTGCGGAAGGGCCCGTTCCGATCACGGTGCGCGACAATGCTCTCGGCCACCGAGCCGGTGACCCCGGAGACCCGGGACAGCAGCGGTACCGAGGCCGTGTTCACATCGACACCGACCGCGTTCACGGCATCCTCCACCACCGCGCCCAACGAACGAGCCAGCAGCGTTTCCGAGACATCGTGCTGGTACTGCCCGACACCGATCGATTTCGGCTCGATCTTGACCAGTTCGGCCAGCGGATCCTGCAACCGGCGCGCGATCGAGACCGCGCCGCGCAACGAGACATCCATATCGGGCAGTTCCTGGGAGGCGTACGCCGATGCCGAATACACCGAGGCCCCGGCCTCGGAGACCACGATCTTGGTCGGCTTGTTCTCCGGAATCCGCTCGATGAGTTGCGCGGCGAGCGCGTCGGTCTCCCGGGATGCCGTCCCGTTGCCGATCGCGATGAGTTCGACTCCGAACCGCGCCACCAGGGCTCCGAGCACCGCCAGCGATTTCTCGGTCTGGTTCTGCGGTTTGTGCGGATACACCACTTCGGTGGCCACCGCTTTGCCGGTGGCGTCCACCACGGCGACCTTGACGCCGGTCCGGTAGCCGGGGTCCAGGCCCATGGTGGTGCGGGTCCCGGCGGGGGCGGCCAGCAGGAGATCGCGCAGGTTGGCGGCGAATACGTCGACCGCGTCGCGTTCGGCGGCCTGCCGTAGGCGCATCCGGGTATCGATACCCATGCTCACCTGGAGTTTGGTCCGCCAGGCCCAGCGCACGGTATCGAGCAACCAGCCGTCGGCGGCGCGCCCCGCCTCGGCGATCGAGAAGCGCTGCGCGATACGGGCCTCGTAGAGACTGCGTTCACCGGGCACCGGTTCGGCATCGGCGGGTTCGGGGTCGAGATGCAGGCTGAGCACCTCTTCTTTCTCACCGCGCAACAGCGCCAGAATTCGATGGGAGGGCAGACTCGTGAATTCCTCGCCGAATGCGAAGTAGTCGGCGAACTTCGCGCCCGCTTCTTCCTTACCGGGCCGCACAGTAGCGGTGAGACGTCCCCGGTTCCACATGAGTTCACGCAGTTCGCCGACCAGATCGGCATCTTCGGCGAAACGCTCGACCAGGATGGCGCGCGCACCCTCGAGCTGTTCGGCGGAGTACCCGGACGGATCGGTATCCGGTTCACCGAGCAGGGCGTCCGCGACGGGTTCGTGCCCGGCCTCGCGCGCGATCTGAGCCTTGGTGCGACGCTTGGGCTTATAGGGCAGGTAGATGTCCTCGAGCCGCGCCTTCGTCTCGGCCAGCAGCAGCTGCCGGTGCAGCGCTTCGTCGAGTTTGCCCTGACCGCGAATGGATTCGATGATGGTGGCGCGACGTTCGTCGAGTTCGCGCAGGTAGTGCAGACGTTCCTCGAGGGTGCGCAGTTGCGCGTCGTCCAAGCCGCCGGTGACCTCTTTGCGGTACCGCGCGATGAACGGCACGGTCGAACCGGCGTCCAGTAGTTCGACGGCAGCCTGTACCTGGTTCTCCCGCACCGCGAGTTCGTCGGCGATCCGCCGGCTCACGGGGCCCGATACGGCCGGGCCGGTACCGGGGTCTCGAGGCGAGTCGGTGGGGATGGTCTCGGGGTCCGAGGTCTCTGGCACTGTCGTCACCACCCGCACACTACAGTCGCCCGGCGACAGCCGGCCCGCGCCCGGTCCCGGCTCCACTCTCCCCGGGTCCCGGGGTGGCGGCCGGGTCTATCCGGCGTCATGTCCCTGCTGCCGCAGGAGGAACCGCTGCACCTTTCCGCTGGGGGTCTTGGGCAGCGCCGCGACGAAATGTATCCGGCGCGGATAGGCGTGCGCGGCGAACTTCTCTTTCACCAGAGTCTGCAGTTCCGCCTCCAGTTCAGTGGTTCCGGCCACGGCACCGCGCAGCACGACGAACGCCTCCAGCACTTCGCCGCGCAACTGGTCCGGCATACCGACCACCGCGGCTTCGGCCACATCGTCGTGCAACACCAGCACGCTCTCGACGTCGAACGGACCGATCCGGTACCCGGCCATGATGATCACATCGTCGTCGCGGGCGGAGAAGTGGAAGTACCCGTCGGCGTCGCGCGAACCGGCATCGCCGGTGAGATACCAGCGACCGTCCGCGGTGTAGCGCCGGGCAGTTTGTTCCGGCGCGTCCAGATAGCCGAGGAACCACAGCAGGGCACTGTGCTGGGCATCGACCGCGATCCGGCCCAGTTCGCCGGCCGGTGCCTCGGTATCCGCGTCGTCGGACAGCACGGCGCACTCCCATCCGGGCAGTGCCCGGCCCATGGAACCCGCGGGCGCGGCGCTGTCCAGGTCGTCGTGCCAGGCGTTGCAGATGACCATGCCGTGTTCGGTCTGCCCGTAGTGATCCCGTACCGCGACGCCGAGTTGCGCTGTGGACCAGGCGACCACATCCGGGGTCAGCGGCTCCCCTGCCGAGGACGCCCGGCGCAACCGCACCGGATCACCCGGCTCCGCCGCTCGTAGTGCCCGGTAGACGGTGGGCGCGGCCGCGAAATTGGTGACGCCGAACCGTTCCAGGACCTGCCAGGTCAGCGCCGGGGAGAAGCCGGCGTGCAGCAGCAGGCTGCGGGTGCCGGAGACGAGGGGGCCCAGGATGGCGTAGTAGAGGCCGTAGGCCCAGCCGGGGTCGGCGGCGTTCCAGAAGACATCGTCGGGGCGGACATCGAGCGCGAACTCCTGATAGGCGTGAAACGAGGCCAGCGCACGGACCGGGATCGGGACGCCCTTCGGCGTACCGGTGGTGCCGCTGGTGAACAGCTGCACCAGCAGACCGTCGCCGCCCACCACGGCCGGCGGACGGGTACCGGCACCGTCGACCGGCAGCTCGTCCATCCACAGCGCGCCCGGAACACCGGCGCCGGTGACGATCGTGCGCCAGGGCGGGTCCGCGGGCATATCGCCGCCGGGGGCCAGTTTGCCGGCCTGGTCCGGATCGGCGACCACGATCGACGCCCCGGACGCCTGTAGCCGGAACGCGATGGCAGGGGCCGCGAACGCGGTGAACAGCGGGACGTGCACGGCACCGCACCGCCAGATCCCGAGCAGTACGACCACCAGATCCGCCGATTTCGCCATCAGCGTCGCGACCTGATCGCCGGGTCCCACACCGAGCCCGGCCAGGGCGGCGGCGAAGCGTTCGGACCGCGTACGCAGTTCGCCGTAGGTCAGATCGACAGCCGACAGATCGCTGTCGATCACGGTGAATGCGACGGAATCGGCCGGATGCCGGTCACACAGCAGCTGCGCGGCGCAGGCGTCGATCCGGTCGTAGGAGTCCAGCAGCTCACGTACCCGCGTGTTCGGGTCGGCACCCATCTCGTATCTCCTCGTTCGTCCGGCCGGTGTTGCCATAGGATGTAGGTCACACCAGGTCCGGCACTACCCCCGAAAAGGGGTGACATTCGATGCCCACTCCACGCTCGCTGTTACGACCCCGCGACAGCGACGCCCTGCGCGCCGAGATCCGCCGGCTGGCGGGTGTCGCCGGCGTCCCGGTGCTGTTCGGGGGCGAGGTCGACGCCGATACGCTGCGGTTGACCGAGTTCTCCGGAGTGCGGACGAACGGGCTGCGCGGACTTTCGGTGACCAGGGCATCCGGGCTCGGCGGCCGGGTGGTGGATTCACGACAGCCGGCCTCGGTCTCCGATTACGGCAGCGCACTCTCGATCACGCATCACTACGACGCGCCGGTGCTCGGCGAAGGGATCCGGTCGGTCCTCGCGGTACCCGTGGTGGTGTCCGGTTGTTCGCGCGCTGTGCTGTACGCGGCCGCTCGGGGCGCCGGTCCCATCGGCGATCGCACCGCCGACGCACTGGTGCAGGCCGGACGGCGGCTCGCCGCGGAGATCGGCGTCCGCGACGAGGTGGACCGGCGGCTGCGGCTGCTGGACATCGCCCGGCCGACCGCGGCCGTCAGTGGTGCGGTGGCCGAGGAACTGTGCGCGGTCCAGGCGGAACTTCGCGCCATCGCGGACGCCGCGGGCGATGAACGGATGCGGGACAGATTGAGCGCGGTGGGCGAACGGCTGAACCGCGCACTGGCCGGTGATCCCGTTCCCGGAGCACCCCGGCTCGCCCGGCGCGAAATCGATGTACTACTCCAGGTCGCGTTGGGCTGTTCCAATCAGGAGACCGCACAGCGGCTTTCGCTGGGCCCCGAGACGGTCAAGAGCTATCTGCGCAGCGCGATGCACAAACTCGACGCGCATTCCCGGCACGAAGCCGTGGCCGCCGCCCGCCGCCTCGGTGTGATCCCCTGATGTGGACCCCCGCCGACCGGTGGGGGTGAATTCGGAAGGGCGACACCCACGTAACGCGGCTCAGTCCGTCCCGGGCAGCAGATCCGGCCGTCGGGCGCGCGTACGGATGAGGGACTGTTCCCGCCGCCACGCCGCGATCCGGGCATGGTCGCCGGACAACAGGATCGGGGGCACCTCGAGCCCTCGCCAATCCACCGGACGGGTGTAACTGGGCCCTTCGAGCAACCCGTCGGAGAACGAATCCTGTTCGTGCGACTGCTGATTGCCGAGAACACCGGGGATCAACCGGACGACGGCCTCGGTCATCACCAGCACGGCGGCCTCGCCACCGATCAGTACGTAATCACCGATACTGACCTCTTCGACGCGCACCCGCCGAGCCGCGTCGTCGAACACGCGCTGATCGATACCCTCGTAGCGGCCACAGGCGAACACCAGATGCTCTTCCCCGGCCCACCGCTGCGCGGTCTCCTGGGTGAACGGCACCCCGGCGGGTGTGGGAACCACGAGCAGCGCGTCGTCCGGGCATACCTCGTCGAGCGCATCACCCCAGACCACAGGTTTCATGACCATGCCGGGTCCACCCCCGTAGGGGGAATCGTCCACGGATTTGTGGACATCGTGGGTCCAGCGCCGCAGATCGTGGACATCCACCGAGACGACGCCCTTGCCGATGGCCTTACCCAGGAGCGCGGTGCGCAGCGGGTCCAGGTACTCCGGGAAAATGGTGACCACGTCGATCCTCATGACGCCGGCCACCTCATTCCGGATCCAGCAGGCCTTCGGGCGGATCGATCACGATCAGCCGGTCGGCGATCGACACGGTGGGCACGATGGCCGTGACGAAGGGGACGAGGATCTCCCGGCCGTCCGCGGCGGCCCGGACGGAGAGCAGTTCACCGGCCGCCGAATGCAGTACTTCGGTGACGGTTCCGACCGTGCTCCCGTCGGGGAGCTGTACCCGCAGGCCCTCGAGTTCGTGGTCGTAGAACTCGTCCGGGTCCGCTGCCGACCCGAGATCCTCGCTGTCCACCAGGAACAGCGTGCCCCGCAGCGCATCGGCGGCACTTCGGTCGGTCACCCCCGCCAGTTGCACCAGGAGCCGGCCCGAATGTTCCCGGGCCGACTCCACGGTGAAATCACGGACCTCGGTCGAACGCGCCACACGCCCACGCAGGGCGGAACCGGGCGCGAACCGCGCCTCCGGTTCGTCGGTGCGTACCTCGACGACCAGTTCGCCCCGCACACCGTGCGAGCGGGCGACCCGGCCCACGACGAGTTCCATCTACTGGTCGGTATCGACCACGTCGACCCGGATACCCCGGCCGCCGATCCCGGCGACGAGGGTGCGCAGCGCGGTCGCGGTGCGACCGCCCCGGCCGATGACCTTGCCCAGGTCGTCGGGGTGGACGTGTACCTCGACGGTCCGTCCGCGGCGGCCGGTGATCAGCTCGACCCGGACGTCATCAGGATTGGCGACGATACCGCGGACCAGATGTTCCACGGCATCGGCGACGACGACGCTCATTACTCGGCGGCCTCGGCGGACTCGGTCGCCTCGGCGGCGTCCTCTTCCTTGTCCTTCTTGGCCTTCTTCTTCGGGGTGACGGCCTCGGCGGTCGGCTCGTTGTCGGCGGCGGCCAGCGCGGCGTTGAACAGGTCCAGCTTGGACGGCTTGGGCGCGGCGACCTTCAGGGTGCCCTCGGTCCCCGGCAGGCCCTTGAACTTCTGCCAGTCGCCGGTGATCTCCAGGAGCCGCTGCACCGGTTCGGTCGGCTGCGCGCCGACACCCAGCCAGTACTGCGCCCGCTCCGAGTCGATCTCGATCAGCGAGGGCTCTTCCTTGGGGTGGTACTTGCCGATGGACTCGATGGCCCGGCCGTCACGACGGGTGCGGGCGTCCGCGACGACAACGCGGTACTGCGGGTTGCGGATCTTGCCCATACGGGTGAGTTTGATGCGAACAGCCATCTGCTGATCTGCCTTTCATAGTGGTCACGGCGCAATTCAGCGACTCGCGCGGTATCGCGAGCCCGGTTTTGCGAATGAAGTGTGTGACCGCCGCGCGGTACGTGACCGGAGACGGGCTGACACTGTCCAGAAGGACGGTCGCCCATTCTGCCAGACACCGCGGCCGGGCCGGTAATCGCCTCCGACCGAGCCCGGGGTATCGAGGTCGCGGGCCATACCGGAACGGCATGACATCCCGCGGGCGGGAGTACGAGCAGTTGGCAGCAGGTCAGTGGTCTGCGTAGCGTCCGATCGGCGGTGTCCGAGCAGGATGCGGCGGAGTCGAACGGGAGTACCGACCACGTGTCATTGTTGAACAGAGTTCTGGCCACGGCCGCGGCAGGGGTGATCGGCCTGGTGCCAGTGTCCGCGCCGGCCCTGGCCCAGCAATCCCCGGGGCAGCAGAACACCGAGTACGCGCCGACGATGCTCGTCCTGGACGCCTCCGGGTCGATGGCGGCGGCCGATCCCGGCGGTGGCACCAAGATGGACGCGGCCAAGAACGCCGTCCGGTCCTTCGTCACCGCGGCTCCGGACACGTCGAAGGTCGGACTCACCGCGTACGGCACCGCTACCGGCTCATCGGACGCCGAGAAGGCCGCGGGCTGCCAGGACGTTAAGGTGCTGCAGCCCGCCGATACGATCGACAAACCCGGCCTGACCGCGGCGGCCGACGGGATCGTACCCAGCGGCTACACCCCGATCGGTACCGCCTTACGGACCGCGGCCGGCGCGCTCCCGCAATCGGGCCCGCGTTCGATCGTGCTGGTCTCCGACGGTCTGGACACCTGCGCACCGCCGGACCCCTGCGAGGTGGCCCGCGAGCTCAGCGCCCAGGGCGCCGAGATCGTCGTGCACGCGATCGGCTTCGGCGTCGACGACCCGTCGCGCGTGCAGCTCACCTGTATCGCGCAGACCACCGGCGGTACCTACACCGACGCCGTGGACGGTAAGACACTCGAACAGGTATTGCCACGGGTCACCGCTACGGCGCTGCGCACCTACGCGGCCATCGGTACCCCGATCGCGGGCACGGCGGATCATCGGAACGCACCGGTCACCGAACCGGGTCAGTACCTGGACGTTCTCGACCAGAAGAAGCCGCGCTACTACGCGGTGGATGTGCCCGAGGGGGCGACCGCGTACTTCAGCGGTACCGTCTCGTTCCCGCGCGGCGGTGGCGATGCCTCCATGGCGAACAACGTGCTCAATCTACGGGTCTACGGACGCGACGGCCAGGACTGCTACGTCTTCGAGAACGAGCAGGCCACCCGCTCGACCGACGGTGTGGCACTGACCGTGGCATCGATGTGGGAGGGTGCGGCCGAAGCCCCGAACGGCAATGCCGCGCACGACAAATGCGCGGGCGGCGGACGCTACTACTTCATCCTCGAATGGGCGGGCGTCGCCGACGGCGCCCCGACCCGGCTGCCGGTCGAGTTGGCGGTGGGTATCGAGCCCGCCGTGGCCGATCCCGGTCCCGCGGCCGAACCCACGCCCGTGACCTTCGCCGAGCCCGGCGGGCCCACAACACCGGCCGTCGGCGGCGGTTCGTTCAATGTGGCCGCGCCGCTGCCGGGGACCGGCCGGTACACCGATACGCTGCAGCGCGGGGAATTCGTCTTCTACCGGGTGAAACTCGACTGGGGGCAGGGTCTGGCCTACCGCGTGCGGTTCGGCGAGACGCCGGGACGTGGTATCGACAACCTCTCCAACATCACCACCACCCTGTATGCGCCGAGTCGCAAGGAAATCGATAACGATTTCGCCGCCTACACCGGGTCCGAGCAGGTACTCCCGACCAACGAGCCCGCCCTCGCGACCCCACCGATCCGCTATCTGAACCGGAAGGAGGCGGACAGCACGATCGCGGAGCAGGCTGTCGCCGGCTACTACTACATCGCCGTCAAGCTCGGCCCGAACAGCGGTACCGGCATTGCCCCGGCGGTGCCGGTGGAGCTGGAGATCGACGTTGTGGGTACCGCGGAATCCGGACCGCGTTACCAGGACGGAGCCGAGACCACGGGAACTTTCGGCGAGAACGAGAAACCCGCCACCGGGAACGGGACGGACAGGGCCGCGGACGAATCGGATTCGGCCGTTTCACCGCTGGTGTGGGGTACCGCCGTCGCGCTGGGCGCCGGGCTGCTCCTCATCGTGGTCGTCGTCGTGTTGCTCGCCCGCCCTCGCGGCGGACGCTGACCCGCAACCGGGCAGACCGATATCGGATAACACCCCCGGACCTCCGGCACGGAGCTCCGGGGGATCGTGCCCATTCGAGTGGGACAGCACTGAACGGGAGGACCATCGCGTGTCGTTTTCGAGCCGAGCGCTCACAACCCTGGCGGCGGCGGTGATCGGCCTCGTACCGGCCGCGGCGCCCGCGGTCGCGCAACAATCGCCGCAACAGGCGGCGGAATACGCCCCGACAATGCTGGTGCTGGACGCGTCGGGCTCCATGCTGGCGCCCGACCCCGGCGGCGGCACCAAGATGGACGCGGCGAAGAACGCGGTCCGCGCTTTCGTCGCCGCAGCACCGGATGCGGCCGAGGTCGGACTCACGGTGTACGGCACGGCCACCGGATCCTCGGACGCGGAACAGGCCGCCGGCTGCCGGGACGTCGCGGTCCTGCATCCGGCCCGGACCATCGACAAACCGGCGCTGACGGCGGCAGCGGACGGGATCGTGCCGCGTGGCTACACCCCGATCGGCACTTCGTTGCGGACGGCGGCCGCAGCACTACCGCAGGAGGGCCCTCGCTCGATCGTGCTCGTCTCCGACGGACTGGACACCTGCGCGCCGCCGGACCCGTGTGATGTCGCACGTGAGCTCAGCGCTCAGGGCAACGAGATCGTCGTGCACGCGATCGGCTTCGGCGTCGACGATCCCTCGCGGGCGCAATTGACCTGTATCGCCCAGAGCACCGGGGGCACCTACACCGACGCCGCCGACGGCAAGACCCTGGAGCAGGTACTGCCCCGGGTCAGCGCCGCCGCCCTGCGTACCTATGCCGCGACCGGTACCCCGATCGCGGGAACGCCGGGATACCGGGAGGCGCCGGTGGCCGCACCCGGGCAGTACCTGGATGTGCTGGGCCGGACGCAGCCGCGGTATTACGCCGTGGATGTGCCCGAGGGCGCGACCGCGTACTTCACCGGAACCGTCTCGTTCCCGCGCAAGGACGACTCATTCACCTCGGTCGACAGGCTCGATCTGCAGGTCTACGGCGCCGGCGGCCAGGACTGCCGTGCCGAGGAGAGCAAGTTGGCCACCAGGACCGGCGACGGGGTCGCGTTGACGGTCGGAAGTGTGTGGAAGGGAGCGGCGGAGCCCGACTCCGGTAGCGCGGACACCGACGCGTGCACCGGTGGTGGCCGCTACTATTTCGCGCTGGAATGGGCCGTGACCTCGGACAACGCCCCGGCACAGCTACCGGTCGAGCTGTCCGTGGGCGTGGAGCCGGCAGCCACCGATCCCGGTCCCACTGCCGCGCCCGCGGTGGAATTCACCGCACCCGGCGGCCCCACCGCGCCGACAGTCGGCGGCGGATCGTTCGATATCGCCGCGGAGCTGCCCGGAACCGGCCGGTACACCGATACGCTGCAGCGCGGGGAATTCGTCTTCTACCGGGTGAAACTCGACTGGGGCCAGGGTCTGGCATACCGGGTGCGATTCGCCGCGACCCCGGAGCGGGGCAGCGAGTACACCTCGAATATCACTACCACGCTCTACAACCCGTACCGGGCCGAAATCGACTTCGACACCATGGCCTATACCGGTAGCGAACAGTTGCTGCCGTCGCACGACCCGGCGCTCGCCACCGCCCCGATCCGGTACCTCAACCGGGAGGCCGCCGATACCGGGGTCGCCGGGCAATCCCTGGCGGGCTGGTACTACATAGCGATCAAGCTGAGCCCGACGGACAAGGTCGCGCCGGTGCCCATCGAGCTGGAAGTCGATATCGCCGGCACTCCGGAATCAGGGCCTCGTTACGCGGACGATTCCACGAGCAACGCCACCTTCGGTGAGGATTCCCATCCCCTCGCTTCCGGGGAGGCGAGCGATCAGCCCGACGGCACCGCCGACGGGATCTCGACGGTCGTCGGAATCGCAGTCGGGATCGTCGCCGTCGTTCTGATACTCGCCGTAACGACCGCGGTTGTCCTGCGGCGGCGCCGCACGCGCTGACCGCGCGTACACCTGTCCGGGCGCCGACGCCTTACCGCACCGGGTAGTCGGCGCCCCGGCTACCGCGGGCGGCCCAGAGCGCCGGGGAGTTCACTCGCAGACCGGACAGCCGGGCCGCGCCACGGTCAGCGATCCGACCGGGCGAACACCGCGTGCCGAGCTTGTCCGACCGCTACGCATTACATGAATCGGGCAGTTCGGACGTGATTCGGCCCAGGCCGATACTGCCCGCCCGGGCCTACCGGTCGACTACTTGTCCGGGAACTTGAACTTGGAGATGTCGAAGCCCTCCAGGCCGGGGGGCAGCTGATCGAGACCGGGCGGCATATTCGACAGATCGGGCATTCCGCCGCCCCCCGGCATACCGCCGGGCAGACCCGGCATCCCCGGGAAACCGCCGCGCATCTTCGGCTGGGTGGGCCCACGCCCGCCCTTCTTGCCCTTCTTGCCCTTCTGCTTCCTGTTGTTGCGACGGTTGGCGCCGGGCATCCCCATCTGCCGGCCCATCATCGCCATCATCTTGCGGGCCTCGAAGAACCTGTCGACCAGCTGGTTCACATCGGAGACCTGGACTCCGGACCCGTTGGCGATACGCAACCGGCGGGAGGCGTTGATGATCTTCGGATTATCCCGCTCGGCGGGAGTCATCCCGCGGATGATCGCCTGTACCCGGTCGAGCTGCTTATCGTCGACCTGGGCGAGCGCATCCTTCATCTGGCCGGCGCCCGGCAGCATCCCCAGCAGGTTCCCGATCGGGCCCATCTTGCGGATGGCCAGCATCTGGTCGAGGAAATCCTCGAGGGTCAGCTCGCCACTGCCGATCTTGCGGGCGGCCTCCTCGGCCTGCTGCGCATCGTAGACCTGCTCGGCCTGTTCGATCAGGGTGAGCACATCGCCCATACCGAGGATGCGGCTGGCCATCCGGTCGGGATGGAAGACGTCGAAATCCTCGAGCTTCTCGCCGGTGGAGGCGAACATGATCGGGGCACCGGTGACATTGCGCACGCTCAGCGCCGCACCACCGCGGGCATCGCCGTCGAGTTTGGTGAGCACCACGCCGGTGAAGCCGACACCGTCACGGAACGCCTCGGCGGTGGAGACCGCGTCCTGGCCGATCATGGCGTCGAGGACGAACAGGGTCTCGTCGGGTTTCACCGCGTCACGGATACCTACCGCCTGCGCCATGAGCTCGGCGTCGATACCGAGCCGGCCGGCCGTGTCGACGATCACGACGTCGTACTGTTTGGCGCGGGCCTCGGCGATACCGGATTCGGCGACGGCGACCGGATCGGCCGCCGTGATCCCGAGGGCATTCTCGCCACCGCCGATCGAGGTACCCGGATGCGGTGCGAACACCGGTACACCGGCACGTTCGCCGACCACCTGCAACTGGGTCACCGCACCGGGGCGCTGCAGATCGCAGGCCACCAGCAGCGGCTGATGCCCCTGTTCACGCAGCCATTTGGCGAGCTTGCCGGCCAGCGTGGTCTTACCGGCACCCTGCAGACCGGCGAGCATGATCACCGTCGGCGGGGTCTTGGCGAGCGTCAGCCGCCTGGTCTCGCCGCCGAGGATCCCGACGAGTTCCTCGTTGACGATCTTGACGACCTGCTGGGCCGGGTTGAGCGCGGCGGAGACCTCCGCACCCTTGGCCCGCTCCTTGATCCGGGAGATGAACCCGCGGACCACAGGCAGCGCGACATCGGCCTCCAGCAGCGCCAAGCGGATCTCCCGGCAGGTGGCGTCGATATCGGCCGGCGACAGGCGTCCCTTACCGCGAAGGTCCTTAAGGGCACCGGTCAACCGGTCGGATAGGGATTCGAACACCTGGCGCGCTCCTGATCTCGAGTGACGGCACTGAGTCCCAGGGTAATGGGCGTCCCAGAGTAGCGGGCGCCCCGGCGGGCCCACGGCCCGCACCGGACTGCTCGCGCACATCACCGGAGATCGTCGGCGGACCACCCCGCACCCACGGCGTCGTGACTGTCACCAGACGGTCGAGGCACCCGACCCGGCACACCTTTCATCTACTCCGGACGGTCCCGCCCACCGACCGCGCCGCCACGGCTCTGCATCGACCAGTGCGAAGGAGGACGACAACCGCCACATCAGAGGCCATCCACCGATCGAAGACCCGAACCGAACACCCACAGCACGGTGAACCCCAACGCACCGCCTGAACCACACCTCCCCGCACGACACCTGGCGCCTGCTCCGGATGGTCCACCTCAGCGGGCGCCCCCGCCCGGCTCCGGCTCCGGAGTGACCAGAGCGAAGGACCGCAACAACCGCCACACCAGAAGCCATCCACCGATCGAAGACCCGAACCCAACACCCACAGCACGGTGAACCCCAACGCACCGCCTGAACCACACCTCCCCGCACGACACCTGGCGCCTGCTCCGGATGGTCCACCTCCGCGGGTGGGGCCCGCCCCGGTTCTGGAGCGACGAAGCGAAGGAGCGCAGCGACTGAGCGAAGGAGTGAAGAACCGGGGTTGATATTTCTTCTCAGTCTTCTTCTCGCTGTTCTCGGTCATGCTCACCACTCCCTGCTCGCCCAGTAGGGCAGGC